>JAIFLJ010000069.1 GCA_020049135.1 bacterium | reverse complement strand
TAGATATATTATCTATAATATGTCAACAGAAAAATACCGAAAACAAGAGGCTTTTTCAAAAAAAGGTTAATTTTATGGAAGGAACAGGGTACTCTTCCCATTCTGTAATCTACATTCTAAAATCTGCAATTGAAAAACTCCCTCATCTGCCTGATTGCTTCTGGGCACTGCTTGCCCAGATCGGCTCCGACTCCTTTCAGCACCTCCACACGCACCAAGGGATGTTGGGGAAACCTCTTCCGAAACTCCTCCGCGCTCACCCCCTCTCCCACCCGATCCGTGTCGTCCCCGCCGTAAAAAAGTAGTATCGGTCGCGGATGCTCCGCCCACACCTTCCAAGCGTCGTCCGCTTCCATTGCCGTGTTTTTCTCTTCTACCACGGGAACGGGAGAGAGGCTGATCGCGGAAAGCGCCCGGATTCTCGGCTCCGTTTTTCCCTTCAATGCCAGCAAGACGCTCCGCCCTTTCTCGCCTGTCCCCACCACGGAGAGCGGCAACGATTTCCAAGCCTCCTGCGCCAGCACCCAGTCCAGAAACGCCCCGATCTGCCCCGCCGCCTCATACGGGTTGGGGTCGGTTCTTCGCGATACCGTCACGAACCCCTCCTTCGCCAAGTAGTAGAGGTAGTCCATCAGCAACACTGGAACCTCCCCCGTGTCATCGTGGAAAAAAGCCAGCACGCCTTTGATGGGGATTTCGGGCGGGGGCTGGACGATGATCGGCACTTCGCCTCCCTGCCTCGCGCTCTTCACCGCCTCGTGCGGCAGTGCCATCCAGACCTTCTTCGTCCCTTCGCTGGGGAAGCGAACCCCTGTTCGCTCGTCCACGACAGACCATTTCCCCGCGTCGGAGAGAATCGCTTTTTCCGAGCGGAGCGTCCGCCAAGGGCTGTCCAAAAATCTCTGCAACCAGCCAGCCACTCCGCCAGACGAAGGCTCCCGCAGTGCCACGACACCTCGGATAAACTCCAGCAAAAGCGCATACGCTTCCTCTCCGGGGCTGTGGTGCAAGTTCTTGTCCCCAAATCGCCCAGCACTCGGCGGGGTCTCGGCGTAGATGATATTTTGACCCTGCGCGCGAACCGTCTCCACAAATTCGCGGGTGGGTTCCGAGTTCGAGTCTCCCCAGGAATTGATCGCCAGCCACGCCACCCGGCTCTTTTTCTGCGGCGGGTCAAAAATCCGTCCCCCCAAGAAAGCCACCGCGTCTATCCTCTCCGATTCATTCACCCCCATTTGCGCCCCCATGCAGGCTCCGAGCGATTCACCCACCACGATCAATCTTCGAGGCTCCAGCCTGTATTTTTGGGTGATGTAATCCTGCACGAAAAAGACCAGATCGTTCCACCCCGACTCCTTGTAGTAATACCGCTTCCTCCGATCCTCCCCGTCCTTGGGGTCGTTTTTTATCCTGCAG
Source organism: bacterium (assembly GCA_020049135.1). GTDB lineage: Bacteria > Verrucomicrobiota > Verrucomicrobiia > JADLBR01 > JAIBCM01 > JAIFLJ01. The sequence continues at coordinate 6,152 of JAIFLJ010000069.1, read as the reverse complement.
GTGAACTCCGTGTAGCCCCGCGTAAAAGTCAGCTCGTTGTGATACGACTCCTTGAAAAATCCCTCGCCCAGAAAAGGCGCGTAAAAAATCACATTGCTGGCGTGGCTCCCCGACACGCCCCCCGCCTGCATCGGCACGCGGATCAGGACGCTCACTTCAGGGTTGAGGTGGAGCGGTGTTGCTATCACCAAGGACTCTTGCCGCACACTCTCCGCCCCTGCCGATACCCGCCGCTCCGCCTCCGCTATCGGCACATCCTTTTCTTCGCTTTTTTGGATGACGAAACGGGGGGCTTCTTTTTTCTCCACCTCAGAAAACCCGTTATTTGCGGTGGCACAAAAAAACAGAAAACTCAAAAATAAGGGCATAAAATTATTTTTTCCTCTGGTTGTCCGTCAAACATTCACCAAAAAAAACTTTTCAAAAATCACTTTTAGCCTCTGACTGTTTTCCGTTTGGTTTGAGAGGAGATGAAATCATCAACGGAAAACCACAGAATATATTTTTCAACTCGCACTTCCCGTTTGCCGAAACTGTTTCTAGCGTGATAAAAACACTGCACCCCGCAGTTTTATCGGTTCCTGTAAACTTAACGCCATAATCGAGCTTAAATATAACTGAAGACAAAACGGAGCCTTCTTTATTTTTTGAAAGAAATGAATGAGAATTTAGAATCGTTGCTTTTTTAAAATAATATTTTGCAATTTTATCATCATCTGTTCGAACAGAAAAACCTGCAGGAGCAAGAAGGGCTCTCACTCCTTCTACATCGTTCTTCAAAAGTAGATCATAAAATGATCTTTCTACACTGTTTAGTTTATTGATTCTCAAACGATATTCATCTTCTTTTACTAAGATATTCCTAAACATTCCAACATAAACAATAAAGATAATACACAGAATTATGCTCGATAATATTCTGTGTTGTTTTCTGTAGGATTCAAAGGACTCCTTGCTCGGAACAAGAAAATGGATTGAAATCTTTTTTCTTAGTTCATTGTAATGATTGCGTAAATGATAATCGTTTTTAAAAATGCAAACGATCGGCGTAAGCAAAGCGCATAGTAAACCGCTCAAAAAGTCATCTGTTTTTTTTCTGTTTTCATGACATGATCTTATTTTTTCATCCGACATGTTTTTAATCAGAAATACAAACAAGAAAATAAATATGATAGTTATAATAAAAATTGGACCGATCATACATTACGCCAAGGTTAATTGTTGTAGTTGCCTCTTATCCTTATGCACACAACTTTGTTTTACCGAGAAGTCTGCAGAATAAGATACCGCTGTTCCAAAATGAAAAAGGGCATTTTGCAGTAATTCCTCCAGATTTGGCTGTAAATGACCACTTAATTTTGATGATTTCACACTAGAAAAATGTATTCATAAAAGAATCGAACATTTCTTTCCAACTATCAAAATCAAATAAATCCATAAATTCATCAAAAGTGTAGTATGTTGTTGCGCTAACTCCGTTGGGCAAACCTATACCTGCTTCCACATAACTAATCGATGTATTAAAGCCGTCATTTCCGCTATTGGTGACTCCACCTCCAAAAGATCCTGAATTCACGCCCACCCCAGTCTGTGGAACTGTGGCAGAGACCTGCCACGACCATGATTTAGGTGATACATTGTTTGGTGAAAAACTTATTGAACCAGCAGGTCCCGTTGTCATCAATCCTCCACCAATGTATGGACTAACAGAAAAACCACCTGTTGAAGATGGGCTTACATAAATTCCACCTATAACACCAACACCATAAGAACTGCCATAGGAAAAACTTATATCCAAGTAATCCAACCCCATCACATCCATCCCCATATTGGGCACGGCGGCGTAGAAATGCTGGTTCGGGCCGTCGGGGAATCCGATGGGGTCGGCACTTGTCCAACGGGCTAACTCGGGGCGGTAATCCCTGAATGGGTATCGGTAGCTTTTTAGGCTACGATCAAAGGGTTTGCCCGTGAACCGAATCTCTTTCTCTTCAACGCCCGTTTTTCCATCCACTTCGCCGAAGGCGCTCAACCGTATCGGCTGAAAAGCACCGTCTTTGATGATGCCCACGGAACTGCCCAAGTAATCTTGCACGGGGTAACGGCTCGATTTCGTCCCAGCTTGACTCACCATCACGGGCACGCCACCGCTCAGGTGCGGCTCGTTGGCGTAGGTCGCTTCCCCTCGGGATGCCAGCGCGATGCCGTCCCAAAGCAGATTCTCGCAACGACCATTCTCGATCTTCTGCACAGGCAGACCAGCGGCGTTGTAACGGTAACTCACCGCATTCTTCTTCCCACCTTTCTCCACCGCCAGCACTTTATCGAGATAGCCGTAGGTGTAGCGGGTTTTGTCGCCTTCAGTGGATTCCTCCGCCAACCGTCCGGCGGCATCATACTGGAACTTTCTCCCGCCCGCCGCCTGTATCTGGTTGGCGAGGTCATACTCCATCGCCTCCTCTTGTCCGCCCAGTTCTTTTTTGAGCAAGTTGCCCGCTGGGTCGTAGCTGTAGGCTTCGCTCTGTTCGCCCGTCGCGCTTTCGCCTTGGGTCAGCCGCCCCACCGCATCGTAGCGGTAAGATTGCTTTACCCCGTTCCACACCCGCTCGCTCAACTGCCCGTAGTCGTTCCACCCGTAAGCCAGCTTGTTTTTCTCTTGCCCGTCAGCCCCGTGCACTTGCGCCAAGGTAGGCAGTCCGCGCCCATCATAGCCATACTCCAAGCGGCTCCCGTCCCCCAGCACTTTGCTCTTCAGCCGCAAGCTCGACGGATCGTATTCATACCGCGCCGCCGTTTGGTCATTGACCCGTATCTGCGTCATTCTCCCCAGCATATCATAATCGTAGGCGGTCGTCTGCACTGGCTCTCCGAGCGCCTGCGCCACGGTCTCCCGCGTCAATGGTGGCAGTTTCTTGACCGAGTCTTGACGGAACAGCGAAACCTTGGCGCGGTGCCCGCTGGGAGCATACTCGTAGGCGATGCCTTGGACTCCTGCATCGGGCAATAGATCGCGGAAAGCCACCACCCTGTCCAGCTCGTCATAGAGGTATTGGGTGGTGACATCGCCCGCGCTCGACTGGACGACGCGCCCCCATGAGTCGCGCTGGGTGGAGACTGTCTGGCCGTCCCCGTAGTCCACTCCTTTGAGCCGATTGTATTCGTCGTAGCTGTAGCGGATCTTTTGCTCGCCGTTGTCTATCCCCTGCAGATGCCCAGACTTGTCGTAATTCCGCACGGTCTTTTGCCCCACGGCGTTGCCCTGTTCCACCACGCGCCCCGCCTTGTCGAGGACGAGCTTCACCCACCCGCCCCGCGCATCTTTCCATCCAACCAGTTGCCCAGCCGCATCGTATTGGTAGGCGGTCGTCGCCCCCAGCGGGTCGGTCTCCGAAAGCAGTCGCCCCTGAAGGTCATAGACCCGCGTCTCTTTCCCGCCCGTGGGTGGGGTGAGGGTCGCGGTGCGTTTTTTGCCCTTCACATCCGTCTCGTGGGCGACAGAGAGCCACGGCTTTTTGTCCCGCATCATTTTCTGGAGCCTGCCCACCTCGTCGTAAATCAATTCCCACTCGTGCCCGTCCTCCACCGCCTGCGAGACTCTGCCCAAGGCATCGTAGCTCAAACGCGATTCCCGCCCGTCCACCGATCGTTTTCCCACCAATCGCCCGCTCCCGTCATACTCGAAGGAGGCGGTCGAGCCCATCGGCCCTTCCACCTTGAGCACGCGCCCCGCCGAGTCGTAGCTGATTTTAGTCTCGGCACCCTCTGCGTTTTTCGTGGCAACAGGTTGCTGGTTTTCGTCGTAGCGGATCTCTGTCGCTTGCCCCAGAGCGTTGATCATCCGGCTCGGTTTTAAAAAATCTTTCTCATACTCCAGCCTCAGCCAGACCTGATTTTCGCGGGAGATGGAGACCATGCGCCCTCGCGCATCGTATTTGTAGTATAGCGCCGGTTGACCGAGCGCCTTTTTGCTGACTACCCGCCCTTCGGTATCGCTGATCACTTTCATCAGGGTCTTGCCGTCGGCTCCGCGCACGCTCACCGTGCGCCCTTCCTCCGCTCCGCCCATCTGGATTTCTTGCTCGTTCCCGTCGTATCCCGTATGGACGATGACCCCTCTTTTGATTTGAACCTCCAGCTTCTCTTCCCGCTTCAGCCCGTCCGTTTTCGTGACCGTGCCCAAGGTGCAGAGATACGAGTAGATGCCGTCGTTTTTGAGCGATGGCCCGCTGTTCTTGCCCCCCAGTCGCCAAGTGTAGCTCGTGCCCACCCCGTCCCTGTCGGTGATCTGGCTGACGAGATCGTTTTTGTAGGCAATCGTCACGGGCTTCAACCCCTCCGTCTTCCACGCGGACAAACGGACGCCGTTGTATTCGAACGAGTGTTTCGCCTGCGCGACCTGCAAACTCTCTACTTTGCCATGCGAGTCGTAACGGGCGACCAGCAGGGGTTCTTTGAACTCTTTTTGCGTGATTTTTGTGATCCTCGCGCCTTCTGTCTCAAATTCCAACACCCGCCCATGCACGGAAGCCAGAGATCGGATATTTCCCTTGCTGTAGGTGTAGATGAAGCCCTCGCGATTCCTGAACTCGTAAACGCCCTTGCCCGCCTGCCGCGCCTGCCAGCCAGAAACCCATGCGCCTTTCCATGTCCCCGTGATGCCAGAAAGTTTGAATTTGATTTTGCTCCCTCCAGGTCGCACCCACGCCAGATGCGTCCTGCCTTCTGGAGCCACGCCCGTCCGCAACTGGGGCACTTCCCAAACGCTCTCGCCCGCCTTCACCTCCTGCTCGTCATGGACGATGAGCCGATGCTCCAAGGTGATCGGTAATGAAAACTCGGACGAACCACGCACTGCCCCCAGCGAAAATCGTCGCTCCAACCCTCCCTCCAGATTGACCGAACCTAGAGCGGGTTTTTCATCTATCCACGACAGCGCATGAGCCGATAATAAAAGATTTTGAAAGAGGAATACACAAAGAAAGAGAGACTTAACTTCACTGGTAAAAATAATCTTCATGGTAATATCCGTTAAAATAAAATCAATGAAGGGTCAAGTTATTTTTGAGGGAGATTTATTTGTGCTCCCGAATCATTAGCGAGTAGAGCGAGGTAAATAAAAAAGGGTGAAAACTGGGACCGCTGGCGTCACGCCGGCTCTTCCTCTGATTTTACCGGCCAAATGTCAGCCTGACCCCTATTCTAACAGCCGCCTAGATTTTTTTGCAGCAGCGCGTGGAGGGCGTGCGGGCTGGCGATTTGGATTGATTTGCCTTTCACTCCTATCAGCTTGAGTTTTTTTAGTTTGGCCAGCGTGCGCGAGAGCGTTTCGCCAGTGGTGCCCATTTCCGATGCTAGGATTCGTTTGGGGCGATCCAGTTCGATGGTGCACGGCTTCGAGGAGATAGGTTTCGGACACCGCTTGACCAGCCAGTGAACCATCCGCGTCTCTGCATCTTTGAGTTGCAGATCGTCCAGCAACCCCACCAAAACGCGCAGGTGCTGGCTCATGGCACCGAGCATCCTGAGTGCGAGTTCAGGCCGTTTCCTCAGCAGTGCTATAAAATCATTTTTGGGAATTTGGAGGAGCACTGCCGATTCTATCGCGCACGCCTGAGCCGGGTAGCCGGTCTCCATCGCCAGCGTGGCCTCGGCAAAAGAATCGCCCGCCCGAAATACACTCAGCACCTGCTCTTTGCCGGATGGGTTGACGCGGTGCAAATTTATCGCCCCAGACTGCACAACATAAAAACCACGGGATGGCTCCCCTTCGCGAAAAAGAAAATCGCCTTTTTTGAAAGAAACAGGGTGCGAAAACTCCGCTATGGTTTGTAAATCCTCAGTAGCCGCCCCTGCGAAAAGCTGACAGCACCGCAGCGTATTGACTCTCGCCGCTCCCCCGAACGCCGTCCATTCATGGTTCATAGGACAATGTTAAACAGTGCTGGTGGTGGTGTCCCGCACAAAATGCGTTACCCACGAGCCGTCTTTCTGACGGGCCGGGCGTGCGATGAAATGGTCGTTTTTCATTTTTTCGATGAGCGGCGATGGGAGAAAAGGCGTCACTAAGGCTCCTAGCAAAAACAACTTGATACAAAAGTAAAACGGTGTTAGGTTGTCAGCTATGCTGGCACATCGAGAAAGCCGAATGAAAG
>JAIFLJ010000174.1 GCA_020049135.1 bacterium | reverse complement strand
GCACCCCACTCGACTTCCTTCGATCCCACCGTTTCCCGAACTTCGTGAATCAGCAAGTTGAACCACGGACCCGTCTTGCATCCTTGGTTATCAGCTTTCACACCGTCAGCAATTTTTTCTGGAGTCCAAAATGCGATGTTTGTCCCCCCCTTTGCCCGTTTGATCAAAATGATCTCGCGCCTAGGCATCGCCTGGGTGATCGCATTGGCAAACCCCACCTCGGGTCCGAAACTGGTTGAGGTCAACTTCTTGGTCTCGCCCGACCCGCCACCATGACCAAACGCCTCTTTTTTCACTCCTTCATCCACGAACGAGACATTCGGAGGCAATTTAAAAAGCTCTTGGTCACCCGACTTAAACACCGCCCGCCCAAGCATGTTCGACTGACCCGAGAGGACAAAGACCAACGGCTTAGTGGCAGAACCCTCCGCCGCAATTCCGGACAAATGCAGCACCAACATCCCACACACGGCAAATGACATTATTTTGATTGTTTTCATCATAGTTTTTTCTGTTTTTTGAATTAGTTTTCTGATTCCCAAGTCAAAGCAAGCAGGGAAGCGGGAGGGACTTGCAGAGAGGAGCCAGTGGCAAAATCTTTCACATCAGCCTCAACCACTTTCACTTCGGGTTGCGCCCCCGTGTTCATGGACTTGAACGACGGGCCAGTGACCAGATACGACTTGGCTCCAGCTTTGGGCTTGCCCGTAAAATTAATTTTAACAGGAAGCGATTTTTCAACATCTAAACTCACGCCGACAGTCAACACTTTCATTTCCTTGGTTTGTTGACCCAGCGCGATCCCGCAACAGAAAAGCGAACAGGCACAAATGACCGTTACACGAACAATATTTTTTTTCATAAATTTATCATTTCACGCAATAAACATTCACATGGCCTCTATTTTCCATGTTCCTGGCTGGAGGCGGAACTTGATATAATTTTCGTCGTCCGGCTCTGCCGCCAGACCATTCAAGGCTCCAACATGCTTTCCGTCCTGCCATACGACTGTTCCATTGGCTTTAATGCTTTTCATCGCAGGCAGAGAGACCTTGGGAATCCCTACCACCGCCTCTGTGTCGAGAGGCGATGTCAGCACCATTGAATAATGTCCGTCGCCCCTTTCTATCTCCAGACTGATGGGGCGGCGCACGGTCGAAACAACCGTTTTGATTTTTTTAAGGGCACCCAGTTGGGGAAGCACCTGATATTTCTTGAACGCAGGCTCAATCGGCTCGATGCCCGACACATACCGGGAAAGAATGACCAGCGGCCCTCCCGCCCACCCGTGGCAATTGGTTCCTCCGCCCGGCAGAAATTCGGCCAGCGTTGACCATTCCCGCTTCGGATCCATGATATAGCTGTAGCGTTTTTTGGACTTCATTCTCGCAAAGGCCGCATCGGGTTCCCGCATGACAAAGAGGCTTTTGAGGATGAAAAAATCCATCCACGGACTGCTCTGTTCTTTTGATTTTATAATCTCCAGACATCCGGGCCATTGATCCTTATCCGCAAAACCACACAGCACAGGCATCGCGCTGGCGCGTTCGTCAACCCCCTCGCCCTTGAAAAGCATCTTGTGATATTGGGTGATGTCGCGCTTTTTCTTGTCTTTGCCCACGATCTCATCAGAAGTGATGTAACCGTTTTTTGCCGTGTTCCAAAATGTAGGATTAAAAATCTTCCGTATCTTTTCCATCCGTTCCTGAAATCCAGCCACATCGGCATCATTGCCGGTCAGCTTGGCCATCTCGGTTGCCGCTTGCAGCGCAAGATAATACCAGCCATGCTGGAGCAATTGCCCCTCGATGACATTGCCGTAATCCACCCAGTCCCAATCGCCATTGCGATATTTCAGCAGTCCGTCCGCCTCAAACTCGTAGCCCTCCAGAAGATATTTTTTAACATGCGGATAAACATAGGCGATGGAGTCTTTGTCTCCGCTATATTGGTAATAGTTCCACAGGCCTTCCATGCCGATGACCGCAAGGGTTTGGCAGGGAAGTTCTCTTCGGTTTGGCCCCACTTCTGGGCCGCACGCTATGCCTCCTTTTGCGCTCTGCCAGTCCACCATCATCGGAATGCAATGGCGAGTGAGTTGCCACGCATTTCGATCAAAAGCATGAAAAGCTATCTGCATGGTGATGGTCATGGCATCCCCAGTCCAAAAGGCGCGCTCGCGGTCTGGGCAATCATAATAGGTGTCGCGCATGTTCGTGAGCGCCGTGCGGGCTGCCATTTTCCAAATTTTGTTCAGGAAGGGATCATCACACTCGAAGCTTCCCGCCTGCTCGGTATGGTAGGAGGTTTCGCGGAATTTCAATTCCTTGACCTCTACGCCCTCTGGCACTTCATAAATCATGTATTCGCCGTTGATCCAAAACGGCATCTCGAACTCCTCGTTCTTGCCGTCTCCCCGCGTTAGATACTGCGTCTGAAAATCAGGAACGAGATTGTTTCCATACACCTTGACCAATAAGCCGGGCTTGGATGAGACGATCGTGAAGCTCGGATAAAACTGGCCATTGTAAGGCGTTTTGCACTCAATTTTGCCGCCATAACCCGCTTGGGGAAGACCCAGCTTGTCGGCATTCAAATAGTTTGCCGGCTCATGAACTTTCCAGTGCGGAATATTGCGCAGAACCAAACGGTTCCACGGCTTGCATGGCGGTGTCCCTAGTTCTTGGGCAGCAGGCCAAGACGCATCGCTAAAGCCTTCCTGCGTCCAGCCGCTCATATCCTTGGCCGCATCAAACCGAACTCCGGTGGCGGAGAGCCGTCGGGCATGCTCGCCCGCCATCTCCTTGACCTCGAAAGCGGGGTGCTCCACCGCCTTCCATGATGCATCACTGCCAAATACTTTTCCGTCCACCACGGCCTCAAACAACAGACCACCCTTACCGCTGTCGTTGTTGCCAAAGCTGTGTTTGCCGAAATAGTTGACCAAAATGGCGATCTGGTTCTTTCCCTTTTTCAAGTGTGGCTTGAGATCCACCTCCTCATAATAGGTGTCGTTTTTGTTCGGCCCTCGGAGAAGTCCGCTCTCGCGGATAATCAGAGTTCCGTTCACCCATAGCCAATAGCGGCTGTCCACCGCGATCGCGGCCACGGCGGATGAAGGCGTCGCACTCAATTCGATGGTTTTACGAAAGGCCACCCAAGCGTCTTTGTCGCGTGCGGTTGACCAGATCCATTGTGCCTTACAATCATTTTTCACCGATACGACTTCCTCAGCCCCCCAGACTGGTTCGCAGAAAAAAAACGCAAACAAACTCAAGCAAACCGCTGCTGCTCTCATGCGCTTATTCAATCGCATACACATTCCCGTCTGCGCTACCTACAAAAAGCGTTTTGTCATGAATCCATGCACCCGAATCGAGGCACGATTCCCTATCGAGACCTTCTGGCTTATGACCGATGTCGAGCTTCCAGAGTTCCTTGCCTGTCTCAGCATTCAGCGCATAGAGGTTGCCATCGCGGGCAGTGAAAAAGACTGCGTTGCCCGCCGCCCCGACGCTGGGCGAACTGCGCACTTGCCCGCCCGTTTTGAAGCTCCACGACGGCTTGCCGTCACTCGTGTTGAAGGCGTAAAGAAACCCCGAATCGCATCCTGAATACAGCCTACCGTTCCAAACGGCTGGGCTTCCATAAATGCCCGCCTTCTGCTTGTCAGAAATATGGGGCTCGGCTCGCTCGTTCCACAAGTTCTTGATGGTTTTTAAATCCACTGCGGAAACCGACGGCAGTTTTGCGTCTGTGTTGCAATAGGCGGTGCTGGATAGGTAAGCGATGTCATCCACGATAGCCGCATTATTGACCGAGGAGGACAGCCCAGTCCAGAATGCCACCGTTTCACCCGTAGAGACATCATGCGCGTTAACGCCTGCGCCTTTGGTCGGATGGATTTCTAGGGTGGCGTTCATCGCCACAGCCGCTTCATTCCCTGCCGAACCTTTGGCGCTATAAACTTTTTTGCCAGTCTCCACATCAAACCCAGAAACCCCGTCGGCATAGACATAAACCACCCCATAAGCCACAGCGGGCGAACAGCGCGTGCCCTTGGCGTTATTCTTGATTTTTAGTTTTTCTTTTCCAGTTTCCGTTTCAATTCCCCAAAGGGTTCCGTCTGTGGAGGTGAACCATGCCACACCGTTGGCAATACAGGCAGAAGATCCTACCGGTGCTCCTGTTTCAAAACGCCATTTCTCTTTTCCCGTCTGGGCGTCAATGGCCAATAAAGCATTGTTTTGAGTCCCCACATAAACCGTCCCATTCCAATGAACCGGCGACGAAAAAACAGGGCCGCCCGTCGGACATTTCCATTTTATTTTCGGACTGGCCACCGGCCCCGCACCCTTGTGCGCGCCAGAGCGCATCACGCCATTGCGGAAAGCTGCGCCCGATGTGATTTTTTTGCCTGCAAAAGCTGCGGGTGCAGTATCCGTATCTGCGTCTTGAGTTTCAGCGACCTCGCTTTTTGCTGATCTCTCTTTTTTGATTTTTTTGTCGGCCTTGGGTTTTTCATCCGCATCCTGTGCCTGCAAAAATGCACCCGTCAAAAACAACGAAAAAGCGGATGCCGCCAGAACTCTGCCTATGATATTAAATTTTGATTTCATATTTTTACTGGTTTATTCGCTTAATGGATTGAATTCTTCAGGCTTCGTGCTCACTTGGATCGGGCTCAGCATCGGCATGTTGCCGTCCACTGGATGAGTCCCCGCATCGCACCGCACAACCCGGAAGCCGCAGTCATAAAAATAGAGACCCTTCTCAATCATCTGAAAAATCGCCTCATTGTTGCTCAACGGCGTTTCACTCCAGAAAACCGAACTGCCCCCATAGCAGATATTGATTTGCATTTTTCTATTCTTCTCCAGCCCATACCAACTGAAGAAAGAGTGTTTCGGGTTGTCCAAATCAAGCCTCATCGAACGGCTGACTCGCCCTGGATTCGCACTGTTGGTGAACTGCAACACATGACCCTGCATACCGTAAAGGCCAAAGGCGTTTGGCTTTTTTGTCTTAACAGGATGCGTGCGCCCTCCGCCGTATTTAATCCCCCAGACATAATCTCTCTCCATCGCTTCATCATTGCCCCAGAAATATTTCCCTTTGCTCCCAGCCTTGAGGGCGTATTCCCATTCTGATGCTGTCGCCATCCGATAGCCATCCACATCCCATTTTTCAAACAGCCAAGGACAGGATTCTTGCCCTTGGTCGCTGGCCATATAGTTCATCGCCCAATGCTTGTTAGACTCGGTGCTCTTCATGTATTCGCGCACATCAAATTTGATCGGCTTCCAGCAATAGGCCTTGCGGTAAACTTCCGTAAACTTCGGGTCGAGATAGTAAAAAGGCTTTTTCCCTTCTTTCTCGGAAAGCGCATTGCACCAAACAATCGCATCCTGCCATTGGATAGCGGTCACAGGTTCCTCGGGAGAATGCTCGAAATGAAAATAAAACATGCTCCCCATCTGACCTGAAGTTGAAAAGCTGTAACCATTGGCTTCCGCCCACTGTTTCACCTCCCGCCATTGGGCATAAGTCACAGGGGTTTCACCCATGTAAAACTTGTTCACCTTGACCGTCAGCTTGTCTTCCGTCCGCTTGAAAGATCCTGCGGGAATGGAGAGCATGTTAATCGCCGACTCCTTGGGCAACCCTTGGTCGGCTCCCTTGACCACTTCTGTTTTGTTAAACACCCATTGAGGATGATCGCCTTTGCTCGCAATTTCGGGCTTTTTCAACCCCGCATCCCGCCGCACGGCGCGGATACCGATATTGTGCGCCCCCTGCCACGGGATTTCTCCGTGAACCGAGGCTCCCGTCGTTTTGGGATCTGATTTGCCGTAAAAATCGCCACCCACCACCGTCACCTTATCCCGCTCGGGATCATAACAGTCGTCGTAGGTCCAAACCGGCTCCCATATATTGCCGATCATGTCGTAAAGACCATTCTCGTTCGGCTTTCCTTTGCCAACAGGCGATGTGCCCTCGGCGGATTTGAGATTTGAAATTTCAGATTTGAGATTACCACCTGCGGCGGCATCCCACTCCGCCACCGTGGGCAACCTGAATCCATCTGCGTCCCATTTGACATAAATCTTCGGCTCGGGAAGCACTTCCATTTCTGGATTGTCTGTGGAGTTGAGCCCGCCGCTTTTCTTTTTGGCACGGGTCATGATGTGGTCATTCCTGAATACCTGCTTGAACTCTGGGTCTATGTAATAACATGGCGTGCGCCCCTCGTAGGCACTCCAAGTATTGCACCACGACAAAATGTCATACCAAGCCATGTTGGTCACGGGCTCTTCCTGCGAATGTCGTCCCATCCCTTTTTGCATCGAGCCCATGTCGCCGTCTTTCATATAGACGAAGCGAGGTTCAACCTGATGGAAAGGGGCGTTGCCGAAACGGTAAATTTTTTTGTAAAAGAGATACGGAATTTCGCAGTTGGTCATATAAAACTCGGAAACCCCACCCGCCCCCTTGATCTTCGGCATCTCGAAATTGACGCTACCCACCTTCGATCCCGTGAGCTTGAGCCCGGCACCGAAACCATACCATTTGCAGTGCGCTTGCGCGGGACCTTCGCTCGAATTCTTTGCCAGATACCAGCCCACGGCTGTAATGTCCTTGAATTCGCGTGCCTCATACTTGGCCGTCTTGGGATCAAACTTCATGAGATGCCCCTTCGGGTTATATTCCGCCCATTTGGCTTTCAAAGGTTCGAGATAAAAAAGCCGTCCTGGATAGGGTCTGTAGCTGTATTCCTTGGGAAGATCGAACTGCTCAATGTCGGACATGTAAAGCTTCCCCCCCTCTTCGACAATCATGTGAGTGTCATCCCATCCCTGCCAGTAACCCCGCGTGCAGAGCGATGCCATGTAACTGTTGGGGTCAAACGAAACCGTGTCTTCGGGACGACAGTTTAAAAAATGCTCCTTTTTCCAAACATAGGCGGCATAAAAATTGATGAACGCGCCTTTTGTTTTCGAGTCCGCAAGCCCGTTGATCGGATGATCCTCAGCACGGCTGTCAAAAAACGGGGGGCTGTGGTCGTAGTTGATCCCCATCTCGGGCGGCTTAAAGTTTTTGACTGGGGTGTTGCCGTAATAAATGCTCCAGCCACCAGAATAAAAACCGCTGTTCGGTTCGGGAAAAGTGCCGCTGGCTGGCCAATGCTCGATATTGAACGGGAGATCCATGCTGAACGGAATAGACTTGATAAAGTCATTCTCCGTTTTTCCATCGCCATCCACATCCGTATCTTGGAAGACAGGAAAGTTCTTTTCCTTGTCATAAGGGCTTAAGGGGCTCTGCGAATCCCGATACATACATTTTGCCCCGAAATCGCCCATGCCGTGCCGCGTCCATTTGTCCGAATAAGCCACTATGCGGGCATCGCGACTTTCTGTCACTTTCGGATCCCCTGGCTTGGGATGCCATACCTTCGCGGCTTTATATTCAGGCGTGAGCCGCGCGTCAATCGTCAGTCCGTTTTCGCCTAGAGCACCTGCGTGCCATTCGGCGGCCTCCAAGATAACCGCAGAGCACGCAAAGGAGGCGCTGAGAGCGCAGAGAACTTTTAAATTCTGATTTCTGAATACT
>JAIFLJ010000076.1 GCA_020049135.1 bacterium | reverse complement strand
CTTTCATTCGGCTTTCTCGATGTGCCAGCATAGCTGACAACCTAACACCGTTTTACTTTTGTATCAAGTTGTTTTTGCTAGGAGCCTTATCAGATTCCCGACGAGGTGGCGGCTTATTGGAAAGGGCGACCAGTCGGTAATCCCGTGGGGCATTTTGTTCCCGATTATGAGATCGTTCTTCGGAAGGGTTTTCTCGGTCTGCTGGAGGAAGTGAAGGAGAAAAAAGCGGCGACGATAGACCCGAAGCAAAAGATTTTTTACGAGTCGGCTGAAATCGCCTGTCGCGCCGCGATCCGCTTCGCCGAGAGGCACGCCGACTACGCGCAGAACCTCGCTGAAATGACAGACGATTTAGGGCGACGCGAGGAACTACTCCGCATTTCCCAAATTTGCCGCAGGGTTCCCGCCCACCCTGCCGTATCCTTCGAGGAGGCTCTCCAATCCTTTTGGCTGGCCCATGTGATGCTCCATATTTGCTCGAAAGATTGGTCGGTTTCTCCAGGACGATTCGACCAATACATGCTCCCTTATTACGAGCGAGACATCCGCGAGGGGCTCATAACTCGGGAGGATGCTGGAGAGTTACTGGGGTGTCTCTGGATCAAGTTCAACGAGGTGCGGATTGATGTGGATTTTGTCAGTTACCAAAATGTCCTCCTCGGCGGTGTGGACAGCCAAGGGTGCGATGTCACCAACGACCTCTCGCACCTCTGCCTCGAAGTCACCTCGCAGATTCGCATGATCCAACCCAGCCTTTCCGTGCGAGTTCATCACGGAACACCAAAAGCGTTTTTGGAAAAAGCGGCTGAGCTGGTGAAAAACGGCGGCGGGCTTCCTGCGTTTTTCGGGGACGAGACGAATATCGCTTCCCTGATGGAAGTCGGTGTCTCTTTGGAAGAGTCTCGCGACTACGCCATCGCCGGTTGCGAAGAGGTGGCGGTGCAGGGCAAAACCCACGGCGCACTTCGAGCCGGTATCTTTTCTCAAGCGCAATGCCTCCTTTTCGCACTGTTCAACGGCTGTTATGCGGGCGAGGATAAACCCGCCGCTCCCGCCACAGGCGACGCGAGGCAGTTCACTTCCTTCGATCAGCTCATGGCCGCCTACCAAGCGCAACTCAAAGCGCGGACGGAAACCGCGATCGAGGACAGCCTTCGCCGAGACCAAGCGGCGATGGAGCACACGCCTTACCCGTTCGTCTCGCTTCTCTTTGACGGATGCCTCGCAAGCGGGCGCGACATCACGGCGGGCGGGGCGGCACATAATTTGACGACTATTGCCGAGGCGGGAACGATCACGGCGGCAGATGCCCTTTATGCGATTAAAGTGGCGGTGTTTGAACAAAAAAAATTCACCATGAGCGAAGTGCTGGACGCGCTCCGTGACAACTTCGAGGGGCACGAGGCGTTGCGCCAATACTTGCTCAAAAAAGTTCCGAAATTCGGTAACGACATCGAGGAGGTGGACCGTTTTTGTGCGGGGATCGTGGAACTCAACGATACGGTCATCCGCGAGCTGGATCGCCGCAATTTATACGGTGGATTCTTTGCCAGCGGTTCGGGGTTGTCCAACGCCTTCATGCTCGGGCAGTGGGTCGGTGCCACTCCCGACGGGCGCAAGGCAGGCGAGCATCTTTCCGTCAGCCTCGGACCTACGCACGGGCGCGACACGCAGGGGCCGACCGCCACGCTCAACTCGGTGGCCAGAATCAACTTTGCCAAGCAAGTCGGCGGCACGCTCACCCACTTGCGGCTCAATCCTAGCACCATCGCCCGCCAGGAGGGGACCGAACGCCTCGCTGGAATGATCGCCGCTTTTTTCAAAAAAGGGGGCATGGGGCTTCACCTCTCTGTCGTAGGGCGCGAAACGCTGGAGGCGGCAAGGAAGGAACCCGAAAAACATCACGATCTCATCGTGCGGATCGGCGGCTACAGCGTTTATTACACGCTCTTGTCGGACAGGTTTCAGGAAGAACTCATCAACCGAACGGAGCATGGGAAATGATGGTCGAGCGCACAGGCAGGATTTTTGATATCCAACGCTACTGCGCCCACGACGGGCCAGGGGTGCGCACGACCGTTTTTTTCAAAGGTTGCCACTTGCGCTGTCCTTGGTGCCACAACCCAGAAGGTCTGAACCTGCAAGCGGAATTGCTCTGGAACGCATCTGCGTGCATCCATTGTTCCTCCTGCGAGAGCGTCTGCCCGCACGCAGCGATCCAGAAAGTCGGCGATAGAAAAACCGTCTCATCGGACTGCGACACCAGTGGCCAATGTGTCGAAGCGTGTCCTTCCAACGCCTGGGAGATCAAGGGAAAGCAGGTCACCGTATCCGACCTGATGGCAGAGGTGGAGAAAGATCGGGCTTACTACGACGAGACGGGTGGCGGGGTCACGGTGTCTGGGGGCGAACCTCTTTTGCAAGCGGATTTCGTGGCAGATTTTTTAGCGGAATGCCAGCGGTGCGGCATCCATACGGCGATAGAGACTTGCGGAGATGTGCCGTGGCCCTCTTTGGAAAAAGTGCTCCGTTACACGAACCTCGTCCTCTACGATATCAAGCACCTCAACCCCAGTGTCCACCGTTCGTTGACGGGTGTGTCCAACGAACGGATTCTGGAAAACTTTCGCCGTTTGCGCCAAGAAATCGGCACGCCTACCATCGTGCGTATCCCTGTCGTTCCCGCGTGCAACGACTCCGAAGACAACCTCCGCGCCACCGCCGAATGGGTCGCAGAAATGAACCCCCTTTTCGTCAACCTCCTGCCTTATCACCCTTATGGCGAATCGAAATACGAGTCCGTCGGCATCCCGTATCGGCTGCCCGGAACGCTCGCGCCATCCCCAGAGCAAATGGGACGGCTCCAGCGCATCGTCGAGGAAAACGGATTGTCCTGTATCGTCAACTGAACTGATAAAAACAACCAAGGAACCATCATGAAAAAACACCCATGGATCATCGCAGGTTCGATGATCACCGCATTGAACCTCCTTCACGCGGAGGAGCCCACCCAAATCCAAATCACCGACAAGGTCGTGGTAGAACAACCCAGACGCTTGGGGATGTCGTTCGATTGCGAGAGCAACAAATACAGCAAAGTGCCTGTCCCCAAAGAGGTGGCAGAGGTGAATTTCGAGGGCGGACGGGAACGCTGGATCTACAAGGTGTCGCAGGAGGGCAACGGGGAGGAAATCACCATCGGCGCAGGACGCCCCGACATGGATCGCTACAAAGGCGAACGATACTGGATCATTTCTGGCAAATCCAAATGGACGGAAGGGCGCGTGCAAGAAGTCACCAAGGCGGGAGGTAAAGGCGTCGTCCTCAAGCTCGATAAGTCTGTCACGGTGAAAAAGGACGACGGGGTGATGCTCGACTACGACCATCCCGAGAAAGGTTACGACCCCGCCGAGAAAAGCGGCAAGATGTCCTCGGAGGTCAACTCTCTAGTGAGCGGCGATGTGCCTCCGGGCGGCGGGCAAGTTTCTTATTGTCTGGCTGGAACCAAAGAGCCAGGTGCATTTTTTCAGACCCTTTCCTTTTTTCACGACAAACAAAAAGCGGATGCTAACGGCAAGTGGCACATCGCGTTTTGGGCCAAGCTCAAAGAAGGCGGCGGCAATTTGCAAATCGTCCCCGCCAACGACAAAGGGGAGACCGACTGGGCCGAAAAGAAAAGCGTGCCAGTCACCCCAGAATGGAAAAAATACGAAGTGGTTTTGAACGCCGACAAAGTTCCTGACAAGGCCAACAAACCGATCCATCTCCTTTGGCGTTTTCAGGCGGACAGCGGCGACATCCTCCTAGACAACATCACGGTGATGCATGGGGAACACACCAATCCCACCCGCCTGAGAGATGAGGTGCTGGCGACTTTCAAAAAGTTCAGGCCAGGTCTCCTGCGTCCCTCGCAAGACGGGGCGGGTTCCACTCTCGCCAATGTCCTCAATCCTGGTCCCCTGAAGCCCTTCAATCCTCCCAAGAACCGTGCGGGCAGTCTCGTGGACAATCTCATCATCGCCGAAACGGTGGGTGATTGCGAAGCCTACCTCTGCACCCCCGCCTGTATTTCACGGGAAGAGATGGTGCAACTCATCGAATACCTGAATGCACCCGCCGATGTGGGCTTGGGCAAACTGCGTGCCGAGCACGGGCACCCGAAACCGTGGCTGGAAACGATCCCCGGAGTCGTGATCGAGATCGGAAATGAAGTGGGCAACTTCGGCGGTTACGGTGGCCCTGACTACTGGCAAGACTTGGTAGAGGCTGGAAAAAAAGCACCGCATTATTCGCCCAAAATACTTTTCTCCCTCGGCGCGCAAGGGCGGCCTACGGAGAATATGGATGCCCTCGCCGTGGCGGGTTACAGTTGTTGGGGGTTCAATAAAGAACACGAGCAATATGTGGACACCGACGAAAAGCTCTTTAACTGGGCGAAGGCGTGGAACCACAAATCCTATTACGACGAAAATTTCAACCTCAAGAAAGAGGTGGAGAAAGCGGCGAAACTCGGCAAGCCGCTGGTTATGTATGAGGGCAACTACCACACCAACTTCGGCACGGCGGGTCCTGAGTCGCGCAATAAGCTGGTCGCCAGCATCGGCGGTGCTGTGCATTACACCCAGCGGATGCTGGAGCAGATGAAGGTGCTCAACATGCGGCGGCAGATGTTTTTCAATCTGGCTCAACTGAGCATGATCGGCACGGGCAACTTCGGCAGTAAAGAATCGGGCGAAGTCAAAATCTGGGGAGCGGTTCTCGGGATGTTGCCTGGCAAGGAGCGCTACCGTCCAGGGTTCTTGGGATTGGAGTTGGCCAATCGCTCCATCATGGGCGACATGATCGAGACGAAACATTCGGGCACGAACCCGACTTGTTCAGCCACAGGTGTCTTTGCAGGGAAATTTGTGCAAGTGATGGACACCAATAAACTCGGTCAGATGCCCATCGAGACGGTCAATGATCTTCCCGTTTTGCACAGTTACGCCTTCGCGGACGGGAAGAAGCGGGGGCTCTTGCTGTTCAATACCGATGTCACTGCCCCACATACAGTGAAGCTGGACATGCCTTGGAGTGTGGCGGGCGGGAAAGCGCAGACTTGGTTGCTCACCAGCGAGAAACCGACTGACAACAACGAATGGGAATCGGGCGAACCCAAGGTCAAGTTGGTGGAAAAAGAAATGACTGATTTTGCTAAAGATAAAACGATTGTGTTGCCGACTTGTTCGGCGATGGCGATAGCCTTTGAAGTGCAGTGAAATGAAAGGAATAACATCATGAAAAAACTCTCTATGAACAAGTTTTCTGTAAGTCTGATAACGGGGGTCTGTGCAGTGCTGTCGCTAGCACCCTCCATCGCCCGTGCGGGAGAGGCGCAACCTTACGGGCTCGCGCCCGACGGGAGTTCGTTTGTCCTCTATGATGACGAGCCGAAAGGGAAGATCGAACGCAAGGGCAAAATGACTGTCGGCGCGACGGAAGAGGTTTTTTCAGGGAGTCAATCCATCTGCTGGGAATACGATTTCAAAGGTAAAGAAGACGGGATGACTTATGTGCCTCCTGAGCCTGTCAGCACCAGCGGGTTCGACTACTTGGAGTTCGCCTACCACAGCGGGCCCAAGGGGACGGGCAACAAGCGGATCGAGGCGTTTGTCAATAACCGCCAGTCGAGTTTCAAGCGAGCCCAGCAGTTGGCTTTGACCGATGACGGGCGGTGGTGCGTGATCGCCCTGCCGCTTTCCATCCTCGGCAACCCGTCGGAAATCCGCTCGATTGATTTCAGTTTCAGCGAGTGCGCAGTCCCGAAAGATCCCGCGTGGAAAATGTATTTTGACAGCATCCGATTGGTGAAAAAACCATCTGTCCAGAAAGCCTTTTCCCAACCGCCCGAGCAACTGCTCATCAACGGCGGGTTTGAAGACGGTGCCCTCGGATGGTCCATCCACGGATATAGCTGTGATTGGACGAGCGACCCGCAGTTTGTCAAAGAGGGCAAAGGTGCCATGCGGGTCTATGGCTCTTTCGATTTTAGCAAAGGGAAAGGCAAACCGATCTTCGCGGGGATCTACGGACAAGACTTGCTCGACGAGTTCGTCGCTTGCGGGAACGGCACCTATGAAGTCGAAGCATGGGTCAAGATTCCTGCTGGCGCAGGGACGGTCTCGTTTGTTGGCGAATACAAGGGGTGGGATGGAGTTTTAGGAGAAGCGACAGGAAAGGGAGGCAAGGGTGGAGGTGAGGTGAGCGCCGCCATTGTCCGCAAAAATAAGGAAGGGCAATCCGTGACCGCCACCAGCTCCGAATGGATGCAACTGAAATTCCAGTTTGAGCTGAAGTTGTCGGGTAAAGCGACGCACGGTTGGGTGGGTTTCAAATCCTCCGAAGATGTTTCAGAATATTATTTGGACGGAGTGAGCATTCGGAAGTTGGGGGAGGCCAAGCCCAACCCCGTTCCCGAGTCGGCGGTGAAGACTTCCGAGGCCGAAGCCAAGGAATTGCTCTCCAAGTTCGAGAGTGCCTACTCCCTTTCCGAGATCGGCAAGGAAGGGACAGGCGAGGGGCAGTTTAAGTTCCCCCACTCCTTGGCGACTGACGCGGCTGGCTCGCTCTATGTCGCCGATACGGACAATCACCGCGTCCAAAAAATGGATGCCTCGGGCAAGTGGGTCTCCTTCGGGAAGAAGGGCAAGGGTGACGGAGAACTGTCTTATCCCCGTGGCGTGGTTGTCAGCCCGTCGGGAGACCTTTTCGTGACGGATAACAATAACTACAGGCTTTTGAAACGGGCATCGGACGGCGCCTGGTCGGTTCTCGACACGCGACCTTCTTTCAATGACTGGCCGCGTGTCGGTGTGGGGAGGACTATGGATTTTTCAGCGATGCGCAGCCACTGTCCCGAAGAGTTTTACTCGCTCGCGCTGAGTCCAGCGGGGGAGATTTTCTGCGTGGATAGCGCATTCAATCGGGTGAGCAAACGGGATGCTTCTGGCGCGTGGTCTGGCGTGGGCGTCCTCGATCAGCACTACGCAGAAAAACTCGATGCGGCGAAAGATGGCAACCCCGATGCATCTCGTTGCATCACTTGGGGATTGGGACTCGGGAAGTTCGATTGCCCGCGTGGGGTGGCTTTTGACGGGGAAGGCAATCTCTATGTCGCCGACACGCTGAACCACCGAATTCAAAAAATGACCAAGGACGGGCAGTGGAGCATCCTCGGCGGGCACGGTATCCAAGGGGACGGGAAATGGAGCATCATCGGACGACCCAACCCGCCCGCTGGCCTCCGCTACGGCACGGAAGCGGGAGAGTTCAACGAACCCCGCGCCATCGCCGCCGACAAAGCGGGCCATGTCTTCGTCTGCGACTCGAAAAACGACCGCATCCAGATCATGAACCCCGAAGGAAAATGGTTCGCATTCGGGAAGACAGGAAAAGGTCTAGGCGAGTTCAACTGCCCGAGCGGCATCGCCGTGGATGACAAAGGAACGATCTATGTCTCCGACACCCGCAACCACCGGATCGTGGTGATGAAGAAAAAGTGATGGGAGGGAAAGCGCGAACGAATGTGAGCCACGCAGCTGGGGCGCATCTGCGATTTATTGACCTGCCGACCGTAGGCGAGAGGTTCTTGAATATCGAATATTGAACAA
>JAIFLJ010000008.1 GCA_020049135.1 bacterium | reverse complement strand
CCAACTTGTACATTCGTTTTCATCCTCAATCCATGCCATTCTACACCCTTTTCCTCAACCCTTTTTTACTGCAAACTTGAAAGAGAGCCGAAAATGGATATAATCCTGAAGCGAGTGGCGACCCGACCCCTCTGCAATGTTGCTGGGAATGGAAACAGCCGCACGACGAATTTGATTGGTCAACCCATAAGTCTCCTCTTTGGGAAATTGCTTGCTGATTTTATAAATAGAAACAGCCAGAGCCTTACTTTTCTGCCAAACAATCAAATCACGGTAGCACTTCATATCTTACCCCTTTTCTCTTAAACCTTGCCCCTTATCTCTTTTTTCTACCCAAATCCCACGGGGTGGCGTTGAAGACTTCGATCTCTGGAATGCCGTCGGGGGGATACGCGCCTTTCTCCGCCCGCATCACGCGGAACCCCACATCCGCGTAGGTGAGGTTGCCCAAACATCCCGCCCATGCTTCCGTGGGACCGTAGGGATGATTTTCAAACGCCACCGTATCGTCGTAGTCGAAGCCAGCGCGGGCAAAATGAACGCGTGAAGCGTGGGTATATTGTTGATCCGCACGGAAGGGACCGAGCGGATTTTTGGTTTGGTTGGGCTTGATTTTTCCGCCCTTGAGGACGCTGTCCATCAGCATTTCGAGAGCGTTCCCCGCCGTATCGTAGAGACCGTAGGCATTTGGCTTTTTCTTTTTGATTTCTTGGGTTTTATTATTCGTGTTTCCCAAATACCATGCGTATTCGCCGACACCTTTATTGGCATCACCAAACTCCTCTCCCCACGGAAACTCATGAGCATTCCCCCCTCGGTAAGCGTGGAGCCATTCGGCCATCGTCGGCAGACGGTAGCCGTCATGATCCCATCGCATATAAACGACTGGGATAGCATCGGATAATTTGGCCACTTTGCGCTTTTCTGAAAAAACGACCGGGTCAATATTGCGGTATTCGAGCGGGCGGTGACGCACGGCGTTTTTGTAAGGCACCGTCCTTTTTTCGTCCGCAAAAAAGAGCGCCTCTTTGCCCTCCATCTCGTTGAGCGCGTTGAGCCAGACCATCATGTCATAGTAGCCGATGTCGGTGACGGGTTCGTCCGGTGAGTGCAGGGAGATATAATGCTGGAAATCCATGCTTCCCATGTCTCCATCGTTATCGAAGGTATAGCCTTTTTCGAGCGCGTAAAAATAGACTTTTTTCCAATCGCGATAGGTGGTCTCTGTTTCCGCCATCTCGAAACCGCTGAGTTCCATTTCAGCAGTCGTCCCTTTTTTTTCGCCGATGGACGGAAGCTTTCCTGCGGGTATTTTTACCAGAGCCAGATTCATTTTCTCTGGCGTGCCTGCCGCAGTTTTATCACCAGATTTCAGCACCCATTGCGGAATCTCTTTTGCGATGGTTCCTGCAGGCACGGACTTGCCGCCCTTCGCCCTGCGCACGGGACGGAATCCGATGTTGTGATTGCCGTAGTAAGGCTTGTCGCCGTAGGGAGAGGCAGAGATTTTCATCGGGTCTTGAGGAGACTCAAAGCCGCCGCCCAAGACGGTAATTGTCTGAGGTTCGGGGTCGAGTTTGTCGCCATAAGTCCAGACCAACTCCCAGACATTCCCAGCCATCTCGAAAAGCCCTTGAGCATTGGGTGTCCCCTTGCCCACGGGTTGCGTGCCTTCGCTAGATTTGATATTTGAAATTTGAGATTTCAAATCACCAGCCGCAGACTCCCATTCCACTGGAGTAGGTAGGCGGAACCCGTCGGCATCCCATTTCACATAAATCGTCGGGCGTTTTTTCAGGTCTTCGCTCGGGTTGAAATTACTCCAGAGCACTTGCCGGTAAACGGTGTCCTCGGTCGTTTGCACGATCTTTTCAGCCACCTCATTTCCATCTTTGCGGATATATTCATACTCCGAAGCGCGGGCAAACGACGGGGCGGTGTAATAGACTGGCTCGCGCCCCTCATACTCCGACATCACATTGAGCCATGCCAGCGCATCGTAAAGGGTCACGCTGGTCACGGGTTCCGTCTGGATATGGGGCAGGTTTCCAAACTTCATGCTCCCCATATCGCCATCGCGGTCATAGGTGCTGGGGCCAGGTTGCAAAGCCCACTGCCCGCGATTGTAAGACCACAGGTAAATTTTACGCCAGAGATCGTAGGCGCATTCGGTCGTCGCCATATAGAAGGCATCGCCCGAAGCGGGTTTAATCGCCTTCATTTCAGTGAGAATGCTCGGCTGGGCTGGGCGGGTGACATTGGCGTAGCACTCGAAAGACTCCCACTTGAGCGCCGTCGTATTGTCATTGAGCCCATCCTTGAAGACATACCAACCCACTCCACGCACATCGGTGAAGCTGTGCGGTTCCATCGGAGTTTTCGGATCAAACTCGATATGAAAATCCCCCTCTTTGGGATTCCACTTGCCCCACTTGGACTGGGAGGGAACGAGCGTGCGAAGCTGAAACTCTCCCGTGAGCCCATCACGCCAGTCGTTGGGCAATTTTTCCGAGATATAAAATTGTTCGCCGTCTTGCACAATGAAGCGGATGCCTTCCCAGCCTTTCCAATATCTC
Organism: bacterium; assembly: GCA_020049135.1. Taxonomy (GTDB): domain Bacteria; phylum Verrucomicrobiota; class Verrucomicrobiia; order JADLBR01; family JAIBCM01; genus JAIFLJ01. Next base: position 5,089 of record JAIFLJ010000008.1, on the reverse strand, counting down.
TGCGTGTAGAGACCGATCAGACTTTTTTCATCGAAAGAGACTTTCGCCCCCGCGTCATTGGCTCCGCTAGAAAAATCTTCTTTTTTCCAAATCCACGCCGCATAGGAGCGATAAGGCGTGATGGCACTATTGGGCTGGTGATGCAAAGCCCAGTCGTTCGCGGGTTGCTGTGGGGCGACCGACTCGTTGTTATTGTTGTATTTCTCAGAAACCCCTTTGTCTTTGGGAACGCGGTTGGTGTAGTAAAACGAAATGCCGCCATGCCACTGTCCCCACGCCTTGTCCCAGAGCGGAATGGACGGACTCAAGGGTTCTTTCAGGCTAAATCGGATCGTCTCGACCCAGTCTTTGGTTTTCGGGTCTCCGTCCACATCGTGGTCGGTGATGTCCTCCCACAGATTGCCAGTGGACGAAGTCATCGTGCCCGGTGAATGCCTCTGGCCATGCGCGCACTTCTCGCGTTCCGTGCCGCCGCGACAATTCGAGTGGCGATAATTCACGATTCTGGAGCGCACCGTTTCCAAGCCTGTGCCTGGTTTTGGATCCCACGCTTGGGGCAGTCGGGCGGGCGGGTTCCAGACTTGACCGCGACCAGCGGACTGTTTGCCTCCCACTTTGGCCTTTTTCTTACCATCCCCTTGCTCCTCATCGGAGGTAGAAGCAGGCGCATCGGCATCTTTGTTGGAATCTTCCGTCGTGGCAGGCTTGGCTTTGCCCCCGCCAGATTTGCGCATTTCGTTCATGCGAATGAGTTCATCTTTGGAGAGCCCTTTTTTGGCATCCTTCTGCTGATCTTGAGGGAGGTCGAGAATTTTTTGGATTTTCGCATCATCTACTGCCGCCCAAGCCAAGCTAGTAAATAAAACACCCGAAAAAAACAGTGCCTTTAAAAATTGCATCTTCATATCGTGTCTCTCCTCTTTTCCATGATGCTTTCTTTTCTAGCATCGAAACATTTAAAAATCTTTGCGGATACCGACTTTATTATTGTCGGATTTTGCACTGTCATTTGCATGGCATCGAGCCATTACCATATCCGTTGGAATCAAATTACACGCATCATCCTACAGAGTTATTCCAAAGCATAGATGCTCCCGTCGTCGGAGCCTACGACTACACTATTTCCGCTTGGAGCTGGGGACGAATAGATGACACCGCCAGTCGCAAATTTCCAGCAGACCGAGCCGTCTTTCTTATTGATCCCGTAAAGCATCTTGTCCTGACCGCCGACAAATAAAAGTTCTCCGGAGCCGAGTGCTGGCGAGGAAGAGACTGGTCCGCCGGTTGGTGTTTTCCATAGCACAGTACCAGTCTCACGGTTCAGCGCATAGACATGTTTGTCCACCTGCCCGAAATAGACGGCTTTGTCATCCACGGAAATGGATGAAATTCCAGGGTGGCGAATATCCCAGTTCTTGTCTTCTTTTGGAAAATAGCGCCATTTCATCTTATAGTTACCGTTGCTCGTGCGACCCAGCTTGCCATTTTCTTCGAGATTGAACGCGACAATTCCGTTAATGAACGAGTAGCAGATGCCGTCACGACCGGCGGGCGTGAAGACTCCGCCGTCAATCCCTCCATCAATTTCGTAAATCATGCGCTCGGTCAAAGCATCCACGAGCACCGTTGCCTGACTTCCCCGAAAAAAGCCGATGATACCGCGATGAATGAAGGCTGAACTCCCGCCTTTACCGGGTCCGTTTCCGTCTCGATACCGCCACATCTCTTCGCCAGTTGCCACATCGAGTCCGACCAGTGCTTTTAAGGGTTCAGTGTAGAAAATCATGCCGTCAAGTTTCTTGCCATCGCGGTGTTGGATGGGAACATTCAGCACGAGAGGTGAGTCATCCCGAAAGCTACCGGGTTTCATCCATATATTGGTGCCGCTGGCGGCATCCACTGCGTGAACCCCCTTGCCGGAGGTCAAAAACACGCGCCCGCCTGCGACTGCGACGGAACACTTTATGGGAACGCCAACCGCATACTTCCACTTCTCCTTGCCGCTGGCGAGGTCAATGGCATAAAGATTCCCGTCATCGCTGGCCACATAGACGACTCCGCCTGTGATGATCGGTGACGATTTGACTGGCTTGCCAGTAGGAAATTTCCATTTTAATTTGGGTTCCTTCAACGGACCGGGGGAAGAAAATTCTCCAGTGCGAGCGATATTGCCCCGCCAGATGGCATCCTGCAAATTTGCATTTTCAGCCCCGATGGCTGTATTCGCCAGAGCCATGAGCGCGAGCAGTAGAGAGGTGGTGGTTTTCTGTGATGTTTTCATGGGTATCCTCAATTCTTGTCGAGAGCTTTGGTGTCAAAGTTAATGATTTTTTCTTTAACAACGGGAGGTTCATCTATTGGATGGATACCCTTGTCGCAACGAACGATTCGAAACCCGATTTCTGGATATGCCTTGGGCACCTCCGAGGACATGGGCATCCACGTGGGGCTCCAACCGAGCTGGAGGAAAAAGGGGATCTCCGCACCCTCGGTTCGGAAAGACGCTCCCAACACGATGGGGACACCTTTGCCACGCGGATTGTCGGTTGCGTAGTAAGAGGGGTTGCCGCCCAAGGTCATTTCGAAGGCATTGCCAGCCATATCGTGGAATCCCAAGGCGTTTGCCTTTTTTTTGCCGACTGGGTGTGTCTGGTCATCGGAATTGTCGCGAATCCATGCATAATCGGTGATGGCTTCGTCACCCCACGGATAGATTTTTTGCCCCTTCGTTCCTGCGCGATAGGCGTATTCCCACTCCCACTGAGTCGGCAGACGATAACCATCCACATCCCAACGGGAATAAATCGGCGTGGTTCCATTATTTGTGAGGACATGCATGTGAATTCCGGGATCGGCATTTTCGTGCCGAAACCGACGCCCCACTTTATAGACTGTGGTCATCTCCGTATCTATGTAATAAACGGGAGTTTTTCCCTCCATTTCAGAAAGGGCGTTGCACCACGCCATCATATCGGTCGAAGATATCTGGGTCACTGGATTATCCTGAGTGAAGGAAGTCCCCGCATCACTCCAGTCCATGCTTCCCAAGTCCCCATCGCGATCGAGCTGGTAGCCGTGGTTGCTCCCCCATGCGAAGGCTTTTTTCCATTGGCTGTAAGTCACCTCGGTCTCGCTCATGTATAGCGGATTGATTTTGACCACCGAGCCATCCGGTCGCTGAAACGAACCAGCGGGTAGCGCGATCATTTTGATGTTCGGTTTGCCCGACTCCGCAGGAAGCTTAACAGGTTGGAAGTGTTTTTTCCATGCGAGCATGGCATCGGCGGCATCGGCTGGCGCTTTGGAATTGCGCACCACAAAAACCCCTGAGGCACCAAGGCGTTCTTTTTCCGTCGCGGGTCTGAAGCCGTTTGCTGTCCACTTGACGAAAACCTCTGGGCGCCAGTCCCGTTTGTCGGCATCCTTGCGGTTGAGCGCAGAGCGCAGGACGGATTTGTTTTCCGCATCGGTGTAGAAACAGGGCTCCAGCCCTTCGTATTCCGAAAGCGCGTTGCACCAAACAAGGGCATCAAGCCAAGTGATGTCCGTGACGGGCTCTGAGGAGGAATGGGCCAGCTCGTCGGTCAACATGGAACCCATGTTTCCATCGCGGTCGTAGCAGTAGGCGGGGAAGAGGGAGACTTGATTTCGGTTGCCCCAAGCGTAGATTTTGCGCCAGTCGGCGTAAGAAAGCGGAGCCTCGGAAATGGCTCCCTCGGCTAGGGGTTTCATTTTCAGGAGATAAGACGGTGAATCCGGACGATTCACCACCGCCTTCATCGCAAACCCATGCCATTTGAGCCAGAGTGAGGCTCGTCCGAGTGTTGGCTTTGCGATATACCATCCGCAGGCTTGAACATCCTTGAACTCCTTTTTCTCAAACTTAGCGCCAGCACTCTTGAATTCGATCTGATAAGGCCCCTCTAGGGCATACTCCGCCCATCGTGTTTGATCCGGAGCGACCGAGAAGAGCGTTTGGGTCTTTTTTCCAAAGGTGAACTCTGAAATGTAGAACTTTCCACTCTCTTGGACGATGAAGCGTCCTTCCTCATAGTCATTCCAATCGCGGGAGACATACACAGCGATGAGGCTACTCGCATCCAACGAGACGGGATATTTGTCACCGCCGTTGCGGAAATCGGCTTTTTTCCAGAGCCAAACGCCGAAGGTGCGCACGCCCTTGTCGCCGCCTTCGGTCGCGTAGGAGTGCAGATTCAGGTCGTCCCTTAACGCGTGGTCTAAATTGATGCCACCCTCCGCCCATTGCGGTTTCTTGTTGGCGAAAAACGAGACGGCTCCTCCGTAGAAATGCGTGTTGTTTCCCTTGGTGTTGTAGAAAGAACCAACCTGATTGTAGGTTTCATCCATAGAAAACGGGTAATAGGCTATGGAGTCATCGTCGGTGGAACCGTCGCCATCCACATCCACGGGGCACGGTCCGTTATTAGAACCCTTAAAGAGCTTGATGACATTCTTTCCGCGATAGGTCGGAAGCCCCTGCACGCCGCCCTGCCAACATAAATCGTCACCAAAGTCCACAACGACGCAGTTCTGTGAGCCAAAAGAAGAATGCCCGAGGGGCAAAAATAATGCTCCCGCCAGAATGATTGTTTTGAGTGTGTTCATGTGTTTATTCCAAAGCATAGATTTTTAGCATCCTTATGTTGTTCTTGAGGGAGGTCGAGAATCTTCTGGAGTTTCGCATCATTTACCGTCACCCAAGCTGGACTGGCAAATAAAACACCCGAAAAAAACAGAGTCTTTAAAAATTGCATCTTCATATCGTGTCTCTCCTCTTTTCCATGACGCTTTCTTTTCTGGCATCGAAACATTTAAAAATCTTTGCGTATATTGACTTTTTTATTGTTGTATTTTACACATGCAACTCGCATGTGGCGTCGGGTCATTATCTGAGAAACGGCACTAGTGGCCTGTAACACAAAAAATTTCGTATGAGTGACGATCAAAACAGCCTGGCATCGAGGCGCAAGGAGGGAAGATATCCGTGGCGATACCTGACCGACGCGCAACGAAGAGGACGGGCTGTTTTCATCGTCATCCTCCGGACAGTCGTGGGGAGGGGCGTTTG
>JAIFLJ010000142.1 GCA_020049135.1 bacterium | reverse complement strand
GAGTCCTCTACAAAACTTGCGGCATCTCAAACATGGATTACTTTTTCCTCAAACTCAGACAAATTTCGTTGCGAACCTGAAAGAGACCCAATTAACGGGCTGGCTGCCTCTTGCTTGGTCGAAGCTTTTTCTTTTTGGGTTGCTCGTGGTAATACCGGGAGTGGTGTGGGGCGGGCGCATCGGATATTGTTTGATTTACGATTGGCGCAACACGCTTGAGCACCCGGAAACCATCCTGATCCTCTCCCGAGGCGGGATGTCTATTCACGGCGCCCTAGTCGCTTTGGCTCTCGGTTCATCGGTTTTCTCGAAGGTTGCGAGAGTCCCGTTTCTGAGATTGGGAGATGCACTTTCCTTGGCATCTCCACCAGCGATCTTGCTCGGGCGGCTGGGTAATTTTATGAACAGCGAACTTGTCGGACGACCCAGCGAAATGCCGTGGGCCGTTTTTTACGCATTCGGCCCGCAGCCGATCGTGGGCCGGCACCCTTCGCAAATTTATGAAGCTTTGCTGGAGGGTGTTCTTTTGGGGTGGCTGCTCTGGGTGACGAAACGAAAATGGCAGGTTCCAGGCTCTGTGCTCGCCATGTTTATGATGGCTTATCCTCTGTTGCGTTTTGCGTGCGAGTATTTTCGTGAACCGGATAGCGGCATCGGTTTTCTTTGGATGAATTTAACCATGGGTCAATGGCTCTCAATGGTCTTGCTTATTCTTGGGGTAGGGTTCACCATCCAGTTGACGAGGTGGAACGGTATCTGCGGTGTTCACAATTCTGTGGACAAACCAAATTCTAAAATGGAGAAATAAAATGAGAGAGATTGCTTTTCCGATGATTTTGTCGTGTGCGGCTATTTTGACAATGGTTTCTTCTCTTGGAGCCGAAGGTTTAAACTCAGCTAAAGTGGTGACAGTTTTCAACGATGTTTGGATTACATCAGGGTCTCAATCGCCTCCAGTTCACGCCAAGCCTGAGGATGTTTTGACCAACTCCGGTTATGTCCGCACAGGAAACCGCTCGCGCACGGAATTGGTGTTTAAGGATATGACGCTGACGCGTTTGGGACCCAATACCGTTTTTTCTTTCAACCGAAAAACGCGGGAATTGCAGCTTGAATCGGGGAGCTTGATGATCCATGTGTTCGATCCGAGCGGTGCCTGCAAATTGCGTGCGGCTGGTGTGACTGCGGGAATCACGGGCACCACGCTTATCTGTGAAGCTTCCAGCAACACCACGCGCCTTTTTCTGCTGGAATCCAAAACCAAAGGAGTCGCGCTAACCCACGCCTCTGGTGATAAACAACTGTTGCGTCCAGGCGAGACCATCCATCTCAACCCTAAATCTTTCCTTTCCTCACCCCAGCAATTCAATGTGTCGGAAAAATGGAAATCTTCCGAAACAGGAGAAAAGATGGGTGGGTTGCCTAGTGGAATTGAGCGACAATTTCAACCGGCATCACCTTCCTCATCGGGAGCCAGTAAAAATCATCAGGCAGGTCTTGAGGCGTCCAAGAACGCTGCCCGCGAAGCCTCCGTCAAAGCCGCGCAGACTGCCATCCAGAGACCTGTGGTTAAACCAGTGCAACCATCTTGTACACCACCACATTCACCATCGCCTCCTTGCTCTCCCCCCAGACCGCCATGCTCTGGAGGGCCTTGCCCCTGATCTTTCTAAAATCTGTTCGTCCGTAAGATCGGCGATCTAGCCGTAGGCGACAGCGGCAATTGCGACTTCCTGTTTGGGCATCTGGCACGGAAACAAAAAGTTTCCAGTCATTTTTGCTTTTTTGTCGCGCAATCTTTTGGCTGCGGTTTGGATGAAGTTGCGTTATACGATGTCGGCTCCTCGCAAAAAAGGCCACCATCTTCAACCCAGCTTAAATCACGCCCAATCAAAAGCTCATTCATCTCGGCGTGATGAGTATTTTTCATTGCGACTGGTTTTGTCTGAAATCCATACCGTTCCGCAAGCGCTTGAACTTCTTCTGCATTATCATAAGTCATAAGGAAATCGCCCTTAAGTTTTTCGCAAATGGAAAAAAGTTTTTCGTGATCAATGACTGAATGCGTGTAGAGCCTAGAACCAGCTCTTTTACCCCCAGCGGTATATGGGGGGTCAATAAAAAATACAGCATCGCGATCTTCTTGAAAACGAGCCAGCACATCAAACGCATCACCATGAATAAAATCCAGACGGTTTGCGACAAGTTCAATGTTTGTAATTCGTTTAGCGATGGTTTGCGGATACCAGCGAGACAAAATCCCCTTTCCGTTTTCACCGTGCTTCAAAACTCCAGCACCCTCGGCCAAGATGCCACCGTGTGCAGTGCGATTTCTTAAGATTGTTTGAAATGCAAAATCACGCCGCGAGCGCGGAGGTTTTTCCAATTCAGCTTTTGCAGATTCTGGCGTGAGTTCAAATGTGAGCAACCGTTTTGCGAGCCAGTTGGCTTCGCCAGTAAAAATTGTTTCCCAAACAGCAGCAATTTGTTTGTCCAGTTCCACCATCACAATTTTGTCCGCGAGTAATTCAAATGCAGCGGTAAGGCTAATGATTCCACCACCAGCAAAAGGCTCCACAAGAATTTTTGGCGTGCGCTGCAAGCTAAACATCCAGCGACGGAAAAGCGGCACTAGCCAAGTCTTGCCTCCTGGATAACGAAATGGACTGCGTTGTGGAACCGATGAAACATTTACAGGCTTCTCACATTCAGCAAAATCAGGAAGCAAAAATGTTTGTGACACGCTCATTTGCCAAATGGATTTTCAAGAGCGCGATTTATCGGCGGAGATTCCTATAACACAAAAAGGTTCGCATGAGCAGTCGTGGGGAGGGGTGTTTGCCTAGGCGCGACGAAGGAGCATGTCTGGGGAGACCTGTGACTGAGGAGCAACAACGGCAAACGCCCCTCCACATGACTGTCCAAAGGATGGCGATGAAAACAGCCCGTCCTCTTCGTTGCGCGTCGGTCAGGTATCGCCACGGATATCCTCCCTCCTTGCGCCTCGATGCCAAGCTGTTTTGATCGCCACTCATACGAAAATTTTTGTGTTATAGGCCACTAGGGTCTGTTATCGGGAAGCCAAAAACTTCTGCCAAAGGATGTTTGGGATGTGTTTGATTTGCCATGTGACAATGAGGTTATGCAGGCAGTGCAATTTCTTCGAGAAAATTATCTGAAACAAGACAATGTTCTACTTGTGAAAAAATTAAAAACAGAGATCGCCTCTGATCCGAGGTCTTATTCCAAAAACTTTACATATTTGACGAAGAACCTCTTTTTTCGTGCAATTTTGTGGCGGGGACGGCTACATTGTTCGCACTATGAAATGCGTTGCAGGAACAGAATCACCCACACAGTTTAAAACATTTATCCAGTTCGTTTTCAAAGGAGACCCGCTCCCGCCCTCGGTCAGCAAAAAAGAGTTTTCCGCCGATTTAAACTCCACGATCATTTTGCGCGAGGACGGGCGCAAACGCTTTTTGGTCGGCCTCGGCCCGAAGGAAAAAATCCGCCCTGACCATTACCGTCAGGCTGTCGGGACAGCGATCCGCGCACTGCAAAAAATTGGTGTCGCCGAAGCAGTTTTGGAGTGCGAAAAACATGAGGCTTGCTTCCGCCAAGCTGCGGAAGGAGCGGTGATGGCTGCATATTTTTTCGACACTTTTCTGCCTGCTGACCGCAAGGTGAACCCGCGCTTTAGCCGCCTTTTTTTCCGCGTGGAGAAAAACGATTTAGCTCGGGTTCGCAAAGAGATTGAAATCGGCGTTGCCATGGGCGAATCGGCAAACTTGACCCGCTCCATAGGCGATATGCCGGGGAACTATGTTTGCCCAGAAACCATTGCGGATGCAGCCCGTGACCTCGCCGCAGAATTTTCCACAATCAAAGCCAAAGTGCTCGATGAAAAAATCCTTAGCGAAGGCGGCTTCGGCGGCATGATGGCTGTGGGCGGCGGCAGCCAGCACCCGCCACGCATGATTATACTCGAATACAGGGGCGGCAAACAGTCTGACAAACCGTCGCTGCTTGTCGGCAAAGCTATCACTTTCGATTCTGGCGGCATCTCCATCAAGCCAGGCGACCGCATGGACGAAATGAAGTACGATAAGATGGGCGGCTGCGCAGTTCTAGGCATCATGCGTGGGGCGGCTCTCATCGGGCTGAAACGCAATTTGGTGGGAATTATAGCCGCTGCAGAAAATATGCCGTCTGCTCAGGCATATCGCCCAGGTGACATCGTCACGGCATACAACGGCTACACGATCGAAGTATTGAATACGGATGCCGAAGGGCGGATCGTTTTGGCCGACGCGCTTGCTTACGCGGCGATAAACTACAAGCCAGCGGAAATCATTGATTACGCCACTTTGACGGGGGCGGTCATAGGTGCGCTCGGCACCACCCGCGCCGGCCTTTTCACCAACGACGCCATCATGTCAGGCAACCTGACTGTCGCGGGCGAAAAAACGGGCGAAAAAGTATGGGCACTCCCGCACGACGAACCGTTCCACGAAGCGATCAAGAGCGACATAGCTATGGTGAAAAACATCGGGCCCAAAGGCGATGCCGGGGCATCCACGGCTGCGGCGTTTCTGGAAAAATGGATACCCGATGGCGTCCCTTGGGCACACCTTGATATAGCTGGAACTGCGTGGAGCACTAAGGATGCATCATACATGAGCAAAGGTGCCACGGGCTACGGCGTCCGTCTCACGCTGGAGTATCTGATGCGCTCCTGACCGTGCGTGCCACACATGCGCCTGCTCTATCTTTTCCCCGAAGAGTTTCGCGGCAACCAAGCTCGCGAGTTCCATGTTTACAGGCTGGCCAACAGCCTTGCAGCGGCTGGGGCAGAAGTCGTGCTGGCAGCGGCAGATTCAGGCGATCTGAGTTGTGCGGAGGCATTGGGCGAGCGTTTCCAAGAAAAGCCGCACAAGCGGTTGCAGACCGTTTTTTTTAGCCGCTCGCCGTGGCCTTCTCACTGGCCGCTCCCGCACATAAAATCGAGCGCATTTTTTTTTCACAAAATCAGGCGTTGGATGGAGTCCGGTGATCGTCTGTTCGATGCGGCGTTCACGATGCACCTGAAAGGAGCCGATTTTCTTCTGAGCCGATTTCCCGCGTGCCCGCTTGTCTTTGAGGCGCACGAAATTTTTGCGGACAGCCATCCAGTGTCCTCGCGCCGCCATCAAGACCTTTTGCGGCTTCAAAAACGCGTTCACGACCACGCAGCCGCTACCGTTGCGCTCAACGCCTATTTACTCTCCGAGATAAGGCGGCGCATGAGCCTGCCGACAGGCCGCCCAACGCATCTGCAACACGATGGCATAGACCGTTCGCTACTCTCGCTTGATACCAGTAAAGCAAACCCTGCCGAACTGATTTATCTAGGCAGCTTCCAGCCGTGGAAAGGCGTGGATGTGGCCGTAGAAGCGATGCGTTTATTGCCAGACATGCGGCTTACAGTGGTGGGCGGTTCTATTGCGCAGGTGGCTGCCATGCAAAAACAGGCTCCGCCCAATGTTGTTTTTACAGGCTATCTCCCAAGAGAAAAAACCGCTGCATTTCTCGAAAATGCGTCCATCGGATTACTGCCGAATCGGCTGGAACCGCCGAGCGCACTTTCCACTTTTCCACTTAAACTGCTCGAATACGCAGCCGCAGGAAAATGGGTGGCGGCAAGTCGCCTCCCCGTGTTCCAAGATTTGAGACTCAGCTCTTGGATAGAGCTGGTGGAGCCGGAACGCCCTGAGGAGTTAGCTCGCGCAATCCGTGAGCTGGCCAAAAGGCGAGCCGAACGCGCACACGCACGAGAATGGGCCGCGCAGTTCATTTGGGAAAAACAGGGCGAAAAACTACTCTGTTTTTTGGAGAGTTTAAAAAAATGAAAGTCGCATTCATCTCTAGGTGGCTGTGGGAGGAACACCGCCGCGCCCCAGAGCGGAAAGGCTATTTTTTGGAGTTGGCCGAAGCCGTCCAAAACCAGGGCGTGGAAGTCCGTGCCCTGAGCCAGTCCAGAGATGTCGCTTCCTCGCACGCACGAGCCACGCTCGGAACTTTGCCAGTCAGGCTTGTTTCACGCGACCAGCGTTCTGTCACTGGGGCGATAGCCGACAAAATTATCAAGTGCTGGGGCGGCTACCGCAAAGCGTGGACTGACGCGATGCATATCCGTAAGTTTTTGGACAACGAAGGGCCTTTCGACATCTTGTGGGCGCAATGCGAAGAACCGGACGGCTTGGCCTGCGCATTGGCGCGGCAGATGGGGGCGTTGCCTAGCGGAAAAAAATTTCCAAATCTAATCACACAGGTTCACGACCTGCGCTACCGTTTCCTAGAAAAAGAAGTCCGCTTTGCCTCGCGCTCTAGCCTATCGTGGGTTTTTGCAAAATCGGATGTCGTGGTGGCAAATTCGCCGCTGACCGCAAGCTGGCTCCATCAGCATTACGCCGTGCCCCAAAATAAGACGGGCGTCTGCCGCATACATTTGCAGGAATCATTTTTCAAAGAGGCCGCTGCGTTGCGTGCTAAACAGATTACACCAATACAGCAAGTTCTCTATCTTGGCGCGTTGAACGAAAAAAAAGCACCCACCCTATTTTTGGAGGCGGCATGGGAGTTGCGCGAGAAAATGCCAGGCTTCGAGTTTGTCCTGATCGGGGGAGAGACAGAACATGCCCCAGCCTACCGGAAGCGTTTCGACAGCTTGCTGCAAAGGCCAGGTTGGAGCGGCTCAGTAAAATGGCTGGGCAAAGTGGGGTTCGGACGCCTGCTCGAAGAGATCATGCGCTCGCGTGCGGTCGTTTGCCCATCGCGCATAGAAACTTTCTCCCGTGTCACGATTGAGGCTTTGGCTCTCGGCAGGCCAGTTGTGGTAACATCCACTACAGGGGCAGCGCACCTGATACAAGAGACGGATGCTGGCCAAATCGTCTCCCCAGACAACCCGCAAGAACTCGCTCAGGCAATCGAAATTGTCGCCCAAAACCAGATTTTTTTGGAAAACGCATCCTGTGCCGTGAGCCTCATGGAAAAGGAACGGACAGTAGAAAAAGCGGCCTCAGATCTGACCGCTCTTTTCAGAAAAACTTTAAACTGACTCTAATAGAGACGCTTTATTCGCGGACGCGAAGCTTGCCGTCATTTTCTTTAATGAAAGCGTTAATTTCATCAGTCATGTCCAAAAGTTTGAGCCACTGTTCCTTGTAAAGCGTCACAGGGAAACGCCCCAAACCGTAGAGAGAGACGGCTCCTTTTTCACTGACTTTTAGTGCCAGCTTGCGATCACTCCTTTTTTTAAGGGCGTCGTTTTCTGCTTTGAGCTTCTCAATCTCTGCTTTCAAATCTTGTTCGTTCATAAGTGTCGGGACGCTAATCGGCATTTATAATAATGACAAGACATATTTTATTAGTGTGCTAGGGATGTTGAAATATGCCCGACTCATGGCAAAAACCGTTGGGCAAGTGTCACCAATTATGGGGTTCATACTCTATCTTGAAGCTCCTGGGAGCCTGTCGGACTTAGCCCATTTTCAGATAAAATAGCGGCGACATCTTGCCGCTTTCTTGAATATCGAATGTTGAAAAGAAGATTGAAGAAGCTAACGGGAAGAAGTGGCAAGCGACAAGGGAAGAGAAAAGAGAAGAATGAACTACGAAACGCACGAAACACACGAAAAAAATGCACAGAAGATTTTAGTTTC
>JAIFLJ010000044.1 GCA_020049135.1 bacterium | reverse complement strand
TTGACTTGAAGTGAGGAAAAAAACAAACTAACCAAAGAGAAATAAACCACCGGAGATTACTGCAATTTTAACAAGGTTTGGGACATCCCCACCCGGATCCTGCCGCTTCCAGGTTCCGAGCCCAGCGAAGTCTGGTTGATCGTTCAGGTATTCGACGGTGTTGAACTCAATGAGATTCCCAACGAGCGGCGATAATTTTGAGATGATTTTTGCTAAATTCACAGCGGCGTTTGGAGAGACAGGCTTGGCTACCTCCATCACCTCGAATACATGTCCGGCAAGACCTTCAAGCCGCTGGCGTGCATATTTGATAACCTCGGAAGTATTCATTTTGCCCCACCTTTCCTAAGTGCGTTAATAATTGTCTGTGGATTGATCTTGAGTGCGTCGCAGACCTCGATGAACTCGATTACATCAAGCCGCCGCTCTCCACATTCATACTTCGAAACAAAGGACTGGGGACGTCCGATCTGCTCAGAAAGTTCGCTTTGGGTAACTCCCGCGTCTTTCCTTGCTCGGACAATGAGAGCGCGAAACCGCGTGTAACTGGGACTGTATAGAGAACCTGACATGTTTTAATTATAATAAATCCCAACATAGAATAACCCAAATTAGGATATTATCAGTTCCTCGCGAGGAACCTCTGGGCCGTTACTGGGTCGGGAAAATGCAAGGAGGTAAACCGGGCGATTGTCGCGTGGCGTGGTCTTTATTACCATCCAGAAATTTCTCTCTCTAGGTAGGGCTGGCTCTCCGAGCCAGCCGCCACATCCGAACGGAGTTCTCGGAGAGAGTGCCTTGCCTGAGCGAGCGCCGGAACATTATCATCATTGCTGACGAAGTGCCCCACTCTCAATACGACCTCATTGATGGTCTTGCCCGCTACATGCGCGATGCTTTGCCGAACGCGAGCTTTATTGGGTTTACAGGAACGCCTAATGAGAAGACCGACACCAACACGCGGACGGCCTTTGGCTACACCATTTCCATCTCGACCTACAGCGAACTATTCTGATTATCTGAGCGGGATGCGTTTTTCCAGCTCACCACTCCAACGCGGTCTGGTTCATTGCTTGGAAGTTTTCGTAGGGCATGTAAGTCGGGATGCTGTTGCCGGAGCCGAGGGCGTAGCCGCCTTTGTCTGTGGTTATCTCCAAAATGAGCACGAGTGATGGGAAAACATATTTTCGTTTTTATGATTTTGCGATATATTTGAGCCATGAGAACCACGATTGACTTGCCGGATCATCTGTTTAAGGAGGTGAAGGCCCGTGCTGTTTATCAGGGCATGAAGCTCAAAGACCTTCTCGCCACCTATATTGAGATGGGGTTGCGGGGAGTGGTTGTTCAGCCCGCATCTGCTTCCGCAGGAAAACGCCCCCCTCTGCCAGTGGCTATTCCTCGCATTACGGGCACTCCGTTGCATCCTGCTATGACCAACGAGGAACTTTACGCCCTCATGGATGCCTAGGATTCAGTAAAACGCTCCAAACAGAGCACGCAATCCGCTGGGGATGAATGATGGACATTCCCGACATCAATGTTTGGCTGGCACTGATTGATCAAAATCACGCCCACCACGCTATCGCTTCACGGTATTGGGAAGAAAATTCAGAGACGGAACTTGCTTTTTCGCGTGTTTCCATGCTCGGCATGCTGCGGCTCAGCACACAGCCACGCGTGCTCAGTCGCCCATTGAGTGCAAGCGAGGCGTGGGCCATCTACCGACAATACCTCGCCCAACCTCACATCCACTTTCTCGCAGAGCCAGAAACGATCGAATGGCATTTTTTGACTCTCACCGAGCAAGCCAACCTACCTCATCGGATGTGGACGGATGCCTATTTTGTCGCCTTCGCTATCGCCGGTGGACATCGCCTCGTTTCGTTCGATGACGATTTCCGACGCTTCCACGATCTCAAGTTTTTACATCTATCGTTCTGAGACTTGGTTCTTCGTCAAATAGCTTGGGCTTGGGTTACCTGCGGTTTCTATCCTACCACTCCAGCGCAACGCGGTTCATCGCCTGAAAGTTTTCGTAGGGCATGTAGTCGGGGATGCTGTTGCCAGAGCCGAGGGCATAGCCACCTTTGTCTGCGGTCATTTCCAAAAGTTTGCGGGCGCGGGCACGGATTTCTTCGGGGGATTTGCGGCAGAGAAAATCCATGTCTATCCCGCCGAGCATGGGCATCCTGTCGCCCCAACGCTCCAACGCGGACTCGATCTGCACGGCGGCATCTTCAAAGGAATGTTTGGCATCGTAGCCGAGGGCGATGATGTCTTCGTAAACTTCGTCGAGCTTGCCGCAGGAGTGAAGTATCACGGGCTTGCCTTGTTTGTGGCAGGCTTCCACGATTTTCTTGTGCCAAGGAATAATCAGTTCTCGCAACTGTGAGGGGGAGAGGATGGTGGAGGATTTGAAACCCCAGTCGTCGCTGTGCAGGAGGACACCGACTTGCGGGATGCTCGCGCAGATTTCGAAATACTTCACCATGCGCGTGCCGATCATCTCTAGGGTTTCCTCGATCAGCTCGGGTTCATCGGCGATCTGGTAGCAGAGTTCTTCAAAACCGAAGAGTTCCGTGAGCACTTCCAGCACCCCGCCGGGACTACGGACGATCATGCCCATGCCGTCGGGCAGGATCGCTTTTTCGAGGTGGGTGTAGTCGAAGTCTTCCGGGTTTTTCCAATCCAAGGAGCGGAGGCTTTTTTGATCTGTGACCACCCCGCCGTGAGCGAGCCCGACCGAGGCTCCTTTCTCGTGTTTCGGTGTCGGGAAGCCAAATTTAGAACCCATGCCGCAACAGAAGTCGTAGCCGAGATTTTTGTGGGCAGAGGCGAGGAACGGGTTGGAGGGAAACCAGTCCCAGCATTCTGGCACCGAGGGGTCAGCGTTCGGTTTCAGATAGTTGCCCGTGATGGCAAACTCGAAAATGGTCGGGCGATCGGGTTTTTCGTTTTTGAGGATTTTGAGGAGGTTGTTAAAATTGGGTTCGCGTGTTTTCATAAGTTGTATGGTTGGATCATTGGTTACACCCCGTATTCGCTCAAAAGGCATTTCTCGGCATCCACCTGCGGACGCATTTGGGCGATCATGGCTTCTTCGCTTTCGGGGATGTCTTCGAGCATGACTTCGAGTTTTTCCAGCCAATCGGATTCGCGTTCGGTGAGCTTGAGTTTTTTCTCCGAGTGCGCTTTTTGCAATTCTTCGACGGCGGCAATGGTGGCGACGCGGGTGCGGGCGTAGTTGCCCGTTGCATCCATGACTTTTTCGCAAATCCGAATCGCCACATCGGGACGAAGAATCCACGCTTGCGGGTCAATGGAGGCATCGGACTCGACCAACCAGTCGCGGAGTTTGAGCGCGTCGGCAGGGGAGGATGCGGAGGCGACATTCATCAGGCGGCAGTCGTAGATGAGCTGTTCCACAGAAACCACGGGGGCTTTGCCGCTGAGGAGCTGGACATTTTGCACCGACTCGTTGGACCAGCAATCGCAGACTGCCATGGCTATATTGCCGATGGGGCTGAGATGGGCGCAAGCGGCGGATTTGCCTTCCAACGCGATGGGGATACCCGCGATGGCTTTGAGGTAGATGCCTTCGTAGGCACAATCTTTGTAAGGACCGACGGCACCCTGTTCCACCGCGACAAGCGCACGGGGAATGGTGGCGGCACGGACGACGGCAGCGAAGACCTTGGGGATCATGTGTTTGTCGGCGAGCACCATGGCGGTGTTACCGAAGCCGCAAGCGGAGTCGCCAGCGGGAATGACCCCCGTTTTTTTGCAATCGGCGACCATCTGTTTCCAAAGAAACTCCATGTCTCTGCAACCGAGCACGCCGAGGGCAAAGACGACGGCGGGCAGGTCGGCATTGACCAGTGCCTCGTCGTGAAACTCTTTGCCACCTGTGGATTCGATGGAGAGGAAGTCAGCACCGAACGAACCCGCCTTCGCGAAGACTTCCAGCATGGCGTCCCAGTATTTTCCGCTCCGCATGATCGGGGGGCGGGAGAATTCGCGGATGTCGTTGGGGGTGAAACGGAGCGCGTTTTTTTGCCCGTATTTTTGGTGGGCGGCGACGAGGTGATCGGAGAGCAGTTGACAAATTTCCAGACCCCACTTCGGCACGATCGTCATGTCGGGAAGCGTCTCAAACTCGATGAGCAGGTTTTCGCATTCGAGTTCGATGGAACGCGTGATGACCCCAGAAATCATCTCGGTATAGTGCTCTCTCACCTGCTTCCAAGTCGCCTCGGTGATGCTCATGGTGGGAAGCGTGAAATTGACTTCTGGAAACACCTGCCCGCCTCCAACGGCGAGGCCGCGCTTGCTGGTGACGGGTTTGGGTGACTTGCCGTAAATGAAATCTTCGGTTTTCGAGATGACTAATTTGCTCATGGGTTTCGCCTTTTTTTATTGTTGGAGAGAATGCGTTGAATGATCGTCAGTCCGCTTTGCAATTCATCATGATGCGGACTTTGTTTTTGATAATTTCTTCTTTGCCTGGGACACTCAGCACATCGCATTCACTGCCTAGGACAAACGGGTGTTCTGCCTTTTTCATCTCGCGGAGGAGTTCGACAGAAAGCCTTTCGACTTCTGCGGGGCTGACCGCGTCGTCGGAATAGAATTTTTTCGTGGGCAAGTTGCCGTAAAGCACCGTTTTTTTAGAGACGAGCGCGGCATCTTTCCAGAGTGTGCGCGAACAGCCGAGGCTGAGCATCACGGGGCTGAGCTGATTGAAAGAGTCCACCATGCCATCGGTGAGTTCCCCGCAATCATGGAAAATCAGATCCACGCCGAGGCTGTCCAGCAAGGCTTTGATTTTCAGGTTCGGCTCAATCACCAGCCTCTGATAGACATCGGAACCTTCCGCTAGTTGGTTGGGGGAGAAATAGACGAGGTTCGCGGCGGGTTCGCACAGGATAATCGCTTTCGCACCCGCCGCGCACTGTTCTTTCAGGTAACGCAGGATCAACTGGAGCGACAGATTTGTGGCACATTCCAGCAAGGCTACATCCTCATCGTCCTCGCCTGTCATGCCCGTGCCCGCCATAAAAACTGGCGTGATCGGGTCGCTGAGGAGTTTGGTCGTGAAAGAGAACGGCCCGATCCCCATGCCGACGGGGAGGAGGTCGGCATGTTTTTCCGCAATATAACGGATCGCCGCACAAGTCGCTTCGATGCGCGGAGTCAGGAAAGGAGCCGTCTCCACCGTTTCCATGAGCCTTGCGTCTGGGATGTCTGCGAAGTGATATTTCTCCCGTCCCTCGGCGGGGACTTGGAGGATCGCCAGCAGGGCATCTTTCTCCAGAGTCAAGTCCATGAGCGGCACGGCCATCGGGCATTGCCATTCGCGGGCTGACTCCGCGATCACTTCGCCGAGCCGCACACCATCCAAGAGGATGGAGTCGTGGTCAGGCCGTGCGTGCAGAGTCAGATGTGTGCCGATGGGGAAACGAGAACCCCGAGCGGCCAAGTCCAGATAGTAGGTGCGGTTCATGAGGGAGTAGGGGAGTTGAGTTAGGCGGCCAAGACGCGTTCCACGACTTTCACGGCATCATTGGCATCGCGGCCATAGCCTTGGGCACCGATCTCGTTGGCGTATTCCTGAGTGACAGGGGCACCGCCGATGATGATCTTGGGCTGTAATCCCTTAGAGCGCAAGTAGTCAACCACCTCTTTCATGGCAGGCATGGTCGTGGTGAGCAGAGCACTGAGCAAGAGGACTTGGGCACCGTTTTTCACGGCTTCCTCGTATTTCTCGTTGGGGCAATCCACGCCGAGATCCACGACTTCGTAGCCTGCGCCCTTGAGCATCATCACCACGAGGTTTTTGCCGATGTCGTGGAGGTCGCCTTTGACCGTGCCGATGGCGACTTTGCCTTTAGGCTCGATGCCCTTGGCAGTCAAGAGAGGTTCGATAATAACCAACCCAGCGGCCATGGCACGAGCGGCGATGAGCATTTCTGGGACATATACTTCATTGCGCGAGAAGCGCTCGCCCACTTCGCGCATGGCGGGGATCATGGATTCGTTGAGCAGTTCGTCTGGCTTGGCACCGGCGTTGACCTGTTCCTGAACGAGCGTTCCTACATCTTTGCGTTTGCCTTTGATGATTGCGTTAAAAATACCTTCATGCACTGCCATAATCGTCTCCTTGTTTGAGTTTTATTCCTTTTCGTTTCTGCCAACAACCTAGCACAAAAATAAAATTTAAATAGAAGAAGGCAAAACCAAAATATGACTATATTGCTATTTTATTGTTTTTTTATCAGATTCACCAAGCATGAAGAATATTATGAAGAAAAATAAACCGACAATCTTGCTGGATGAGGTTTTGGAGGAAGTCTTTTCTCTCTACGAAAAAAAATACGGGCTGAAGCCTTTCATAGTCGAAAAAGACGGGCGAAATAAATCCTTCACAAAGAAGCATACGGCTAATTTGCCAGTCGTTGTAAAAGCTAGAGCCTATGCGCTGCAGGAGGCTGTGCGCTGGGGCGAACCCTATGTTGCATTTCTTGTGCCTAATGTAGTTTTCTGGGTTGTGCCTGTAGAGCGGGATGAAAAAATTCTAGCAGCAATCGTGGGCGGGGAAGTCGCCGTGGATCGCGACCCATACAGCCACATAGAAACTGTGAATCACCTAGTGGCTAACGGGTCTTCACGCGATGACGCCACACGATACATAAACAGCCTGCCAGTGTGGGAATCGCAGGAGCAGACACGCGATGCGGCGGAATACCTGTTCAAACTTTTTTACCAGTTGAGCGGGTGGCGTCCAGTCATGCTGGAACGGAACCACGCCCGGCAAATCCAGCAGCGTCAGATAGCCGAGGAAATACATTCCATGAAAAAAGGGCTTCACGCTTCCTCGCCGCTGGACGAGGAACGGCGTCTGCTCTCTCTGATGAAGGCTGGGGACACGCGTGCGGCACGCGGAGAGCTAAACCGCGCGCTTGGCATCCTCTTTAGCCAGACTGCCAACCTGATGCTCCTGCGTGCGCAGCTCGTCGAAATGATGGGTTATCTCGTGCGCTCGGCGATAGAGGATAACCCGGCGATGGAATCGTTGGTCGCATCCAACCACCGCTGGATGACATGCCTGATTGAGGCTGATGATTTTGAGGAGTTGAGCCGTGTCGTGCAAGAGTCTTTGGACGATTTCATGGGCAAAATGGCACTACACGGGCACACCCGCTCGGGCAAGACTGTCGCAAAAATCCTCGACTGGCTCGGCGACCACTACCACGAAGAAGTAACGCTGGCACGCCTAGGGAAAGAGGTTGGGTTGAGCCCATTCCGCGTGGCGCACATCGTCAAAGCAGAAACGGGAAAAACGATGTTGCAGCATATCCACCGCCTCCGCATACAGGAGGCGCAGCGACTGCTTGAACAATCAGCTATGAGCTGTTCGGATGTTGCCTACGAGGTGGGCTTCAGCGACCAGAGTTATTTCATCAAACAGTTCCGCAAGTGGATGGGTATCACGCCGCACCGCTACCGCAAAATGATTAGGGATTGCCAAAAATCAAAATGATAATCTGTCGAAGCCAGTGACAAGGGGTAAGGGAAGAGAAAAGCAAGACGCAGGGCGGGCTTCCAGCCCGTCTCTTTCGCAGAGGCGTCTCGCCGCCGTAATCTGAAGATGCAGGCAAGGATGCCTGCACCACATTTTCATCCCTTGCGGCGTTCGAGGAACGGGGTGACT
>JAIFLJ010000181.1 GCA_020049135.1 bacterium | reverse complement strand
GCCTGTGAATATAGAAGAATGAACCACGGAAAAAATGTCATACATAATGCGCAGGATTTGAGCGGTAAGGGACTAAAAAGGAAAATGAAAGCGGCAAAAAATGCAGAACTTCCTGTAAATCAAACCTTTCCCAACCAACGAGTTGTCACCCAATGGGTTCATTTCCCAGCGGAAAAAATCCCGGGCTTAGGCACAAGCCACCTCAAACCGAGTCACAAGCACTTCTTCGTGCAGGCGTTGTTCGATTTCTTGTGGCGATGCGCACTCCAAGAGAAGTTCCACGGCTTCCTTGAGGTTTTCGAGAGCCTCTTCTACGCTGTCCCCTTGACTGGCCACATCCAACTCAGGACAAAGAGATACGAACCCGTTTCCCTCCCTCTCCAATACAGCGGTAAATGTTTTGCTCATTTCTGTTTTCAAAAGGAGCACTCTTGACACGGAGGCACGGCTCGACATAGTATCGTGTCATGTTCGAATCCGTCTTAAAAACCCTCGCCAAAGGAGCCGTGGCGTGGCTTCACTTTTTATTAAACGAACCGGGCATGACCACCACATTTAAAATCAAGGCGGGTGCCAGCCTCGCGTTTTTGATCATTGTCATCTATGCCACGCAACGAATGGCGAATGTCGGCTATGTCAACTTTATCACAGGTTCGATCATTGGGACTATAGGCTACGCCGTGGTGCTGGTGACATTGGCCGCCACGGAGATATATCTTTTTTCCAAAGTCCCCCCGCCCGCCTCATTGCAGACCCCCATCCTGCTCATCAATGTAGCACTGGCAAGTTTCATAATCTGCGGCCCAGTCACAAAAATTGTTTCGAAAAGCACATATATGACAGGCGTGGTGACATGGTTTATTTCTATGGTGGTCACAGCCATCCTCATGATCGCTTTTGACAGCAGCATGGCCACCCTGAAAAAAATCTGGAACAACGCTTCAAAAGTTGAGGCCAAACGGTTGCTGAAACAGTCGTCCATCACAAACGGCCAATGACTTTTCTCAGGCCGTTTTTTCAAACGGCTTAGAACATTTTAATCCAAATTGTGCATTACGAAATGCACAATCCTGCTTCAAAAATGGACGCCGCGCATGGCGCGTGTCACGGCAGAAACCAGCGGCAGTGGCCCGTCTTGCGAGGCGAAAGACCTGTCCACCGACTCAAGCCTCCTGATCAAGTCTATCACATCGCGTCGTGCGTAATTTCCACCAGCCGCTTTGCAAAAATGCGTGCGGCAGGCGAATGGTCGTGCCTCGTAAACAAGGCATCTTCCCGAAGCCGACTCGAAAAACGGGCAACTGCCGTCTTTTTTCACTGGCAAAGATGGCCTCCCGCTCTCCTTCCAAAAAAGCGTTATAAGAAACGCCTCGCCAAATGTCAGGTAAGGCGTAGAACCCGTTTTTTCAAACTGGCAGCAGTCCGACCTTTTTTCGCAACAACGCTCTTCGTCCGTCCGCGCTTCGAGTTCGGCGTAAATAGCTTTCACTTCGTTGAGAAGCGCATCTATTTTTTCGCGTGTTAGCTTGACCGGAATAAACCGTTTTTTTCCCATAAATATCTTTTTTGTCAGCGCGTGGCAGAGCCGCGCCAGTTTAGTTTGTTGCGCAGCACTTCGAAAAAACGGTACGGTTTGGGCTGCACCCAGCGCAGCTTCCTCTCCGATGCTCGGATTTCAATTTCGCCGTCTTCCGGCACCCGCGCTGTGCGGTGTCCGTCCAGTGTCACGCGGAGCCTACTAGCCTGATCCGGTGCCATGCGCACGACCGAGCGCTCCGAGAAAATGACTGGTCGGTTCGTGAGCGTGTGCGGACACACTGGCGTAAGGCACAGCACCGGAGCATCTGGCGTGAGGATGGCACCGTGCGACGAAAGCGAGTAAGCCGTGCTGCCCGTAGGCGTGGCCACGATCACGCCGTCCGCCGAGTAAACCGTTACCAGTTCGTCATCCACCCACGCGCTCAAATGCACTAGCCGCGCCCCTTCGAACCTCGATAGCACTACTTCGTTAAGTGCGTAGCCGAGGAAACGCCCGTTTTTTTCTGCGTCACCACGCCGTTTCAAACGGACTTCCAAAATGGTTCGTGCGCAGGCATCCCATTCGCCGGAAATAAAATCTGCCAGACCTTTGTCAATGCGTTCGGGTGGAAGCGGCGTTAAAAAACCAAGGCTACCCAAGGCAACGCCGAGCACGGGTCTGTCTAAGACGGAAGCGTGTGCCACGGTTTTCAGAAGCGTGCCGTCCCCGCCAGCCACCACTACGCCGTCCACAGCGGACATCATCCCCCTAAAAGTTCGCCCTTTAATCTGCATCAGTGCCGCCGAGCGAGATTCCATCACGACCTCCGCGCCGAGCTTCATGGCGACACGCCGAATCCGTCGGCCAACTTCAGCGGCTTTTGGGTGCTGCGTGTTGATTACAAGCCCTATTTTTTGGATCGCGTGGCGCATAGCAAAAATTCTCTGTTGCCATCTTTGCCCAAAATAGAAGATTCCGTCACGCCTTTTACTTCCAGCCCGATTTCATTCTCCACCACTTGCCATATTCGTTTGACCACGCGCTGCTGGACGCCCGGGTCACGCACTATGCCACCTTTGCCCACTTCCATCACGCCCGCCTCGAACTGCGGTTTCACCAGCGTGATCACAAATCCCCCATCTTTGAGCTGCGCGGGTATGCGCGGCCAGATAAGCTCTTGAGAAATAAACGAGACATCCATCACCACTAGGTCGAAAGGCGGCCCGAACTCGCCTGGCTCAAGCTGCCTTGCATTTTTTCCTTCCACGACTTTCACGCGGGCGTCAGTCCTAATTTTCCAATGTATTTGGCCGTGGCCCACATCCAAAGCCACCACTTCTGCCGCCTTCCGTTGAAGGAGGCAATCGGTGAAGCCGCCCGTAGATGCGCCTATGTCAAGCACGCGCCACCCGGCGGGATTGAGTTTAAAATAGTCGAGGGCGCACTCCA
Source organism: bacterium (assembly GCA_020049135.1). Taxonomy (GTDB): domain Bacteria; phylum Verrucomicrobiota; class Verrucomicrobiia; order JADLBR01; family JAIBCM01; genus JAIFLJ01. Next base: position 4,770 of record JAIFLJ010000181.1, on the reverse strand, counting down.
TTTTCAGACCGCCGCGCCCCACATATTTATCTGGCATCTTTATGGTGATCAGAGCATCTGGTGTAAAAAGATCGGAGGCTTTGTTCACGACATGGTCGCCCACTTTCACTTCTCCAGCCATGATCCATGCCTTGGCTTTTTCGCGCGACTCCGATAATCCCCGTTCCACCATTAAGACATCAATGCGCTTCTTGTTTGGCATACTTTACAAAAGTAGCACATCTTTTGACATTCTCCATTTTTACTTTCTTGAAGTGAAAAAAATATGTAAAACACGCTCATGAACACCCGCCCTATTTCATGGATTCTGCTCGCCTGCTCGCTGATGGCGGTCGCGTCAATATTTTTGCCGTGGGTTCACGCCGGCAAAGGTTTTCTCGCGTCCCTCGCGCCCGTGGCCGAACTCCTCAAACACCAGACTGACTCGAAACTTTCTTGGCAAGATTTCGTTTTGCCGAACGAAATGCAGTGGGAACATATTCAGACAAAACCATTTCATGGGACGACCGGATGGCAAATTTTTCTGGAACTGCGCGAAAACAAAACGCGCCAGTCGCCCACGCAATATTTCGTCGGCCAATTTCTTGGCGCGAAGCCGTTCCCAGAAAAAGCGCACATGTTTCTGACATTCCCTCTATTGGTAGCGACACTCGCACTGCTCGGTTTTTTTCTGGCGCGGCAAGCCTCTTTCCAGATGGGTGTAGGTATTTTTCTCATCTCGCTATACCTCGTTATAAGGTGGCGGCTGGCCATGACTGAAGCACCACGCCTTGCGCTCCAGATAGATGTCGGCACAGGTTTCTGGCTAGCTGTCTATGCCTGCCTGACGGTTGGGCTGCTAATGCTCTTGCGTGCTTTTTTGCCGAAATAAAAATGTGGTGCGGGCATCCTTGCCTGCTTCTTTCGGCGGCAAGATGCCGCCGCTCCCTTCTATTTTCAGAGGAGATGATTCGCCGCAAGAAAGAGCCAGCGGAAAGAACCGCTCCTACAACAGCGCGTCACAGGCCGTTATTTCAATATCTGTTTTTGGCGCAAATAATCTAGCAGCCCGTCTGCAACGATGCGGTGTCCTTCACTCCCCCAGTGCGAGTCGTTCGGGAGAAAAATATCTTGCTGCCCTTTCTCGATGGCTTCGCGCAGCAGCAGGTCGGTGCGGACGATCGGCGTCATATCATATTTATGAAACTGCTTCGGTAAAAAGGGCAAGTGCTCCCATTTATTCGTTGTCTGACAAAGATTAATATTTGTTGTTCCATTGCGTATCTGGCCTGCCGCACTGTAATCACATATTTTTTTAAGTAAGTTCGGTGTAGCATCTTCTTTGTTTGCCAACCACGGAGCATATAGGGATGTCTTGTCAGGAGCGGGCAAACAGACGAAATTTGGACTTTTGCCGTAAACAACACTAGAACATGATGATGCAATAGCAAATACCATAACTCCATTGACCATTTTTTCGAAATGCTCACTAGAAAGTTTTTGTTTTTCCATCTCGTCAAAATAGACGAGAAGCCGGTCACTTTTATCACACGAAAAAAGTCCTTTTTTATTAAGCGGCAACTCAATGGCCTGCCGCTCAAACCCGATCTTCCTTTTGAAAGATGCATTCAAAAAGCTTAGTGCATAATTGGAATCAAAGCATGGTTTGAGCGGGCGTGTTTTTAGTAATATTTCTTTATTTAAAGGATGACTTTGATTTGGTAGCAACCAGCTTAGAATCTCATTTTCGTCATCTGTTAGTGCTTTTCCTGTTTCGATATGTTTTTTTAAAAGGTCGCAGGTCGCATCTATAGAACCCTTGCTTGAAAAATAAGCCACACGGTCATAAAGATACCGTTCCACCGATTCAAAAACGAAAATCTTGGGCGGATGTTTTTTGAAAGTTTCGTGCTGTAACACTTCGATCGGCCAATAGCGGCGGGTGTCGAGTGTGATGAGCGAAAGTCCCGTTTTGTTCACGAAAAAGTTTTGCCAGCTATACCCGCGTGCTCCTTGCTGCTCCACGGAGAACGAGTCGCCGAGGACAACGACATCGTAGTAGCGGTCGTATTCCTCAAGAGTTTTGGCATTGGTAAAGAGTGTTTCTGAAAAAGTCTCGTGCGCTATGCGGGAGCCGAAATCGTTCTCGCTATAGCCACCAATGCGGGTGAGGTCGCCATCCACAGGCTGTAAATAGGCCGAGAATCCCCACGCGCCCGCGAGGCAGAGCGCGTAGAAACTGGCCAGCAATAGATTGTATTTTTTAAGTGTCATGCGGTTAAAAGTCTGCGTAAAGGAACGAAGTTACGCCCGTCATCTGCACGAACCCCCACGCCAAAACTAGCGCGGTCAAAACGAGCCAGCCCCAAGAAGGTTTCCAGCAAAAACCTTTGGCAGCCCACGGGTGCGGCTCAATGTTTTTGCCGTAGGTGACAAGCCCGGGCGAATAGGCGGCCAAAAGCTGCTGGCTGTTCGGGCAAAACCACGCAACCCAGAGCAAGAATAGGAGTGTGCCCAGCATGACCCATTGCGAATCAACAGGAAAGCCTGCGATTGCTATGATATGTGCTATTGCAGGCTCTGTTTTGAAAAAGAGCGTATCACATTCTTTCATCAGACCGTTCCACCCCACCATGCCTTTGAGAATGCTTGCGCCCTCTGAGAAATTGGCGGCGCGGAAGAAAATCCACGCGAGTATAACTGCGCCAAAAGTGATAAGCCGTGCGCCCCATATTTCCGCAGTGGAAGGCGATTTTTTCTCAGCACCATCGCGCCAGCTTGACCATGCGTGGTTGATGACGAGATAGAGACCGTGCAGCCCGCCCCAGACGATAAAAGTCCATCCCGCCCCGTGCCAAAGCCCGCCCAAGAGCATTGTTATGAATAGGTTCATGTAGCACCGCCACGCTGCGCAGCGGCTCCCGCCGAGCGAGAAATAGAGGAAGTCGCGCAGGAAGCGGGAGAGGCTCATGTGCCAACGCCGCCAGAAATCGCTGATGCTTGTGGATTGGTAAGGCGAATTGAAATTGAGCGGGAGGCGGTAGCCAAAAAGGCGGGCGACGCCGATAGCCATGTCGGAGTAACCCGAAAAATCGTAGTAGAGTTGGAATGTGTAAGCCAGTGCGCCGATCCACGCAGCCAGCATCGTCACAGGCTGGCCTTGGCCAGCAGCCCAAAAGACTTGCGTGGCCCAAGGGGCAAGCATGTCTGCAACCATCACTTTTTTAAAAAGCCCCATTGCAAAGAGCGTTGTCCCTACAGCGAAATCAGACGCACGCCCATCCGCATCGCGTGTTTGGGAGAACTGCGGGACGAGTTCTTTTTGGTATGGTATTGGGCCAGAAACGATCTGCGGAAAAAAAGAAGCGAACGCGAGGTATTCAATTAGCGTGCAGGGCACTGTCTCGCGCCTACTGGAGGAAACAAGCCAAGCAATCTGTGCGAATGTGAAAAAGGAGATGCCCAGCGGGAGGATGATTTGGCCAATGGCAATTTGCGAATGGAGGAGGGTGTTCAAGTTGCCAACGAGAAACCCTGCGTATTTGAAATAGCCTAGCAGGATAAGGTTGGCGGCCACACCAAAGGCGAGCAGACCTTTGTTTTGCGTGCGGTTTATGGCCGTGCCAACGGCGTAGTTAAACAGGGCAGAAGGCAGCAGTATCGCCAGCGCTTTGGGGTTGCTCCAGCCGTAAAAAACGAGCGAGGAACCCACAAGCCACGGCAGGATGCCACGCTTGAAAAACCGTTCGCAAACCAAAAAACCCGCCAGTGCGAGCGGCAAGAATGAAAAAAGGAAGAGCGCGGAATTAAACTGCACAGCTTCCCCGTGGTCAGCCAATGATGGCTTTGACTTTTTCTTTCAGTTGGTCGGCGGTAAAAGGTTTGCTAAGGTATCCAGAGGCACCCATTTTCATGGCCTGCTCGGTCATGCTTGAATCGCTGTGACTGGTGAGCATCATGACAGGGATGTTTTTGAAACGGTCGTCAGCTTTGACTTTTTCAAGGAGTTGAACGCCGTCCATCTCTGGCATATTTATGTCTGTTGAAATAAGCTTTATGTCGGTATCGCCTTCCAGCTTGGCCAAGGCTTCAACGCCCGAGCCTGCTGTAACGACTTCCCACCCTATTTCTTTCATGGTTTTGGTCACGATCGTGCGAACCATACCCGAATCATCCACGCAAAGGAGTTTCATAATTCATGCGATAAAAGAGGCGATGCCGAAAAAGGCAAGGCTGTTTTTATGCTGTTTCATAAAATTCAAAAAGCGGTTGATAAGCTTATTGGCCAATGCTACTTTTTTATTGCGCCAACCGCACTTGAAGAATGCGACAGTAGGTTGATGGAAACTACCCCGAACGAAAATTGCCCTGATGTCAAATCAGTGCGATTCGATGTTGATGTTATGGTGTGGGAAATGTTTGACGGGCGTATAGCCACAGTGCCGTTAACACATTGGCCGATGCTTTGGTTGGCGACAAAAGAAGAACGCGAAACCATGCAGATAATCCGCAGCTCTGTCTGGTGGCCGCTATTGGATGAAGGTTTGTTGGGCGAACACATACTTCGCGGCGATAGGGAGCACCCGCGTTTTGCCCGCAAATCTTGGGAGCGATGGATGCGCCGCAACTACCCAGAAACATCTGCTTGTCCGACCCATCCATGATTTCAATTTTACGCCATAGTTTCAGCCATGCTGGTGATGGGTGTGATTAAAAGTGGGTGAGGTAGAGCAAACCAGAGTTGGGAAATAGCGTGCTCTTTGTCTGGCAGTGTGGGAGGTATGGAATCAG
>JAIFLJ010000157.1 GCA_020049135.1 bacterium | reverse complement strand
AAACCAAGCATCCGCACTTGGTCGTTTGCAGGATTTCCCGCAAAACCAAAAACGAATAAAATGAAAGGAGGCTTCCACACTTCGCGCCCGTCAGTTCGCAGCCTATTCGGATGCAACCAACTCAATTTCAACTATTTACAAACCCGTTTTTCAACGGGCATTTTTTTCTAGTCCCAAGCTCTAACCGTAATTTCGTTCGGGACATGGTTAATGCCCGAAGGAGATTTGGCAGGTGCCTGGAAGGAAAAGGATTGAGGCGGTGGCTCGGATTTGCGAGAGGCAGAGGGCAAGGGTTTTTGCAGCACCCAATAAGTTTCTTTGGTGGCATCGGAGCGGCCACGGTCGTAACCCTGATTGTAGTTGGCAACGCCGCCCTTTTGGATTTGAGACTGGGCAACGGCCGTAAGGATCGCGCCGCCAGCGGCACCTGCTGCGGTCATGGCCATATCACCCTTTGAGAGAACATGGGCGAGCGTGCCGCCGCCGGCTGCGCCCCCTGCGACAATAGCGGCCTTGCCCATAGGGGAAGCGCAACCTGACAACACTAATATAGGGAGCAAGAAAAGACTACGCATGGAGGGGGACAGGGTTAGAAGTTTTTTTGCGATTGGCTTTGAAACCTTCCGTGTTGGAAGAGGAACATTCGAGCATTTCAGGGGAGCAAAAGTTAGCGATCGTTCCACAAAGTGGCTGATTGGCATCCTGATGAAAATAAGTTGCGAAAGAACAGCGAGAGCTTTCCTCCATGTGTTGAGGCATCGGATAATTGAGGATAGCTTGCTGGGTGACTTCCGGAAGGCCGATGCCCGAGGACATATCGGCAACATCGTTTAGATCGTCTTGTTTCAGAAAGAAAAACTGAGTACTGTTGCCGAAAATATAAGGGCGGATGGGCGAGTTTTTGAAATTAGCGTATTGCTGAACAATGGATTGGTTGTGACAGCGGTATTTGCCCATTTGCATGTAATTCTCCTTTACCTGACTAGCACCGCCTGGGACCTCCATGTATTTAGCGATTTCTTCAAAAATCATCCGTTTCCACGAGCCTCTGGGCAGGGACAGAATGATTTGACGAACCTGATTTAAAAGCAGAAACCCGGTCGCGACTTTCATTTGCATGAGAGCGTCGGGGATTTGACCGAGTTCAAAATGAGTGACACGGCCATTGAGCGGTGTATTCGTTTCGCCATCGAAGAAACACCCATAGTTATGGCCTTTGCACCACAGCAAAAGTCGTGAGGCAAGATCGTTGACTTTTTCTCGGTTATGCTCTTGGAAAGGAGCATACAGCATCATTTCGTATAACTGAGAATGTTGAGGATAATGATGCGGCTCAAAAAAAGAATACGCGACATTACGGACAAACTTTTCAGAGTCAGGATTTTTCAAGAAGCGAGAAATTTGTTCTTCATTCCAGTTGTTGAATAGCGAGAGCATTTCATCGTCATTAGATTTTTTTCGATCACGAAACTCCGTGAAAGCGTCCATGAAAGAACCGCCGATGCCGTCTGCTTTTAAGATGTGATTGACGGAAAGGGCGGTTCGGGCGATTTCAGGAAGAAGAGACTCGTGAGTATTGAGCCATTCCCGGTAGCCATCCGTATAAAGCTGCTCGATGTATTGCCCGATCTGAGCCTGTCGGGTGGCCTGTTTATCTTCATCGGATGACCGGCCAACCATCTGGGCGACAAGAGAAGTATTGACGGCAAGCTGCATCGAAGTGAGCGGAAGCCCGAGCGTATCGAAGTAATTGATGGTTTGGAGCCCATCGGGATGAACGATGATGGGTTGAAAACCCATGGTAGAGGTATAATTGGCGTAAGAAAGCCCTTCTTCAATCAGGACGGTGTAATCATAATAACAATCCGTTTGAGAGAGCCTGTCCACTTCGAGCGCAGATTTACCACCGCGAGATTTCCCAAGCATTACGGAGTGCTGGGGGGTGTCAGAAATGAAATTACGAACTCCGACAAGGTTTTTGTTGTCGCCGAAATAAATGGCCTCTGCGTTTTTAAGATGGCCGACAAAAGTGGAAGAAATAGGAAGTAAATCGGCAAGCCAATCGGATTCCGTGTAAAGCGAACGCCATGGGTAAGATCCGAAAGACCAGCCAGGCCAAGCGTTTGTCCAGAGGTTTAGAGTCGTCGAGGAGAGGTTAGGATCATTGTATAAAGCTTGGTTCATCGAATGGATGGCAAGCTGGATAGCGTTCTTTTTAGAAAGCAATGATTCTATGGAAGTCTCTTTGATAAGAATCAGAAATTCGGATTTGAAAGGCCGCATAAAGCCGGCGCGGAGCCGTCCGATTTTATCATTTTTGCGGTCAATATCGTATTGGAGAGAGGGCTTGGGATTGTTGGGATCGTTCATGTCCCCCTCGATACGGCGGATGAGATTTTCCTCTTTTTTAATCTCAAAATCAATGTCAACGGGTTCGATGTTGACCACGATTTCATAATCCAAAAACGGGAGTTGTGTGAGCGCGTGGATAATTTGGGGAAACACCCGACGCGGGACGCGGGAAAGGGTCAAAATGGAATAAAGATGCCCATCCAAAGCAAAGCCGAATGGATTTCTCTGAAACGCTTCGGGATCAGAAAAGACTGTGTTTTTAAAAACATCCCACCCTTTCGGGCCCCCGTTAAAAGCGGAATGGAAACAATTTTGATGAATGGATTTGAGCGGGTCAAAAAGATCGTCTGGCGAAAAATCGAGACGGTTACGGGCAGAGGGGTTTAGGAAATTAAAATAGAGACGGAAAAGATCGAGATTGGAGAGGGGAGAGACTTTGGCGTGAACGGGATTGAACGCCGATTGAACGATCATTGATTGATGATCGAACTCGGAGCGCAACTGAGCGACAATATCCCTGCGCTGCTGGATGCGTCCTTTGGAAGACATATCTTTTAAGATCGAGGGGGAAGACGGGATTTGTTTGGAAAGAAAAATTTGGCAAGATTCGCGGCGAAGCTGGTTGGATTGCATGGCGTTCCATGCTTTTTCAAAATGCCAGTCGCGAGTTTGTCTCGTCCATGGATGACAGTTTTTCGAATCGGTCACTTTTTTATAATCGAGCAAATCTTGCTTGTAATCTGAGTTAACCGCCCAACGGACTTGAGCGCGGAACCCCTCCTTGATGCCGAGGAGGAAGAGATTGATCTGCTGGGAAAACTTATTGGTGACGCCTTCTGAGGCGTTCAACAGATTTGGGACATTAATGTCCCAACCCGCCGAGGCAAAGCCCCGAGAATCCAGCTCATTAAAAATGAGCATGTTTTCGATGAAAAACCCGTCTGGAGGGAAGTTACTCATTACTGAATGGATGAACGGGGTGGCGGTCGTGACGGGGAGAAAATGAATTACTGCCAGTGAGCAGTTGAAAAGAATCGAAAGTGAAATTGACTGGGCGTTTAACGACGAAGTGTTTGAGATAGAAAAAAGCGAGAAAGGAGGGAATAGGAGGAATGACGAACGGGATAAAAATCGGAATAAAGGGAAAGAGAGCGCGGAGTAAAAATAGGAGAAGGAACAGACCGAGAGAGGCGATAAACCCCGCGATCAAAATGTAGAAGGAGTCGCCTGGCAGTTCCAGCCCGAGGATAACAGCGACTCCTTCTGAGTCGGAACCTGTATTGGTTTCGATTTCCATAAGGAAAGAGGGCTATTGCAGAGCGGATTTGTCAGGCATGATCAGAAAATCTTTTAAGCCGAATGCGGTGAAGAGAGCTCCGATGATCAACATACCCCCTACTCTTATGCCAGCCGCCATAAGCCCGTTAGACCAAGCCGGGTCTCCCTTTTTTTTAGCATTGGCTGCCTCTTGGATGTCTGAATATGCTTGCCAACCAGCAAACACCATGATGATGCCGCCGAGACCAGCAATACCACTGCTTAGGGTTGCGCCCAAGATAAGAGGGCAATAATAGTAAGTAAACAGATTGATCATAACGGTTCCTTTTTTTGTTTTTTCGAACCGTTAAATTTTCAACTATTACTGGGTCATGCTCAAGAAACCGTCTCCGACCCCTTGGGCAGACCTGTGGAGGCTCGCTGGTTACTCACCTCCTTGCAGGGCGAAAAAGTGGCCGTCTTGGAAACCAGCCAAGCCTGCGGTTTATCCAGACTTTCTGCCGAGGAACGCAATCCCGTGCTCACTGGCACACAAGGGGTAGGGGAGCTGATTTTGAAAGCGATCGAGGCTGGTGTATCCATCTTGATCACGGGAATCGGTGGTAGCGGCACCAACGATGGTGGAGCTGGCATGGCCGAAGCATTGGGTTATCGCTTCTACGACGAGACTGGTCAACTCTTGCGTGCTGTTCCGAAGGAACTCGCCCGATGCGTGCGCGTGGAAAAACCGGCTCAACTTATCCTGCCCCGCATTCTCGTTGCCAGCGATGTTGTGAATCCTTTGCTGGGCATCCGTGGTGCCACCCGTGTTTATGGCCCACAGAAGGGCTTGCAAAGTGATCAAATCGAACCTTTGGAAGAGATTTTAAAACGGTTGAGCCAGACCGTTATCCGAGATTGCGCTGTGGATCTGACGGAGTCCTCAGGCGCAGGAGCGGCGGGTGGATTGGGCTGGGGATTGATGACCTTTTGCGGGGCGCAGATGGAGAGCGGTTTCTCCCTGATCGCACGAGTCACCGGTTTGGAAGACCGCATTCGGCAGGCCGATTTTGTCGTCACAGGAGAAGGTAGTCTCGACGGACAAACCTTGGAAGGCAAGACCCCTCACGGAGTGGCTGGCTTGGCAAAAAAACAGGGTAAACCCGTTTTCGCCGTAGCAGGAAGAATTTTGGAAGAAGAAAAACTGGAAGATATTTTTGATGCACTCATGCCCATCGCCACTAGACCCATGACATTGGAAGAATCCTGCGCATCAGCCGCCGACCTTCTCCAGCAGGCCGGAAAAAGAATGGGGCACTGGATTCGTGTTCGGGTCTGATCTATTTGCCAAAAACTAAAAAACGGGGGCTGTCACTAAGCTGGAGCCAGTGACAAGCAACAAGGGAAGGGAAAGGTTTAAGAGAAAAGGGCGGAAGCGGAAGAAGGGACAGAACGAACGCGCTATGCTACGATTCTGAATCTGCAGTTCTCTCCATTTTCTCTTACCACTTTTCTCTTTTTCTCTTCAGTATAAGTGCCACTCTCATTTCTTGTCTTTACGCACTGTCAGTAAATCTGAGACTTGTATTTCCGTTGTTCTCCACCTACTCTTTCGCCCATGCAGCGTGCTGGAAATCTCTGTGTAAAAAATGGGCACCACTACCGGAAACATGACGCGTTTCTGTGGAAAAATAAGGACGGTGGCGGTTAGTTGTTCTGTTTGTAGCAAGGCATCAGAGGCTGCCCGCAGAGCCGATATTCGCTGCCTCTTTCCCCCGTTTACTCCGTGGGTATCATTCTCTGTAGAAAACTTTCGCTCCAGCAGGAATCGAAAAATGATTCCGCCGCTTTTTCCTAGAGCTGGAATCGCCCTCACTCACCAACTACGCCGACGGCTTCCTCCTGTTCGCTTCCTTCCTCAAAAACTTCCGCCATGACCGGCACAGCGTAACAGCAGCACTCGCCCCGGCACTTTTGAAACGAGCTGGCGAGATTTTAGAAAACCGGGTGGAAAGCTCCTTGAAAATCTACACGCTCTGGGCACCGTTGAGTGTTCCTTACGACCTCCTCCGCAAAGCTTTTGCCGAGTATTACGGCATCTCTCCCGCCCAATACCAAATTCGCGCAAGGATTAACAAAGCCTGCAAATGGCTAGAAAAACTCTTCGTCGCCGAAGTGGCCGAACGCCTAGGCTACGCAGACAGCTTCGCCTTCTCCAAGCAGTTCAAACGCGCCACCGGAATGTCACCGCGTATCTTTCAAAACCAAAGGTGCTCCAGTATTTTGCAAGACGAATAAAAACGGGTGATTTGCAAAAATAGAGGAGGATGAACGAGCCGTCATAAAAGCGGCAAAGTTCGCCCATCCTGCCAGACGGGAGCGATGAGCATTTTGCTGTGGATATGATCTGTGGCGGCTTCGTTGCGTTGGATCTGTCCGTCTAGCCAGTTGACGGCGGCTTTGACGATGCTTTCCGTCGGGTAACGCATCCCCGCAAGTTTCGGGTCATCGGAAGTTTTATAGAGTGCGGCATAGCCAAAATCTTGAGGGACACGACACCCCATATTTTGCAGCCACACCATCTGCTTTTGCTCCCATCCGATAATCGCATCTGGATTTTGTTTTTGAATCCATTTTTCAAGTTTTTCGTTGGGTTCTTCCTCTGTGTAATAGTGAGGCAAAAAGCGGATGGAACGCGGCAATTCCATGCGAGATGCGAGCACGGCTGCCTGTTTCATGACCCGGTCATAAGAGGGGGTGGACATGGCGCAAGCCAAGCCGATGCGCTGATAGCCTTTTTCTGCAATTCGGCGGAGAGACATCAAGAGTGCTTCCATGGTGTCATAGCCAATCGTCGGCGCAGAAAACGGAATATCTAAACAAGCAAAGTTGACGGCTGCGATTTTAGAAAAATCAGGAAGCAACGATGTATGTTCCGACAAAATCGGCCCCAGTAAAACACCACGGATACCCCGCTTCCATAGAAGCTCCTGCACGGCACCAGGCGGTTTCCCCGCCAGATGGATTTCCTCAAATCCGTAACCGCTTTCGGCAACCTGCTTCTTGATCAGAGCCAGATGGAACCGCCGCCACGAAGGCCAGAGCGAAGCCGATGAGGTGAGAAGCACCAGACTGAGTCCCTGCAAATCCTCCGATCGTTTCCAACGCCGTGCTGTGAGAAGTTGCATCGCTGGATCGGGACGATAACCCATCTTTTCGGCCTGCAACCGGACACGCTCGACTGTCTCCGCTGAAATACGGTGGTCATGGCGCAATGCCATACTCACCGCCCCCAGACTCAGCCCCGCCGCTTCCGCGATGTCCCGAAGTGTCACTCGTGGTTTCATGGAATTGAACAGAGTTCAATGAAATAAAAGTATTCACGCCCTTTTCAATCACTAAATTGGAGAAACGATAAAAAAGTTCTCTAAACTCAACCGAGTTCCCACTTCGTAGCTTTCTGGGGAGAGATAAAAACCGAAATCGCACTTGATGTCATTCTTGAGATTTCTTACGCTCTGCACGCGATAAAGAATTTTTGAAAACTCTGTGAAAGACCATGGCTTTAAACAAGACTCTGCTGATCTCGGTTCTCTCGCAAGTGAGAGCCTGAACACCTTTTGCCCCGCCCCGCTGGAGCGATTCGTCAACACCGATCTGAGAAGCATCACCCATGTCCTCTAAACCACGAAAACTCAGCCAAGAAAAAGCCCCAGAGCCACGCCTCTCCCGTGGGCGCACTCGGCCCGATGCGATATTTCCCGTAGCACCCACCGCCTCGTCACTGCCCGAGACTTACGCCACCACGCTCCAGGAGATTAAGACCCACCTCCGCAGTGCCCGCGTCCGTGCCGTCCTTGCGGCCAATCCCATCGTTATCGAAGCCTACTGGCACACGGGAAAAATCATTCTCGCCCGCCAGCAGGAAGCCGCTTGGGGAGCCAAAATCATTGACCGCCTCGCCGTTGACCTTCAGAAGGCTTTCCCCGATATGGGTGGGCTCTCTGTGCGGAACCTCTTGGCGATGAAGATATTCGCCCGTGAGTTCCCCGAAGACCCAATTGCGCAACAACCTGTTGCGCACCCTGTTCCTTCCATAAAATTAACCTTTTTTTGAAAAAGCCTCTAGTTTTCG
>JAIFLJ010000190.1 GCA_020049135.1 bacterium | reverse complement strand
GAAAACAGCCCGTCCTCTTCGTTGCGCGTCGGTCAGGTATCGCAACGGATATCCTCCCTCCTTGCGCCTCGATGCCAGGCTGTTTTGATCGCCACTCATACGAAATCTTTTGTGTTACAGGCCACTAGCCAAGGGAAGAGAAAAGAGAAAAGATAAAAGGTGTAAGAGAAAAGTAAGACGCGAAGCGCGAGAACTGTGCTTGGGCGTCTGTTTATCGTATCGCACAGGCAGGTATCGCCCACGGTCTTCAATTCTTTGCTGCGGCGTAGGGCATCCCCTTTGTGGGTGCCCTTCGCGAATCACTTCAGTTTGGCTGCCGCCAACTCAAAGTCGGCTTGCGGTGGTGGAAAATCCAATCCTTATCTTCATTGTAATGATTCGGGTTTACCTACCCAATTTTTCGCATCTGAAAAATTGCATCCGTTACCCGCACTCGTTTGGCTTGCAGTTGTTTTTTTTTCAGCAATGATGTGGGCATGGCAAGATACTTGGACTTGATTGATTCCCCTGCTGACCTGCGCAAACTCAAAGTGGATCAGCTACTAACCCTCGCCCAAGAAATACGGGATGAGCTGATCAACACAGTGGCTAAAACTGGTGGGCACATCGGACCTAATCTCGGTGTCGTGGAACTCACGATTGCATGGCACTATATCTTCAACTCCCCAGCAGACAGCCTCGTGATGGATGTGAGCCACCAGTGCTATATCCACAAACTCCTCACTGGACGCCGCAGCCGCTTCTCGACCATACGGCAGGCCGACGGACTCTGCGGATTCATGTCTAGGGCGGAAAGCGAGCACGACCATTTCGGCGCAGGCCATGCAGGCACGGCACTTTCGGCGGCTCTAGGGTTGGCTGTCGCTAGGGATTTGCGCGGCGGCTCAGAGAATGTTACCGCCCTGTGCGGCGATGGCGCGTTCACTTGCGGCGTAACTTTCGAAGCTATGAACAATGTGGCCGATGACACCAAAAGGCTGATTGTTATTTTGAACGACAACGAGTGGTCTATAGACAAAAATGTCGGTGCGATAGCCAACTATTTCAATAAGATCGTCACCAACCCGATGTACGCCCACCTGCACGAAAGTGCGGAAAGATTCGTGGCTAGGATTGGCGGCTCCAAAGCGGTCAAGTTCGTCCACAAGGTTGAAGAGGGGCTCAAAGGTTTAGCTTGGCCGAGCACGCTTTTCGAAGAGTTTGGTTTCACTTACTACGGCCCGATGGACGGACACGACTTGCCCACGCTCATAAAAACATTTGAGTTTCTGAAAGAACAGAAGCACCCCGTCATGCTTCATGTGATCACCAAAAAGGGCAAAGGCTTCGACCTGGCGATGGAAAAAACAAAAAAATTCCACGGAGTCGGTCCCAACGCTTACTCCGCTGAAACAGGCCAGATTATTCCTTCTGATAGCCGCCCTTCGTATTCAGAGATTTTTGGAGATACGCTAGTCAAGCTGGCCACCGAAAACGAAAATGTCTTGGCGGTCACAGGCGCGATGCCCAGCGGGACAGGTTTAGAACGGTTCCAGCCAAAATTCCCAAACCGCTATTTCGATGTCGGCATAGCCGAAGAGCACGCGGTGGTCTTTTCCGCAGGGCTGGCTGCGAAAGGGTTCAAACCATTTTGCGCCATTTATTCCACTTTCATGCAGCGAGCCATGGACGCAATCATGCATGATATATGCCTGCAAAACCTCCCTGTCGTCCTCTGCATGGATCGCGGCGGGCTTTCTCCAGACGATGGTCCCACGCACCACGGGCTCTTCGATATTTCATACCTCCGTGCGTTCCCCAACCTCGTTCACTCGCAGCCAAAAGATGAGGACGAGTTTGTAGATATGCTTTACACGGCGAGCCTACACCCTGGCCCATTCGCAATCCGCTATCCCAGAGGATCAGGCTTGGGCACACCCATAAAAGAAAAGCCACAGGTCTTACCAATAGGAAAAGGCGAAGTGCTAAGGCACGGGCGGCAAGTGGTCTTCATAGCACTTGGTGCCATGCTCCCCATCGCCATGCAGGCTGCCGAACTATGGGAAAAAGAAGGCGTCTCGTGCGCCGTCATCAACCCCAGATTCATCAAGCCGCTCGACATGGATTTGATACTCAAATACGCAAAGGATGCAGATGTGATTTGCACGCTAGAAGACCACGCACTCAAGGGCGGTTTCGGCAGTGCCGTGCTGGAAGAGTTTTCGGATCGCGGTTTATCTGTGCCAATTGCGCGTGTCGGCTGGCCAGATGTTTTTATCGAACACGGCAACCTCGAAACACTCCGTAAAAAATACGGGTTGACCGCAGCAGCGGCGATACTCAAAACTCGCCCTTTCGTCAGAAAAAAATGATTGCCGATAGACACTTCGCGCAAATTGAGACCGTAGCCGTGGCAAGATGAAGGAAAACTGGACATCTGAAAAAAATATTCAGAACGAGGTCTCCATGGACACCGACGAAGGTCTTTCGAGAAGAAACTTTCTGAGGGGCTTGGGAGCGTTCGCAGCACTCGCTGGAACAGGCTTGACTGGATGCACCCCGCCGCGCCGTGGAAGAATACCGTTTGCGCCCGACCCAGAGTGGAAAGCCGAACACTCCATCCTCACTTGCGCCACCTCTGCCCCACAGCCAAGGAGCGGCGTGCCGCTGCTCGCCGGGCTTTTTGAAGGGCAACCAATCCAAATTGCTGGCAACCCTCTCCACCCCACATGGCAGGGCAAAACCGACCCTCACACGCAGGCTGCACTATGGGACTTTTACAGCCCAGATCGCGCCCGCACATTTCTGCGCGGCGGAAAACAATCCACACGCGCAGACTTTGAAAACGAGCTTTCTCGCCTCCGCAACGAATTCGTGAAAACGAAGGGCAAAGGACTCGCTTTCCTTGTCGAAAAATGCAATTCGCCATCGCGAGACAGGCTCCACGCGGAACTCCAAAAACAGTTTCCTAAAATGCTCTTCTGCGTCCACGACCCGCTTTCTGACGACATGGAAGAAAAAGCCTTCGCATCGGCTTTTGGAGAAAAATGCGCCCCAGTTTTTCACCCTGGCAACGCCGATGTCATTCTAGTTCTTGACGATGATTTCCTCGGCACAGATTCCCGTGGCCCAGCTTTCGCCAAAGGTTTCATGGACGGGCGCAGGATGGAAGACCCGAATGCGAAGATGAACAGGCTCTACGCCGCCGAAAGCCGCATCACACTCACTGGCGGCATGGCCGACCATCGCCTGGCACTGCCCGCATCCCAAATCGGTGCTCTCGCCGCCTACTTGGCCGAATACCTCCTAGAGCTAGGCGTAGAAAACCGATTTTTAGAAAAAATTATTTCCAACACAGAGATAGACACCAACGCGCTCGAACTAGACCCGCTCTGGGTAGAAGAGGCGGCCAAGGATTTGTTCGCAGCCAAAGGCCGCTCCCTAGTCGTGGTCGGCCCGCGCCAACCACTCTCCGTCCATCTACTCGCCATTGCCATCAACCACGCACTAGGAAACATTGGACGCACGGTCAAGCTGGTCAAAAAGAACGAAAACAACAGGTTTCCAGACATCGTGGAACTTGCCCAAAAAATAAGCTGCTCCGAGGTCTCTGCACTCTTCCTGATAGGCGGCAACCCAGCCTATACTGCCCCTGCTGACACGGATTTTGAAAACGCTATTCGCTCTGTAAAAACCACCGTCAGGCTCGGTCTTTTCAGGGACGAAAGCGCTAATGCCTGCGCATGGTTTGTTCCGCAAACGCATTTCCTAGAGTGCTGGGGCGACTCGCTCTCCGACGATGGCTCTTTCCTCCTCACGCAACCGCTCGTGGCTCCTCGTTTTGGCGGCTGGAGCGAAAATCAAATTTTGGCGGCACTCGCTGGACTCCCGTTTTCAGACGGCATGGAAACCGTAAAAGAAAGCTTCCGCCTGTGGCGCAACGGTTCCGCCAACGGTTTAGATCATGCTTGGGAATCCCTTTTGAAAAAAGGTTTTCATGCAGCACCACTCCCGTCACCTGCCCAAGCAAACTTCAAGCACAGATGGACGGCAGCCTTCGACCCAGCCTCCATCAAGTTTGAAAAATTGGGGCCAGAAAAGTTTGAAATTGTTTTTACGCCAGACTACAAAATGCTGGACGGGCGGCACGCCGCCAACCGCTCGCTGCAAGGACTCCCTGACCCGATCACCAAAACTATGCGCTCGAATGTGGCTCTTATCAGCCCAGAAACAGCCCGTGCTTTAGAACTCGAACTCATCCATCATAGGAACGAAGGCGTCTGTTCCACACGCCGTAACGATTTGATAAAAATTTCGCTGGGCGGTGTGGAGATTGATGTCCCTTTCTACGCCATCTCTGGGCATCCCGATTATTCTGTCACACTCCCTCTCGGCTACGGACAAAAATGGCTGTGCAAAAATGGAGAGAACAACGGGTTTAATGCCTACTCTCTACGGACAACAAAACACCCAAGCTACGCCACAGGTGTCGGGCTGTGCAAAACAGAGTCAGCACACACGAACGAAGAAGAGGGGCGCAACTCATCGAACACGCTATTGTCTTCTTCCTTCATCCGCGAAACCTCTTGGGAAAATTTCCAAAAAGACCCGCACTGGGTCAATAAAATGTCTCCCCCTGCAATACCGCGCCCGCCCCTTTTCAAAGGGAAAAAAAAGGTTCTTTCCCAAAATGGCGAACCACGATGGGGGATGGTCATCAATCTTTCGTCATGTACAGGCTGCGGTGCGTGCATTCTTGCGTGCAGGCAAGAGAACAACATTTCGCCGACAGACCATATCCAAACTTATGCGCAAACGCCGGACTGGATACAGCTCGACAGTTTCATCTCTCATTCAGAGCAAAACTGCTATGTGCCGCGCTTTCAGCCAATCATTTGTGTCCACTGTGAGCAGGCACCTTGCGAACCCGTCTGCCCCACTGGGGCGGCTGGCCACACCAGCGATGGTCTCAACGCCATGGCCTACGGACGATGCCTCGGCATCAGGGCGTGCGCTCCCCACTGCCCGATTGGCATCCGCAAATCCAACGACTACGGCAGACCTGATGCCCATGCGGGCATAAATCCAAATGTGACAGTCCGCCCAAAAGGCGTCACTGAAAAATGCTCGCTCTGCGCCCAGCGGATTACAGCAGCAAAACAACCTTTCAAAGGTGATACGGCCAGCATCCCGTCATCCTCTCTACAGACGGCCTGTCAGCAGGCGTGCCCGCACAGCGCGATTGTTTTCGGCAATCTCAACGACATGGCGGAAGGCGGTGCAGGACGACTCAAACAGCTTCCGCACCACTATACAATACTTCCAGCCGAGTCGTTCGCCCCACGCGTTGGCTACCTAGGGCGCATTACCAATCCCAACCCGGCCTTGCTGACCACCGATGAAGAACGAAACCAAGGCGCGGACGAATCTTACCAAACCGAGGAGAACCATTGAACACGGAAACGGAACAGCCACAAAGCAGCTCAGCGTCCTGCGGTGCTCAGCTATCCGCCGCTTTCCGCCAAATAACGGAATTCGGCGACTACATGAAGCCTGCGTGGGTGACATTTTTTTTGTTACTTGTCCTGTTTAATTCCGTCATTACATTTGGGGTAGGAAGAATAATATTGCCCCTCGCATATATTCTTTTTTGGACATTGTTGTCGCAGGCCGGATGGGTTTTTTCTGCCATTTTTTCTGTTAACCCCACGCGCCACCTCGTTTTTGTTCGCATATCTCAGGCGATAGCATTTTCCGCAACCGCATGCGGACTCTTTTTTCTGGCTATGGCGGTTTTCGTTAGCCGCACGGCGCAGGCTATTGAAATAGCTCAGTTAAACTTTCATTCACCATTTTTATCATCGGCCTGTCTGATGGTCTTAACGCTCGCATCGGGATTTTTGACCACACTGTTTTCTGCCGTCCCTGACATCGCCCGAGCCCGCGACGCTATGGAATCTTCCACTGGGATCACGGACAAATCCACAGTCCGGTTTTTAGCAGTCCGTTTTTATCGTGTGCTTTCATTCGGCTGGCGCGGCTCTATCAGGCAATGGGATGTTTACGAAAAAACGGTTCCTCTGCTTTCACTGCTGACAGCGGCACTCTCTATCGGCGCGGGGTGGTGCGTGCTGGGTTATTTCAGCAGCTCACCAGTCTGGGGCTGGAACAACTTTTTTGCACCGTTCCACCTCATATCACTCTCTTTTTTAACAGCTTTCGCGGTAGGTATGGTTTTTCTCGTATGGTCAGGCAATCAGTGCATCGCAGCAAAAAATATTTTTTTTAACAAAGCCAGCAACCTCTTCCTGTGGCTTTCGGGGATCAGCGGAATAGCGTTACTGCTCTATCTTGCCTCCGCAAAACTGGATGGACTAACCGTCGCTATATCGCCCTTATACGCCTTTTTTGTAGTATTCGTCTGCGTGATATTGCCGCAAATATTTTGGATACCCAAATGCCGACAGAGTGCCACAGCTTTTAGCATTGTCTCTGGCTCCATCACTTTAATAGCATCATTTGCATGTTTTCAATTCGTTGGATGTATAGTGGGCGACCAGCTATCATTTCCGAGTTCGTGGAACTGTAACGAAAGAAATGGATGGTTTGTATTAGGCTGCAACAGGGATTTAATTTTCTTCGCCGTCTTAGCCTTTCTTATAACAGTTTTCCCAGCATTCGGAGTGAAGAATGCCCGCCGACAAGAACAGACAGACGCCAGATGTCCGCTTTCAGAAAATGGGCGGTGGACTGAGTTCGAGTCAGAAAACGAGTGGCTGGCAGCACTTGTTGAAGCGCGGAAAAACGGGCTTATACGATGGTCTGCCTACGCGCCTAATCCAGTTCCGGGGATGTTTGAAGCGGCAGGGCTTGAGAAGAGGGCAAGAATAGTTTTGCCCGCCGTCATAGGGGGAATAATGGCTTTGATCGCATTTGCGGGAATATCGATTTATGCTTTGTGGGGAAATAGCAACTCGTGCGAGACCGCGCTCTCTTGGACTTCATCTCTCCCTCTGTGGGCAGGCATATTCGCAACTGGTGCAGCAGTTATGGCAACCGCATTTTCCTTGGCAGCCATTCTATTGTTCGGCATACGGCAACCGCGCCAAACACCGCAAAAGCTTTCGTTTTTCTTGCGTCGGACAGACCCTCAGTTCGAAAGCCTGAACCCAAATTTTGCATTAGGAAATGCAAAATTCGGGTTGAAATAAACAACATGGGCGGATGCGAACCACCCAGTAGAGTCACTTCTTTTTATTTTTGATCGTCATTGCAATTTTGCATTTTGGACAAATCATATTGGCCTTGGGATGCTCGAACTCTTGAACAAGCCCACACTTCGAGCATTTGAAAGAAAAAATCACCATGCCGTGAGATGGGCAAAAAACTTTGTTTTGTGGCGTGTCGAAAGTTATGCCACGGCCACACTGGCAGTAATATGTGTAAGAATAGCCTCGCCTAACAGATGAAAACCAACCTTGATTGAAAGCCATCAACAAACTGATCGCGATCACGACAAGGCTGCTCACAATCAAAACTGTCCGGAGGCTCAGCTTATTTACATTATTGCTCATATTAGATACTCCAATTAACTTAATTCATTTCACAACAATTCAGCGTTTTAGCATATTCCATGCCAATACAAACATTGTTCAGATGAGTCACCATGTTCTGCGAACACCACAAACGATGAAAATGTGGTGCAGGCATCCTTGCCTGCTTCTTTAGATTTCGGCGGCGAGATGCCGTTACGGAAGAGACGGGCTGGAACCCCGCCCTCCGTTCTTTT
>JAIFLJ010000037.1 GCA_020049135.1 bacterium | reverse complement strand
TCGAGCTGCGAGCGCATCATTTGACCCCAGCGACCCTCATGGCCGCAGCGTAATCATCCCAGAACGGGGGGGAAGATGTCCAAACTCCAGGGGCGGGCTTCCAGCCCGCCTCTTCTGCGGCGGCGGAAGACGCACCGCCGAAATATCCAATTATACAGGAGGTTAATGCAAATTATTTCTTCAAACCAATAATTTTTAAACTCTGGATGAAAAAATCAGTCCCCGAACATTTTAGGCGTCCAGCGTGGGTTTTTGAGCGGGCCGCTTCCGTGATATTCAAAAAGCTTGCTGACTGGAAAAAGAACCAGCCCTGCCACTCCGCGCAGATTCACTCTTGCATCCATTGAAAGATCATCGCGAATGAAATTGTACTCGCCGTTGGCTATCATTGAAAAAGTGAAGCTGCGGAGGTCTATATCACCAGAGCGAACGGCACCATTGCGAATGGTGAACGAGGAACGGGCGTTTTTGGCTTTGGCAGAACCGAAGTCGGGTATCAGCGTGCCAAGAAAGCTGGAAAGCCCACCCATGAACGGTATGCTCAATAGATAACCATCCTGCACCTCTATCTGGCCATGCCCGGTGAGCGTCTCCATCTGCCCCACCACGCCTGCTATCTGGCACTGGCCGTTCATCGTGCCAGATGTGTTTTCCACTTTGAAAAGGCTTTGCATGACTTGGCCAAAATCCATGTGATCCGTCTTCAGGTTCCCCTTGAACAATGCCTGCGGTTTCGAAAAATCGAATGTAGCCGTTCCCACCAACACCCCGCTATACAACCCAGCATCCAGCGACTGGATCGCCATGCCGCGCTCCTTGAAATGGAGGTCAGTGACTATTTTGGTAATCGGTAAAAGAACCCCGAAAAATGGGTATGTCATCGCGCCGCCCCTCACTTTTACTAACAGGTTCGTGTTCGGGCCGTTGCCCAAGTCTGCCACACCGCTGACAGTGATATCTGGCGGCTGCTCGAAAACATATGGCTGGCAGCTTCTTTCGAAATTGCCGCCGAACATCTTGGCTGTTTGCTGCAGGTGGACTTTGCATCGCGTCTCTTTCAGCGAGAGACACCTCGTTTTGAAATGGAAAATTCCTTCCCCGATCAAGCCAGTGCCCTCGGGTCGCGCCAAGGATAAAGCTGATAGTTTGAGCGCGTCAGAATTCAGGTCGAAACCCGTTTTCAAGCGGGTGATTGCAACGCCTTTGTAGTGGGCGTTAAGCACCTCTATCTCGCCTGTCACCTTCCAGTCCAATGGCTGGAACGACGCCCCCACCAGTTCCGCTTGCAGGTTTAGCCCTTTTGTGAACTGGCATGAATTCAAAAACGGGTGGGCGGCAATAGGTGCTACACTCTTGAGTTTCGTGGGATCCAATGAGCCCTTGACAGAGGCTTTTACGAACTTGTTGTCCCGCTCGTAAATGAGTTTGACCAGGAGCGTTTCATCCCCAGCATCAAGGCGTGCATCGGGCACAAAAACTCGCCCATTCGTGCAGGAGAGCGGTATCTGTAGCCTCTTGATGGCCGACCCGCCGCACTCGAAATTGCGCCAATCCACATCGCCTTGCGCGGAAAACCAAAAGCCTTCTTTCCACGCAAAATCCACCTTGGCCTGCGTGCGCGGCAGCTCTTTGAAACTCAGCGAGCCAAGAGCGGCCCCTGGATAGCCGTCCAGCACGCCGGAGAAAAGCGATGGGTCTAAAGTGGACTCTACGGCAAACATCCCCTGCTTTTCGTTCAAGTCAGCCTTGGCCGCCAAAGTCACATCCCCGCGCCCTGTGCGTATTTTGAATTCTGGGATACGGATTTCGCCGCCGTTGCAAACCAGCGTGCCAACGGTCTTTTTGATCTCCACGCCGCGCCATGTCCCGCCGTCAACCCTGCAAATGGCTTCGAAGGAAATCGCTTGCAGCCCCTCACCGTTTTCCCTGTCCAGTTCTACGGCGATCTGCACCGGCTTCCTGAGCTGCACCTCTTCGTTCCAAGTTTTGAATTTTCTCCAAGCTGATGCCACCGATGAGAGACCTTTTTCAGAGCCTTTGTCCCGCTCCGTTTTGGGGGATTGAAAAACGCTTTTCAGCCCCACGCGCCCGGTGGCACTGAAATGGAATTTGAGGATGTCTGCCTCGAAAAACTCAATTTCCACCTCGTCCCGCGTCAGTTTGACCCGCGCAGAAACGCGCTCGCACACCGCCGATGTTTCCGTGTCCAGCGGCACGACTATTTTGGCGTTACGCACCTGTATGTGCTCCAAGAAAGGCTCGTTGCGCCACCATGCCAACCAACGAACACCGCACTCCACCCTATCCACTTCGCAGAACTTCTGCGCTCTGTCGCCCGGGTTCAAAAGCGCAGCATTGAGCATGACGAGGCTCCCTTTTTGGTCCAGGTAAAGCTTGCCGTAATCAAGGTAGATGTGGCGTGCCGCAAGCGTCTGTCTGACTTGCTTTTGCCAACTGGCTGGCAGCCCGAAAATGCGGAACCCGACCAAAGCAAAAAAATAGACAGCCAACACGCCGCCGACAAACCACGCGGCAGCCCGTATGGCATGAACCGCCAAGGTATTAAGGCGGTGGCGCAGTGGGTTCTGCACCACTTACTTCCCCTGATTTTCTTTCTTCGCAGAAAATGCGGCGGGGTTCAGCGCATCGGCATCGCCACTAGCAATTTCGAAATACCACGGAGAAACACCCTCCCAAAATGCAGCCGTAACACCTTCTTTGGACTTAGACCAAACGCGCAGCACAGTCTCCTTGCCGCCCGCATGGAGAGCCAGCGAGTAATCGGGCTGCTTGGCAGGAAGGAGCGGCTTGATGCCGAGCCATTTCACGGCACTGAGATTCGCCAGAGGACGGAGGTAGCTTTCAACTGCGGCACTGTCCGTTTGGATACCGTTCACCGTCCAATCCTGCCCAGTTTTTTTCGCATCCAAAACAGTTTTTCCTTTGGCCGCTTTGAACGATGCCACATCAGCCGCTGCGACTTTACCCACGGAAACATCCCTCCAACTCCACGGCTCCACGCCCATAAAAGAAACTTGTGCCGTTGGTATAGAGACCACTGAATTCACGCTTTCGTTGCGCCCGTAAGTCTCCCCTTTTTCAGACTTACCGAAAGCCAAGGTGACGATTTCTTTTTCAATAACTGATGCCACACCTTTTTGTGCGGCCTGATCTGGAGTGGTTTTTTTCAGGGAGCGTGTGATTTCTACTTTTACGGACGGGGCGTCTAAGCCGTATTTTTTCAAGTCAGTAGCGGTGTCGGCCACGAACTTGCCCGCCTGCAAACGCTGACACTGCCTGAGAAAATTGTCCGCGTGGACACTGTTGGCCCGCGCTTTATCCGTCCCATCGTAAACCCAATTGCCATCCTGTTTCGATAGTGCGATTTCCACTCCTTGCCTCTGGATTTTCAAGGCCGTGACTTCGATCGGGTCGAAATGCGCCAGCACGGGGTCGCGCCATTTTTCGACAGGCAATCCGAACACTTTCAGAACATCTACGGAGACCGCCACGATGTTTGGTGAGGAGCTTTTTTTGGCATAAACGAGCTTGGGGTCGTTTTTCAATGGCGAGCCTATTTGCAAGATGAGCCCAGTCTCTTTCGCCGTGGGGTTGAAAGCCACTTGGTAGCGCGGCTCGCGCAGGCCGTAGGCGTTCAGGTCGCTGCTATCTTCCGTGAGAAACTTTTGGACTTTGATCCGAGTCGTCTCATCGAGAAACTTTTTGATTTGCTCCTTGTCAGCTCTCGCATTGATGGGTCTGCACAGGTGCCAAAGCCCGCCCTGTTTTTTAAACTCCATCTGTCGTCCCGCCTCTGAAACTATGAAGTTCTCCACGACAGACGGCGGGAGTTCCATAAAAACTTTGTCTCGGAGCGTGTCCCAGTGGCACGATATTTTTTCGGCGATCTCTTTCCTGACCACATGCACTTCCTTGGAATCTTTGGCCGTCTGAATATAAACGCCGCCGCCCACAGGCGTCTCGCGTCCGATGCGCAGCTCTATCTCTCGACCCTGTCCAAGTGCGACTTTGAGCACGGCTTTGGGCTGAGCCAAGCCATACTCGGCTTGCTTGGCAGACGGGTTCTCCAGAGTAAATTGGCGCGTGCGAGATAGGTGTTCCAGATCGCGCAACAGGTCGTCCACGCCGTTTTCGTCAGCAGGATATTTTATGGGTTTTTGGAACACCCATTTTTTGTCTTTGGCTAGATGTATTTCACCGTGCTGGTTGCTGATGGTTATGCTGGTAACATCCTTGGCTTTAATGTCGTAAACGCGGTTGTTTTTGCGCTCTTTTTGGTCTGTGGTTTCCCCTTTTTCGTGATCCCAAAAAACCAGCCCCCCGACAAGCAGGCAGATGGCACCGAGAATGATGGTCATTTTCTGATTCATAAAACACTCCTCCGATTTCCAAGCCGCCGGGTCACGCCCGACAAAAGCTGTTTCCTCCAGAACAAAAACTCAGGAGCGGCGCTTCAGCCAAACCCCAAAGCCCACCAGCATAACCGTCAGGGGCATCACACCCCAAATGACGAGGTGGAGCGATGTGAGCTGCTGCTGCGTAAGGCCGAGGCTGTACTCCTTGAGCACCTTGGGCGCGATCCCAATCAGCGACTCCTTGCGCATCATCCAGTTCATCGAGTTCAGGAAAAAATCCGATGTGGCTGGCCCATTTGTCAACAGCCTGTTGGAAAACATGGCGGACGACCCCACTACAACCATCCGTGCCCCGCTCAGATCCACTTTCTCAGCACCCACCTTGCCAGTGTCCACTGCCACAGCCAATGGCAGAGGCCCTTTGGTGTCTTTGCCTTCCGTGAACTGCACCGAGCGTGCTTTGGCTTCCGATTCATAGTCTGTCTCTCCCCAAAAACCTTCCATAGAACGAACTAGCTCAACAGCCAGCGATCCCTTCGCAGAAGATTCTTGAGCCGCACGCACGGAACGCGCTTGGTTAAATAGCAGGGTCACGCCCTTGAGCCCGTCCATAATTTGGTGCGGGGACGCAGGATTGACGGGCACATCTGCCAACAACTGCGGGACGCCGAGAATCAGAATTCGACCCATCACTAGATTGTTGTCCACTTTGACGCCGTAGCCAGACAAAAACGAGTCGAGCCCATGCTGCGTGTCGGGCGAGAGCATGATGAAAAGCCGCCCTTTCTTCTTCATGTAATCTTCCAACACCGCCACCTCGCTTGGCTGAAACGGCATGCGGGGGCCTGCGATCACCACCATCGAAGCATCAGCAGGTATAGCAGGCGTTTGCACCAAGTTCAAAACGGACACTTCCGCGTTCTCGCGCCCGATACGGTTTTTCAACTCCGAAAAACCCGTCTTGGGGTCGGCGGAAAGCGGATCGCCTTCACCGTGTCCCGTGACAAAATAAACTTTCGAAGGTTTGCCTTGGACGAGGGCAACCATCGCGGAAGTGATCTGATCCTCGCCCTTGAACGCCTTCATGCGCGGCGGGGTGGGCATCATCGGGTTCATCTGCTCCATGTCAGCCATCGCATTGGCATCCACAAACTTGCTCTGCCCGTTGTAGTCCAGAATCACCACATTATCTTCACCAGTGAAACGGTACTGTTTGGAGAGCGACTGGGCACGAGCCAGATCGCGCTGCGGATCCACCACTTCGTAAACGATCTTGTCGCCTGCCTTTTCGCGGTATGCCCGCAGCAGGATTTCCACCCTCGAATAAAGCGGGTGCTCGGGGTTGAAAAAGAAATAGACATGCACAGGCTGTTGGAGCGATTTCAAAAACGAAACCGTCTTGCCAGAGAGGGTGTTCTGCGCGTCAACCGTAAGGTCGAAAGTCTTGTGATGCCTGTAGGACATGTAGTTGGCCATGCCGAGTAGCACCATCACAAATAGGACGGTTAAGGCAACATTTGCGCCGATATAAATACGGGAAGGTCTGGGTTGGCTCATAATCTTTTCAAGCTCTCCAACGCTTGCTCTCTATAATTTTCTGTGTCAGGAACAAAAACAGGAATGTTGTAGAAATGTAAAACGCTATCGCCTTAGTGTTGATCAGCCCTTTACTGAACTGCTCGACATGCTCGAAAATGGAAATGTACTGGATTGCATCGCGGATGCCTGCGGGAAGGTTGAAGAAGAAGTTGAGCAGCCCTACGAAGAAGAGCAACGATATTGAAACCGTGGAAATCACGGCTGCGATGATCTGGTTGCGCGTCATGGACGATGCCATGATGCCTGCGGATGCGTAAAGTGCCCCAGTCATAAAAATGATCAAGTAGCAGCACCACGAAGGCCCGGCTGATAATGGAGCCTCGCTAGTGGTAACGAGCCTGAAAACGAGTTGGTAAAGCCCTGTTGGTGCCCACAACACGCAGAAAAAAATCATCACCCCAAAAAACTTCGCAAGCACCACCTCCCAGTCGCGCACTGGCGCGGTCATGAGTCCTTCGAATGTCCCAAGGCGGTACTCTTCCGAGAACGACCTCATCGTGAGCACTGGCATGATGAAGAGCTGTGCTGTCCAGATGAAAAAATTCTGGAAAAAAAGCTCCATCACCGTGAACTCGCGCGGCCCTTCATTAAGGGCGTGGACGGAGATGGTGAAAGAAAAGGCTGTCATCAGCAGGAAAAAGAAAAGCACTAGATAAACTATCGGTGAAAGCGCGAAAGCCATCACCTCTCGTTTGACCATTACCCAGATGGTTCTCGGATTAATCATATTTTCTCCTCATGTGTCAGCTCTACGAAAACATCCTCCAGCGTCCCCTTCTGGCGTGTTAGTTCGCGCAAGAGCCACTTCTTATTCTGGCAAAGATTATAGACGGCCTCACGCAAATCGCAGCCTTTCTGCACAAAAATTTCGGCTCTCACCCAAGCACCATCGGCGGACACATGGACATCGTCCACCTGCGGCAACGCTTTCAGTGACGACTTTAGGTCTTCTTCTGGAGCCTGAGTTTCTAGAATCACTGCCCCACTGCTGTGCAGGCGGCGGATCAGGTTTTCGGGCGTGTCGGAAACCTCGATCTTACCCTTGTTCAAAATCATAACCCGCGAGCATGTCATTTCCACCTCAGGCAAGATGTGCGTGGAAAGTAGGATGGTGTGCTTTTTACCGAGCGACTTAATCAAATCGCGCACTTGCCTTATCTGGTTGGGGTCTAGCCCGATAGTAGGCTCATCCAAAATGAGCAACTCGGGATCGTGCGTAAGCGCGTCGGCCAACCCTACGCGCTGGCGGTATCCCTTCGAAAGTGTGTTTATGATCTTGCCGCCCACATCCACGATATCACAAAGTTTTTTGGCCGCCTGGACGCGGTCTTTCACGAAGCGCCCCTTCACGCCCTTGAGTTGCGCACGATAATTCAAAAACTCGTTTACGGTCATCTCGGTGTAGAGGGGGACATTTTCGGGCATGTATCCGATTCTTTTCCGCACCTCTATGGACTGTGAAAAAACATCGAATCCCGCCACCGTGGCCTCGCCAGAAGTTGCTGGCATGAACCCGGATAGAATGCGCATGGTCGTGCTTTTGCCCGCCCCGTTGGGGCCAAGAAAGCCGACGATCTCCCCGCTCTCGACTTTAAAAGAGAGTCCGCGAACCGCTTCCACGCCAGCGTAGCGTTTGACTAAATTTTCTACCGTTATCATTGGGGCACTGATTTTATGGAATAGCCCATTTTTGTCAAGAGGCTCGTTTTTTCCCAAATCCTTCCATAAGGATTTGAACGCTGGGAGCGACCGAAAAAAGAGCCGTATTTTTCGTCTGGCGACGGCAAGGAGACGGTCT
>JAIFLJ010000240.1 GCA_020049135.1 bacterium | reverse complement strand
CCAATAGCAAAATAAACTCTCCGCATCATAGTTTTTAAACGCCCATATTGAGAAAAACATTTTAACCTCACCCACTTTTAATCACACCCCCTTTACGGTAGAAATATCGCATAGCAATTTAGCTTGCGACTCCTCACTGGGACCGCTGGCGTCACGCCGGCTCCTCTGATTTTGCCGCCAAGATGCCAGCGGGACGCTTGGCGTTCCCAGCATGGTGATGCTAATGATTCAGGAGTCCACGAGGATAACGGAATCGGACATTGGCCGGCACCCGCAAAATCTGCGTTCGACAGGCTATCAAACCTCGGCGCGGATGGGGTTTTTGAGGATGCCTATTTTTTCGATTTCTACCTCTACTAGATCACCTGGCTTCATCCAGAGTTGCGGTTTCCTCGCCACGCCCACTCCGTGTGGCGTGCCAGTGAGGATGACCGTCCCCGGCAAAAGCGTGGTGCTGCCGCTGAGAAATTCGATCAAAGTCGGGATGTCAAAAATCATGTCGTCTGTGTTCCAGTCTTGAACTGTCTCGCCGTTGAGCCTAGTGGCGATGCGCAAAGATTGCGGGTCGCCGATTTCGTCTGTGGTCACAAGGCGCGGCCCAAGCGGTGCAAAAGTGTCGAAAGATTTCGCCCTGCACCACTGCCCGCCGCTGCGGCGCATCTGCCAGTCGCGGGCACTGACATCGTTTGCGCAAGTGAAGCCAAGCACATAGTCCAGCGCTTTTTCACGCGGTATGTTTTTCCCTTTTTTGCCTATCACCATGGCCAGTTCGCACTCGTAATCCACCTCATTGCTAGGCAGGTGCGTAGGGATAAGAATAGGGTCTCCCGGGTTCTGAACAGCGTTGATCCCTTTAAAAAAAACAACTGGCACATCAGGTATCGGGTTGCCGGATTCAGCCGCGTGGTGGCGGTAGTTAAGACCGATGCAAATAATGCTTGCCGGTTCCACGGGAGCCAGTATTTTGCGGACATCGGCCTTAGTCTGCGTTGCTCTAAGGCCGTCGAACGGATTGCCGTCTAACTCAAAAATGCCGTTTTCTTGCTCGGCACCGTAAAAGGTCTGCCCACCCGAATCTTGGTAGCGTATGATTTTCATTTTACAGAATTATGTCGGAGTCTGTCCTGAGGAATGGGGTGTTTGCTGGCGAGGCTTGAGCGTGATCTGTTTCATGCGGTGCTGCCCATTAGGGCTGACGCTCATCACATGCTTGTCTTGTTTGAAACGGTTGTGGACTATGCGCCTATCGTAGCTATTGAGTGGCTGGAGCATGACAGGTCGCCCAGTTTTGCAGACGCGGTCGGCTGCTTTCTCCACATCTTCCAGCAGTATGTGGTGCAACTCCTCTCTGTAACCCTCAACATCAACGATGATCCGCCCCACCTCATCCTCTTCAAGGTTCGCGAGCCTGTTGACCAGAAACTGTAAATCGTCCAAGGTTCGCCCGTCCCTGCCTATCAGTCGCCCTGGGTCTTTTGTGTGTATCTGTAAAATTAGGCTGTCGCCCGAATTTTCCTCGGTGACATCAAAAACGCACCCCAAGTGCCCAAGAATCATTTCAAGTATTTCTCTCGGCGTTTCCATGCCGCTGATTATATGCCATAGTGCGAACCGTTGTCAAACGGCACAGATAGCTTTTTTGAACACGAAAACAGCACTCTCACACCTGCATGTTTTTTGAAACATGCATTACACCAAAAATGCACCCTGGAGGACTTGAACCTCCAACCTTCTGATTCGTAGTCAGATGCTCTATCCAATTGAGCTAAGAGTGCAAGGCACAGACATATTGCCTTTTTTTTTAAAAATGGCAACCGTTAGTTTTAAAAAAATCACGGACGCCCCCAAATTCATCATCAAAGTCGTGCATAAAAGGCTCGTAGGATAGCGTAGGCTTGGTCAGGCGGGGTCGGTTTTCGAATCCATCGCATCTAGGCAGGACTCTGGATAAAGTCCCGCCCACTGCGGGAGGTGGAAAGAACGCGTTCGATACCCTGATAGAGCCAATCGGCGTCCGAACAGTTCGGGCACACTCGGGTTCGTTGGAGCAAAGGAAGAGTTCCTTGCAGGGCTTTGAGAAACTGTTCACGCACTTGTGAGAAAGTGCCCGCTTGTATATTGGATGAAGAGGTCATTCAAAAAATTTTCGACCTCCCCTGCCGAAAGAGTTGTCAGATGTCCACATAAAAGCCTAGTTCTACCAAGCGTT
Source organism: bacterium (assembly GCA_020049135.1). GTDB lineage: Bacteria > Verrucomicrobiota > Verrucomicrobiia > JADLBR01 > JAIBCM01 > JAIFLJ01. The sequence goes on along the minus strand of JAIFLJ010000240.1, from coordinate 5,586 downwards.
GTTTTGCTTCAGTCCATTCGTTTTTCGACACTGCGACGCGACCGCCGCGCATCTGTTGCATGGTGCGTCTGAGCACCGCATCACTGCGGATCAGGGTAGCCAAGGGCGAGGACAAATCTACACGAAAAACGATCCACTCCGTCTCCTGAACAATCGGGCAGGTTTTTTTGCCGAATTGCTGCAAGGCCAGTTGCCAGTTGGGGGGTAGTTGGGCAGGAACGCGTTTGAGGAACTCTTGCACTCGCAATGCTAAGTCCTTGGAGTTATGGCAATTTTTGAAAAACCGTCGTCTGTCGAAGCGGTAGAATCCTTTCTGCAATTGTTCCAGATAAGTATTTAGGAAGGATTCGGTGGCCGCTGTGATATTGGATACCCGCACGAGTAGTTGTTCGGTAGAAAATTCGAATTGCGCCATTGATGATGTCGCTAGGTCTTGTGGCAGATTGGGCTGTAGGCCGAAGGCAAATAATCCAAGCGGAGTGAGCCGTAGCGCGAGGAATCCGTTCCATGTCGAAAGCCAATGGTAATTGGACAACCGATAATGGCTTGCTGCTGGAGGTTCAGTGTAGGAGATTTCCGCCCAGCCCAATGCTGCCAGTAAAAAGGCTAAGCCTTTGATCATCGGATATAGACAGACTTCGCGCATTATCGCACTTTCAAAATGGCTTGCTCGGTATCCTAGATGGCTTTCCAAGTTCCATTTGAATTTACACAGGCTCGCCAAGAAGTCGCCTGCGATGTTGTTGTAGAGCAAATAACTGTGCATAGTTGGCCAAGCCAACCACTGCCCAGCAGGGACGGCGCAGAATATGTCAGTCATTTTCTTCGGCAAAACTTTCACGATTTCACAATAGCTATCGGCTGAGGAATGCGGCATTAGAACAGGCCAGAGAAGCGGCAGCATGTCGGGTAGATGTTTGGCCAGATCTCGCAAGCTTTTCTCCTGATTACCAGCCTCAGCGAGCGTGCAGAAGGGCACTTTGGTTCTGTAGTGGAAAGCTAAATTCCCCAGAAGCTCGGCTCGAAGGAACTGGTGTTTTGGCATCTTTTTTTGTTCGGGAAAAAACTCTCCACCTTCCAGAATACCAGAGAGTTTTTTCACAAAGGGAGCGCGAAGGATGTGCGATGCGGAGAGATCGGGCTCGCTGGTTTGCACCAGCTCCGATGCGAGCATTAAATCTTGCCATCCATAGGCACAGGCATTGAACGCATGCGGCGTGTGTGAGGGCAGATATTCGGCATCTATGTTTAAGTCAACAATTGTCAGATTCTTCGATGGTTTAGGAGGCCCGGGTGGTTGCCAGTCGGGTTGGCCCACGATTTCACTGCCTTGTGGTCGTGGAAATATTTCTCGGAAGACAACGGCAAAGGCAGGTGGAAGTTTTACTTCAAAAAATGCTTTTTCATCTGGAGACCGACCCGAGCTATAATAGTAATTATCGCTATAATCCTTCACCAGCAGCAAGAAGTAACAATCTTTCGTTTGCCAGACAAAATCTTTGCCTCCCCAGCCGCAGTAACGACCTTTCGCAGGCACGCTTTCCAGTATCTCTTCGCCGGTGATTTCTTCCAGTTCGCCTAGCGTCAAGGAGCCTGCATGAGTTACAAGAGCGTAAACATCAAGCAAGGATGGCGACACCCGTCCCATCCACTGTTGCCGCTCTTCAGGGTTCCTCAATAATTTTAGGATGAGATTGACGAGTTCATACTTTCTGACGGTGGGCTTTGGGGCGCTAGGCTCCTCTGGTATCTGGAAAAAAGCTGCGTAAAAGCTATTCAGATCAGGCAGAGAGAAATATTTATTCATCAAATCCTCAACAGGAGCCTGTTGCTTGGAGAAACTGAAATTCGTGCGATAATCTAAAAACATAATTCGGTAAAATAAGATTTATATATGAAACAGCTCGGTGATTTCTTCTTCGCTCAAGTGTTTGAGCGCACTCGCATCCGCAGTCATCACGCTCTCCACCAGGGCACGCTTGCGCTCTTGCAATTCGAGAATTTTTTCTTCTATCGTCCCCTTGGCTATCAGGCGATAGGTGAAGACTGTATTCTTCTGTCCGATGCGGTGGGTGCGGTCTATGGCCTGTATTTCCGCAGCCGTATTCCACCATGGGTCAAGGAGAAACACCGTGTCGGCGGCTGTCAGGTTCAGCCCCACACCGCCAGTCTTTAGCGTCATGACAAATACTTTCACATGCGGGTCGTGCTGAAAAGATTCCACCAACTCTTGGCGGTTGGCCGTGATGCCAGTCATGGAGACATGCCTGACATTCATCTCTTGCAACAACTCTGACACCTGTTCCACTCCAGCTAGAAAATTGCTGAACACGAGACATTTTCGCCCGTTGGAAATCACCTCTTCCATAGCCTCGGCCAGCCGGTCACGCTTGGCCGAACGCACCGCGCCATCGGTCTTGGATTCTGGCACTGTGGCGAGTTGGCGCAACTCCAGCAGCGCCTCCAAGATGACGAACTGGCTGCGTTGCAGACCCTTGCTGGCGATTTCGCCGCTCACCCAATTCTGGAAAAACTCGCGCCGTTCGTGGTAGAGCGCGGCTTGTTCGGGTGTCATCTCCACAAGCAGCGTCTGCTCGATCTTAGGAGGCAGTTCGGTGAGCACATCTTTTTTCAGACGCCGCAGGAAGAACGGATAGATTTTCCGCCGCAACTCAGTAGCTGCGGCTTGGTCGCCCTCCTGCTCGACGGGCTGCACATATTCGCGGTCAAACTCTGCCTTCACCGGGAACATGCCAGGATTCAGAAACCGGAACAGCGCATGCAATTCGCCCAAGTGATTTTCCACTGGCGTGCCAGAGAGTGCCAGGCGGAAATGCGCTTGCAACATACAGGCGGCGCGGGCTGTTTGTGTATCGCTGTTTTTGATCGCTTGAGATTCATCAAGCACCACGGTGTGAAATTTCACTGCCGAAATGGTTTCTATATCCGCCCGCAAAGTGCCGTAGGTGGTGAGGATGATGTCGTGCCCAATGGCAGCCGCCCAATCGCGTGCGCTCTGGTGGTAAGTAAAAAATCGCAGACTTGGAGCGAAGGTGGTCAACTCCCGCGCCCAGTTGAATAACAGGCTGCGCGGCATCACCACAAGCGACGGTGTTTTTGCTTTAGCGCAAATCTTTGTCAGCAGCGCAATAGCCTGCACAGTTTTACCCAGCCCCATCTCGTCAGCTAGGCAGCCGCCCAAGCCGTGTTCGTGCAGATAATCCAGCCAATGCAGTCCATCCTTCTGGTAGCCGCGTAGTTTGCCGCGAAAATTTGGCACTTTGACAACGCGTTTGTCCAAGCTTGCCATCCCCCGGAAAAAATCTCGCGTGGCTGGCAGCTCTGCCTGTTCTTTTTCTCCCAGCAATTCCTCCACCAGCGGCAGGTCGAAAAACGATACCTTCACGCCGCGCTGGGACTTCTTCAACAGCCGTTCCAGCCGCGCCATGTACGCAGAATCCACCACTGCTTGGTTGCCGTCCGAGAGAGGGATGAGCCGATTTTTTTTGTAATGCGACAGCGCCTCCCAGAGCGGCATGCTCTCACCCTCGAAGTCTAGGGTAGCCTCGCCCTCGAAGTAATCAATCCCGCGCCCCAGCGACAGGTGCAGTTGCGGACGCCGATAGACCACTCGGTATGCTCGCAGTTTCTCCGCCCCGTATAGCGTGAAATCTGTTGCCAGCCCGCCTAGGTGATCGCGCAGGAAAACATGCGCCAGCCCTGGCCCCAGCAGGTGTTGGCCAGACTCCAGCTCCCGCCAGTAAGCATCTGTCTCTCGCATCTTACGCGACAGACGGGAGAAGTTAAGGCGCAGATTCTGGAGCGCAAGCACGCTGCGGCTGGTGTCCACCTCGGCCACAGTCACTCGGCGTTCCATATCATCCACCCGCACCACTCGGCTCACCTCGTATTGGCGCAAAAAATCTGCATCGTAGTCTGGCAGAGACACACCCGTTTCTAGGACTAGCACACCTTCCTCATCCACCGAACGGAAAATGGCCGTGGGCCGCAGCTCCACTGGCACTACGGTTTGGAATTCGTAGCCATCCCATTCGATTTCCATCATCGGACATGCCGTGAGCAGAAGGCTCAGTGCCACGGGCAGTCTAGTGCGCGATACTGTCGCAGGGAAATCTGCAACCGCGCCAAACTGCGGCCCCAGAGGTTCGATCCGCAGGATCACGCCTTCACTCACCACTGCGTCCTCGGACAAAAATTGCATCTCCGAACCCAGCTTACGGTGTCCAGTTCGTTCGCGCCATTCCCAGTGGCAGGCGATATGCCCATCGTTTTTATCCTCCAAAACCAACACCAGTCGTCCCACGAGAGGCTCGGTTTTGATCGCTTTCCCGTCTAAGCCCAAGAGATTGGGCACGGCCAGCAAAGCACGCAGCAGAGATGGGTGCGATTCCAAGCGCACGCAGTCTGTGTCCAAGGTCGTCTCCCAGTTAAAGCGCATCATTTCCGCCTGCCGTGCGAGGTGAAACTCCTGTAACGCTTGGCGCAAGGTGCCAGAAAAACACCCTGGATCGGGCAGCGCAGGCTTGCCTTTTTGGGTCATCACAGTCACTGCACACACGCCTTCTTCTTTCACTAGGGCAAAGAAAAACGGCTCGGCTGGATCAAAATGGACTTCTGTCGTGGAGGCTGGTTTGCGCAGTCGAGCTGCCAGAGCAGTTAGCTCAATAAAATCAGGCATAGCACAAATTTATAGCATAGGAGGATAACCGAATGAACAAAAAATTCGGTTTTTCCTCAAATTTCCTGATTATAAAGACTCCTTTGAAAATAGAAGGGAGCGGCGGCATCTTGCCGCCGAAAGAAGCAGGCAAGGATGCCTGCACCACATTTTCATCGAACGGAGGGCGGGCTTCCAGCCCGTCTCTTCCGTAACGACATCTCGCCCCACGAAATCGGAAAAGGCAGGCAAGGACGCCCACCTTCTTACTTGTGGCAAGTTATATACCAGTCGTTTTTTCTGCGCTCTCTTCAGCAGGCTTCTTTTCGTTTTGACCCGCTGAAAGAATTGTCTCGAGATCGTACAGGCGGTGTCGTTGGATGATCGAACGGATATTGCCAAGGTAAGTCGAATCTGGGCAATAACCAGCTTTCAACACAACTTGAACAAACCTTTCGCCAGAAGATTGCTTGAAAGCAGGCTCGTAGCGGTTGCTTGCTTTTAGAAAGTTGGAGAAGCCGTAAAAGCCGTCATAAAGAGAAGAATACGACCTGAAATCGGCCTTAGTCTTTACGCCACTGTCTTTAGTGGGCATATCGTTTGCCACAGGGCCATCCCAGTTTGCAAATGCCTTCATGCCAAAATAGTTGTGATGCTCTTTGGCCAGTGTGCTTTGGCCGTAGCCGCTCTCATACACGGCCATGGCAACCACTGCACTGGCAGGGATGCCTTCTTGGACTTGGAGCCTGATGGCCTGAGGCAAAGCCTCTTCCAAAAATGCCCGCTGCCGCCCTTGAGCCGTGGAAAGAATGTCTGCCACCGTTTTGCCGATATGAACCACATCGGCTGGGGAAGAGTTTTGGAACTCAACAAACCGCGTGATTTGGTTTTTCATCCGGTTGATGGTT
>JAIFLJ010000251.1 GCA_020049135.1 bacterium | reverse complement strand
GATCATCTCGATCTCCAAGAGCAAGGTGAAAGCCGTCCGATCGCTCGCCAACATGGGCATCAGCGATTACCTCCCGTCACAAAAAGCGAAGGGAGCTTATACCACTCGGGGCGGGCTTTCGGGTTACAGCCAAGAGGATTTGAAGGCGCAATTTCGCACCGCATATCTTGAACGAGATTGTAAAGACTCCTATGGCAACAGGGTTTCGCGAGCCCAAATATTGACCGATTCCATCCACCCGTGCTCGACGGTCACCGATGTCCGTATTCATGAAGTCTCGGATAGCACAAGCCAGTTGGTCATCCGCTACACGCTATTTTGGGAAGGCCCGATCACAAAGGACGGATACACCAAAATCAGAGCCGTGTATGACAACGAAATCAAACGGTGGGTGGAGACGAAGATCGAAGCCACTAACGGAATCACGAACAGTGATCTCGTAATAGGCGGTATTATCACTATCTTGGATATTCTTAATTCCGGTTCCTGACGCTTTTTCTTTCGGTGTAGAAATTCTGGGCTGGCTTGCTCTGATCTGGGCTTTGTTCCTAGTCGAGCCGTTATTTTTCCAATTCTTTTCCTCGGGATAACAACCCGAGCGCGGGAAGGCTCCTTCTCATTTTTTCGCAAAAAGTTCGTTTGGTGAAATAAAGATGAACTGGCTGGCGATAAAGGGGGAAAGGAGTTTCAAGATGAAAAAAATAATTTATTGGATTCAAGTCATTCTCTGGGAAATCCAAGACAGACTGACCGCAGATGCAGCGGTGTTGCAACAGGCCGCTATAGAACACGAAAATAAGGCGTATATCCACATACTCCTTCACTACACAAAAATCCTCATTCATAGGGGGGTTGGGTGTGCGCTCGACTGGTGTTGGGAATTGAACCGGCGGATGACCGAACCCACCACCACTTCCCTCCGTCTCGGTGTCACGGTTCCGATGGGTTCAGGCACTTGCACGCACAGGCATTTTTCCAGCTTGAAATAATTTTTAACAAAAACGCGATAAAGAATAAACAAGGAGAAACGATGAAAAAGATTATTGTATCAGCATGGGTTCTGGCGGCAACCCTGATGGTCGCCCAAGCACAAATTCAAACCTTCAACGACCGCTACGGTCGGCCTGTCGCACGGGCGCAACAGCACCCTAGTGGGTGGACATCGTTCACCGATATGAGCGGTCGCTCCCTCGGGAACAGCTACCAGAACGGACCCATGACTCGATTCTCGAGCCCGAACGGGATGCCTTCTGGATCGGCCATGAGACAGGGTTCTACAACCACTTTCACAGACGCTTTGGGGATGCCCCGTGGCAGTGCTCGGTCTTATGGCCCCAACACCCAAGTCTCGGATCGGTTTGGTCGCCCCACCTACAACATCAATCAAGGGTGCGGTGGAACCCGATACATCACGGATAGGCAAGGCAGACCTGCAGGAAAAATTTCCAGTTGGTAAATGGACTATTTTCAAAAGGAAAACTTTATGAAAACGGCAAAAACGATTTTGTTTGCGGGGCTTGTTACACTGTTTTTGGCATCTGCCTATGGATCCCCAAAAACAAAAAAATCGGAGCAGGCGGATTTTCTTTACCAGTCCACCGAAAACAGCTTCCGCATGGGATACGAAAACCTCGTCATCTCAAAAAATGCGGGAAGCATGAAATTTGATCACATCACTGAGTTTTTGAAAAAGAAGGGGGGCGAACCCGATGTTATGATATGGTTCAAAAATCATGAGAGCGGCAATTTTTGTTCGTTGACACTGTATAAAGCACCGAAGGGAACTTTTGCTCCCAAGCCGATTTTGGATGCTCGAGGGAAACCCAAAGAGGCGATGCAAAGCGACAACCCCTACACCGTTTTAGATATGTTGCCGCCCTCACAATCGTATTGGGAAGAATTTGAGATGAGGATTCGCATGGTTGAGGAGGATATGCAGATGAAGTGTGTGAATAAAGACAAACATCCGATAGGGATGCGAGCCGTGCCATCGGATATGAAAAACTCGCCGGTGGCCTATGTCGCGTGTTTTGAGGGAACGGGTGGATTCAGGCATCCCTCTTACAAAACGACACCGTGGACATGGGTTTTCTGGCTTTTCGTGGTCGGCGATCATTATGTTAAAATTCATGTCGAAGGGCCTACCGTCTCTGAGCCGGTATTCGCTGGCATGGAAGTCATCAATGCAATCGGTTGGACATTCAACTCGAAACCCATTTCAAAACCGCAGGTGACAAAATGAAAATGCAACTGATTGCACGGGAAGAGTCGGATTTCGAAAACACGAAAACCGTAGATCATCAATCACAAATATCGAAAGTTCTTATCCTCGATAATGACGAGTCCGTTTCTGGGATTCTTGCGGGCATTGTCCGCAGGCGTTTCGATAAAATCTCAATCGTTCCGTGCAAAGATGGTAATCATGCAATGGACGAACTCTTGCTCGCAGACCCAGTGCTATTCATCACCGATGCTGCGCATGCGCAGTTAGGCGACTGCATTCTATTGGCTTGGATCGAAAGCAGGCAAGCGAGTTTTCCCATCTTGGTCATCGCAGGTGATGCGACTGAGGGAGAGATGATGGGACGCTTTCCTTCAACACTCAATCTCCATGTTCTCTCAAAACCTCTCTCGCCAATCGCCATCGAAACCTATTTATCTGCCGTCAATCCATCCAATAGCGAAATAAACTCTCCGCATCATAGTAGTTTTTAAACGCCCATATTGAGAAAAACATTTTAACCTCACCCACTTTTAATCACACCCTGTATGAGGGGAAGATTTGTTTTTTTATTTCAAATGTAGCCATATGTTTGAAAGCATGAGCTTTTGCTTTTTGCAACTATTTTACTGGGAATGCTGGAGTTCCCAGCATGAAAACGAAAACTGATTGATTTACTTCCAGCAACTTCATATCGTATTTGCCACATTATGAAGTTATCAAAAGACTCTGAGAATAAGTCCATGCACGGAAACCAATTTCAAGACATCATGCCTTGCGATACTCTCGCCGACCGCCACATCGGCTCGAACAGCAAGGAAATTCAAGAGATGGTGGATAGCCTAGGACGGAAGTCTCTCGACGACCTCATAAACGCCGCCGTGCCATCCGATATACGACTCGGATGCCCGCTCGATCTTCCAGCTCCGTCAAGCGAAAGCGAGACCGTCAAAGAACTCCGCTCATTCGCCTCAAAAAACCAAGTCTGGCGCTCATACATCGGCATGGGCTATTCGGGCACACTGATGCCTGCCGTCATACAGCGGAACATCCTAGAAAACCCAGGTTGGTACACGGCCTACACACCATACCAGCCGGAAATATCTCAGGGACGCCTCGAAGCACTGATCAATTTCCAAACCATGATCACAGACCTTACAGGAATGGCCGTCGCTAATGCGTCTCTCCTAGACGAGGGCACGGCAGCCGCAGAAGCCATGAACCTTTGCTGGAATGTGGCGGGACGCCCTGCCATCGGCACATTTTTCGTCTCTTCCAAGTGCCATCCGCAAACTGTGGATGTAGTGCAGACACGCGCCTGCCCGCTGGGCATTTCCGTGGTGGTGGGCGATCCTTTCAAGCACGATTTCGGTGCTTCAACTTTCGGAGCCCTGCTCCCCTACCCCGCTACCGATGGCAGCATAGCTGACTACTCACCAGTGGTAGAGAAAGCCCATTCTGCTGGCGCAAAAATCGTCGTGGTCGCAGATATTCTCTCGCTCGCACTGCTCCGCCCCCCTGGAGAATGGGGCGCGGATGTGGTGGTGGGGAGTGCGCAGAGGTTCGGCGTTCCCATGGGCTACGGCGGACCACACGCCGCATTTTTTGCCACGCGCGATGAATACAAACGGCAGATGCCAGGACGCCTGATCGGCGTCACCCGCGACGCCCACGGCCAGCCTGCCTACCGACTCTCACTGCAAACCCGCGAGCAACACATCAGGCGCGACAAAGCCACTAGCAACATCTGCACATCGCAAGTCCTGCTGGCTGTACTCGCATCCATGTTCGCCGTTTACCACGGCCCCGATGGATTGAAAAAAATAGCTGCCCGCGTTCATAACATGGCTAGAGTTTTGGCCGCAGCACTCCGCCGCATGGGGCACGATGTCGGCGTAGAACCGTTTTTCGACACTGTCCGCGTAAGCGTGGGCGAGACCGCCATGAACCGCATACTCCACCGCGCAACGGCGAAGCGCATCAACCTCCGCCACATTGACAAAAACACGCTCGCCATCGCCCTAGACGAAACAGTTATCGAAAAAGACCTGCGCGATCTGATAGCCGTATTCGAGCAACAGACAGAGTGCCCGCCCGACTTGCTAGTTCCAGAAGCATGGATACCGTGCGAGGTGATACACGAGATGCTCGAACGCACCGACATGGAGTGCGAGCGTCGGCGTGGGCTGAGCGTATTCGAGCTTCTGTCGCACGAGACAGGAGAGCCGCTACCGGAGTTTTGCACAAGAACATCGCCGTTCCTGTCACATCCCGTTTTCAACCTCCACCACACGGAGTTGGAAATGACCCGCTACATCCGCAGGCTGGAGTCAAAAGATTTGAGCCTCACGACTTCAATGATACCGCTAGGCTCTTGCACCATGAAACTAAGTGCCACGACGGAAATGCTGGCGGTCACATGGCGCGAGTTCGCAGACCTGCACCCGTTCATCCCAGTGGAGCAGGCAGAAGGGTTCCACCAGCTACGCCGCCAGCTTGAGCACTGGCTTGGTGAGATCACGGGCTTCGACGCTGTCTCGCTCCAGCCCAACGCTGGTTCGCAAGGCGAATACGCAGGTCTATTGGCCATCCGCAACTACCACATGAGTAGAAAAGAAGACGCACGCACGGTCTGTCTGATACCAGCATCCGCGCACGGCACTAACCTGGCCAGCGCAGTCATGGCGGGTTTCAGCGTTGTCCCTGTGGCGTGCGACGCGAAAGGAAACATTGACCTCACCGACCTGCAAAGCAAAGCCGCAGCACACGCGTCAAGCCTTGCTGCACTCATGATCACTTACCCGTCCACACACGGCGTTTTCGAAAACACGGTGCGCGAGGTATGTAGCATCATCCACAGGCACGGTGGACTAGTTTACATGGACGGCGCAAACATGAACGCGCAAGTCGGCCTTTGTCGCCCAGCCGACATTGGTGCTGATGTGTGCCACCTCAACCTGCACAAAACTTTTGGAATACCGCACGGTGGCGGCGGCCCTGGCGTAGGGCCCGTATGCGTGACATCGCAACTTGCGCAATTCCTACCCGGTCACGCTGTGGCACGCGACAAGGGCATGCCCTCTTCTGGAGCAGTGGCATCGGCACCTTTCGGAAGCGCGGGCGTCCTCCCGATCGCATGGGCCTATATTCGCATGTTGGGCAGCGAAGGCTTGCGCATGTCCACGCAAGTAGCGATCCTGAATGCCAACTATATTGCGGGTCGCCTCCAGTCCCGTTTCCCTGTAGTTTACAAAGGATCGGGCGGCTTGGTCGCACACGAGTGCATCTTGGACTTCCGCCATTTCAAAAGCGGGTCTGGTGTGGAAGTCGAGGATGTCGCCAAGCGCCTGATGGATTTCGGATTCCACGCTCCGACGATGTCTTGGCCCGTGCCAGGGACAATGATGGTGGAACCGACCGAAAGCGAATCGAAAAAGGAGTTGGATCGTTTTTGCGACACCATGATCGCCATACACGATGAAATCAAGGCGATAGAATCCGGGCAAATGGACAAGCAAAACAACCCTCTCAAAAACGCCCCGCACACTGCGGCGTCCGTCTGCGGCGATGCCTGGGACCGGCCTTACAGCCGCGAGCTGGCAGCCTACCCGACCGCACGGTTGCGCAGCTATAAATATTGGCCTCCCGTTGGGCGCGTGGACAATGTTTACGGGGACAGAAATCTATTCTGCACCTGCCCCACGCCGGAAACTGCCACTTAAACTAACTGGAGCAATAGGCGATGAAACTGGCTCTCGCACAAATAAACAGCGTTGTCGGCGATCTGGATGGCAACGCCGCAAAAATAGCGGACGCATACAAAAACGCCGTTGGCCAAGGTGCTGAAATAGTTGTTTTCCCAGAACTAGCACTGACTGGCTACCCGCCGCGCGACCTGCTCCTGCGCCCTGTTTTTCTTCAGCGTGCAGAAGAAACGCTCGTGCGATTGGCTGCGTCAATACACGATGCCCCCGCACTGGTGGGCACGGTCACGGCTAACCCAGACAGACCAGGACGCCCCATTTTCAATAGCGCAGTTTTTTTGCGGCGTGGCATGGTTGGCCAACGATTTTTCAAACGCCTCCTTCCTACCTACGATGTTTTTGACGAAGACCGCTACTTCGAGCCCGGCAAAAAATCGGGCTATTTCGAGTGGGACGGCCAGAAAATAGGCGTGACCATTTGCGAAGACATCTGGAACGACGCAGATTTCTGGAGCGAGCGCCGCTACCACGCAGACCCAGTTCAAGAGCTTGCTGAAAAAGGCTGTTCGTGGGTGATCAATCTTTCCGCTTCACCATGGATATCGGGAAAAGAAAAACTGCGTGGCGAGATGGTGCAAACCATCGCAAAAACAGAACGCATCGGGGTAGCTCAGTGCAATTTAGTGGGGGGCAATGACCAGCTTGTTTTCGATGGGCACAGCCTAGCCATCAATTCGGAAGGTCTTTATTTGGCTAGAGCAAAAGGGTTCGCAGAAGATTTGCTCGTAGTGGATACAAACAGCAACCCACCAGCCGCCATGCCGTGGGAAGATGATGAAAAAAATCTTTTTGACGCCCTCGTGCTTGGCACGCGTGATTATGTCTGCAAATGCGGTTTCAAAAAAGCTATTATCGGTCTGAGCGGCGGGATTGATTCCGCGCTAGTGGCCGTGATAGCAGCAAACGCGCTCGGCAAAGAAAATGTCTATGGCGTATCGCTCCCCGCCAAAGTGTCTAGCCAAGGCAGTCTGGACGATGCCGCCGCCCTAGCCCAAAATATCGGCATTAAATATGATGTTATTCCTGTAGAGCCAATTTTTCAGTCCGCGTCAGAGCAGTGTGGCTCGCTCTTTGCGGGTCTTCCGCCGGATCAGGCAGAAGAAAACCTCCAGTCACGCGCACGCGGCATGGTGCTGATGGCTCTCTCCAACAAATTCAACTCACTCGTTCTGACTACTGGAAACAAATCCGAACTCGCCGTTGGTTACTGCACCATCTACGGGGACATGTGTGGCGGCTTGGCTGTCATTTCAGATGTCCCCAAAACCAGAGTCTATGCCCTCTCAAGATGGATCAACAGGGAGCGCGAAATCATACCGACCGCATCCATCACCAAAGCACCAAGTGCGGAGCTGCGCGAAAACCAGACCGACCAAGACAGCCTCCCGCCATACGAGGTTTTGGACGAAATTCTGAGGTGCTATGTTGAGAAAAACGAACCGCTGCAACAGATTGTCGCGGCAGGTTTTGACGAGGCCACGGTCAGGGATGTCCTGAAAAAAGTTGATTACAGCGAATACAAGCGCCAGCAGGCCGCCCCTGGAATCAAAGTGACAAGCCGCGCTTTCGGACGCGGTCGCCTAATGCCTATCGCGCAAAAATTCCGCGAGTTTTAGTAGAATCAGACATCCTGACCTCGGCGGAAAAGAGGTGAGCTATTCTGACGGGAGCGAAGCTCCTAAAACGGAGGGCGGGCTTCCAGCCCGCCTCTTCGTTTATAAAAATCTTCCTTCGTGTTCTCCGCGCCTTTGCGCGAGACATCTTCCTCTTCCCAATTCTCCTGTATAACTGGATGCAACAGTCTGTTTTGGAATAAGTTGTGACAGCGTGTTTTTG
>JAIFLJ010000265.1 GCA_020049135.1 bacterium | reverse complement strand
AATTTTTTCACCGAAGATCACATCTTGCGATCCGCCAGTTCCTTCTGACTTCCCGTTGTTGTTTCTATCCGAGGTCCGGGCTCCCCCGCAGGCAGAAACTCCGTTCTGCCTAACACTCATAACGGCACTAGTTGCGTTTTCTTTAGAAAAAAGTTTTTGGATAAATGGAAAGAGTGAAATGTGGCGCAAAACGGATGGGGTGAGATTCGAACTCACGGAGGTTTTAACCCTCGGCGGTTTTCAAGACCGCTGCTTTAAACCGCTCAGCCACCCATCCAGTGTTATGAAGGGTAGCAACATTCTGTTTTTTGAAAAGATTTTACTATAACAGATCAAATATTGCTTCCTTGCTCTCGCTATGGGATGAAGCACGGTTCATCGGAAGAGAGGGCATCCCCACAAGCGCGGAAAAAATCGCAGGGCGTCTCGGCTCGCATGAGTTGCGCGTGAAAACTGGGTCTTGATTCTAGTCCGCAGGAGATAAAGCCGGCGATTTTTTTTATTTTTGAAACATGTGTTTTATCTCCCATTCCGGGGATTCTTGTCTCGCTGTAAATCCGCTCGATATACTTGTAGAGGTCGCGGAAAGAGGGGAGGAAAACGGCGGTGCCATGAAGCCGCTCGCGGATTTGACGAAAAATCCATGGGTTGAGTATTGCTCCGCGCCCCACCATTATTCCTGCGGCTCCGGTGCTTTTCCAGACTTCTATGGCTTTGTCGGCAGAACGGATTTCACCGTTGGCGATCACAGGGCAAGAAAGCTCTCTGACGGCCTCCGCAATTTTGTCGTAATGAACAGGTGCAGAGTAGCCTTCCCTGACAGTTCTTCCGTGAATCGTCACGGCATCCAGAGGCAGCACCTTCAAAAACGGGAGAAACTTTTCCCACTCTTCAGGGGAGTAGTAGCCGATGCGCGTTTTCAGAGTCAGGCGAGTTTTGAGTGCCGCTCTGAGTGCGTGCATGATGTCGGCTACATGCGGGAGATCACGCAGGAGAGCGCCGCCTGCATTTTTTCTGCAAACAATTGGGGCAGGGCAGCCGAGGTTGAAATCAATGCCCGCGACAGGATATTTTTCAAGCAGCATGGCAGTGCGCACTAGGGCGGATGTATCGCGCCCTATCATCTGGGCCAAAATGGGGCGACCCGTCGGATTTGCATCTACGCTTTTAAGGATGTCTTTGTCTGGCTTGGAATCTCTGTGAACTCTGAAATATTCTGTAAAATAGAGATCTGCGCCGCCGTAAGAATGGATGATGCGCAAAAAATCCACACCTGTAATATCCTGCATCGGGGCGAGAACAAGAAGTGGCTTGTCTTGGGCAAAAAGTTCACTGAAACTTGGGGAGGGCATGTTTATTTGTATTGTGGATGCTGCGCTATTCTCAGTGTGTAGCCGTTGGGCGACCATGCAGAAAAATCAGCGAAGAAGTCCAAAAAATCTATGCTTGCGCAAGCCTAGACTCGCATTTCTCACGCAGTGCTTGTATGTCTGTATTGATTGAGTCAAAAGCCACTGCGCTCCACTCCCGTGCGGGGGACAGTTTCGATTTGAACTCGCGCATTTTGGCCAAGGGTTTTTCGCATTTATCTGCTGGGAGACGAGAGAGCGTTGTGAGGGCGATTTCCACACATTCCCGCTGGTGACAGAAAAGCAGGAGATCGTTGCCAGCATCAATGGCCATGCGGACTGTTTCCGCCACGCCGTATTCGTATGAAATGGCTCCCATCTCTAAATCGTCGGTCATCACCAGTCCGCCATAACCGATCTCTCCGATGAGTAGGTCGCGTATTATCCGTGAGGAGAGCGAAGAGGGGCAGCCGTCTGGATCAAAGACGGGATAGACCGCATGGCCGATCATGGCCGAAGCCGAGCGATGGAGGAGTGCACGGAAAACTTTTAATTCGTGTTCCTCCATCTCTTCGCGTGAACGATCTACTAGCGGCAGGCTGCCGTGCGGGTCTTTCGAGCAGAGCGAGTAGCCGGGAAAATGTTTCACTGTCCCGCAAACGCCGCCATCCTGCATTGCGTCTAAAAAAACTCCTGCTTTTGAAATAACTTCGTCTGCCGAAGTGCCATAGCAGCGGTTGAGTAGAGAGTTTTCCGCCTCGCTGTCCAGCAGGATGTCTGCCACCGGGGCGAGATTGAGGTTGAACCCGAACAGGCGCAGTAGAGTGGCTGTAAGCTCGCCGTGGCGTCGAATGAGGTTGGTATCGCCGCACCTGCGGAGCTGGTCTGCGCTTGGTGGTTGGTGGCCAATATCCTTGAGCCGAGAGACGCGCCCGCCTTCTTGGTCTAGCGTGAGTATGGGCGGGGTGTCGCAGAGTGCCCGCAACTCGTCGCACAGTTCCCTGACCTGTCCGGGCGACTGGAGATTGCGCCCGAAAAGTATGAACCCACCTGGCTGCACGCGCCTGATGAAATCGCGCCAGACGGGAGTTAAAAATGGCCCCGGTAAACCCATCGTCAGAAGTTGACCTAATTCGCTTTGATCCATACAAGCAGTCAAGCATGAAGACTTTTAAAATCCAACGCAAAGTGAGACGGACGATCAAAATTTGTGCGGCAGTCGCAATGTTGTTCGCGGCATGTTCGCAAGAACGCCTCGCAGCACAGGTGTCCACCGGGCTAGATGTTCTCATAGCCAAAAACTTCGAGCACCTCAAAGGGAAGCGCGTGGGTCTAGTGACGAACCAGACGGCTGTGAGTAAGGGGGGGCGGACGGCCATTGATGCTTTTCGGCAGGCCTCGCAGGTACGCCTCGTTGCCTTATACGGCCCAGAGCATGGGTTGGATGGAAAAACGCCAGCGGGCGAGTATGTTGCCACGCGAAAATACAAAAAAACTGGCCTGCCTGTATATTCGCTTTACGGCTCTACGCGCAAACCGACGCAAGAGATGTTGAAGGGGTTGGACGCTCTTGTTTACGACATACAAGACATCGGTTGCAGGAGCTATACATTTATAAGCACGATGGGGTTGGCTATGCAAGCGGCGGCAGAGGCGGGGATAGATTTTTATGTTTTGGACAGGCCGAATCCACTGGGTGGGCTAAGGATCGAAGGGCCACCGCTAGACCCCGAATACCGCTCTTTTGTCGGCCAGTACGAAATCCCGTATGTTTACGGGCTGACACCTGGGGAATTGGCTCTCTTGATCAACCACTCGAAATGGATGGGCGGCAAACCCGTCAGCCTGCATGTTGTCCCCATGAATGGATGGACGCGGAACATGGTTTGGGAGGCAACGGGGCTGCGCTGGGTGGCACCGTCGCCCAACATCCCTACGCCCATGAGTGCCAGATATTATGTGGCTACTGGCTGGATGGGCGAATCTGGTGGCATGAGCAACGGCGTGGGAGGCAACGAGCCATTCGCAGTTGTAGGCGGCTCTGGGATCAGTCCGGAACGGTATGCCGATGCTCTTAATAAATTGAAACTGTCGGGTGTCTCCTTCCAAGAGACCGTTTACCGCATTACGCAGGGCAAGTTCAAAGGGGGGACGGTGCCCAGCGTCCGCATAATTTTTACGGACTTGGAAAAAGCAAACCTGACAAACTTGAGTCCGCACCTCATGTCGGTCTGGCAAAAGCAGTCTGGGCTCGGCCTTTTCAGGAAATCTACCGCTGAAAAAATTTGTATGTTCAATAAAGTGACAGGCGGGACGGCTGTAAAACGCTGGCTGGCGTCTGGTAAAAGCGTTGAAAGCTTGATTGCTTCGTGGCAACCGTCTATCACTCGTTTCAGAGAGGAACGGAAAGCAGTTCTTTTATACCCTTGAACCTTAACGGAGCCGACAACCTGTGTTTCAGATTATATTCAACGATGTGAGTGCGGCGGAAATGGCAGAGATGCCGAAACCGCTCCAGCTTGAGGTGCTCAGCCAATTTAACGATCTTACTGGAGATTTTGATTTCAGCCGTGCGGGGGACAACTTCGGCGAGCTGAAACGGGAGGGCGAATGCTACTACCGTTTCCGCGCCAAAGATTACAGGATTTATTTCCAAAAAACGGAGAGCGGTTTGCTGGTCAGGCGCGTGCTTCATAAAAACACGCTCAAAGATTTTCTTTTTCGCACCAAACTCCCTACGGGCGAAGACGAGGCACTGCAAAAAGACCCAAACTTCTGGAAGCTCATAGACGGCTCAGAAAAAAAAGACTAAAAACAAATCGCGCATAAAACGCGGGGTTCAATCTTGCCGCGCCCATGAAAAAAAACAGAGACATTCAGGTGGTTCACAAGGTAAGGACTCTCCTTGTGGATGACCACGACATGATGATCTGGGGGCTGAATGCGGTTCTTGGCAAATACGAGGAAATTGAAGTAGTGGGAACAGCTTCGAATGCCGCCGAAGCCACGGAAGCTCTACAGAGATTGAAGCCCGATGTGGTCGTGCTCGATATACAGCTACCCGATGCGAGCGGACTTGATGTCTGCCAGAAAGTCGGGCAGCTCGGCCTTAACACGCGGGTGCTCATGGTGAGTTCGTTCGGTGACGAAAGGACGATACAGAGGGCGATTGACGCCGGGGCGCACGGCTACATGGTGAAATCATCGGACGCGCACGCGATAGCCAAGGCAATATTGGATGTGGCAGCAGGGCGTTCCGTGTTGGATGCGCGGGCGGTGCAGAGCGTTTTTTCGAGGATTATTTCTGATGGTATGCCGCTTTCGGCAAGAGAGCGGATGGCACGCCTGACAGAGGCGGAACTGGAGACGCTCGCCCATATAGCGGACGGCAAGACGAACAGGGAGATAGCGGAGGCACTCGGGCTTTGCGAAAAAACTGTCAAAAACTATGTTTCGCATGTGATGGACAAGCTGGATTTCAACAGGCGTTCGCAGGCGGCGGCGTTTTATGCGGAGCATGTTTTGAAAAAGAAATGATGCGCACACATGCACGGTATTGATTTTATTCAGGACATGGCTCTCGTGATGGTGGGAGCTGGGGCTGGCGGTTGGATATGCAGGCGTCTGGGTCTTTCCTTGGTTGTTGGCTACCTTTTGGCTGGTATAATAGTGGTGCCAGGTGCTGCCTTTTTTTCTTTTAAAATCGACACTGCTCGCATCCAAGCGATCTCTCAGACGGGCTTGATTTTCCTGATGTTTTCAATCGGGATGGGACTCAGTTTCCAGAAGCTGCGCAGGCTTGGCGCTGCTCCATTTGTGGCTGCCGGGCTTGGGGCGTTTATACTTTTCAACATCTGCCGTTTGCTGGGCAAGGCTGCCGGGCTTGAGACAGTGCCGACGCTTTTTATAGCGTCCATGCTCGTGGTATCGAGTTCGGCAGTGATCGCGAAGGTGCTGCAAGATTTCCAAGTAGCACACCACCGCGCTGGGCAGCTTGCGCTAGGTTTCGCCATCATGGAGGATGTCATAGCCATCGTGATGCTCGCGGTTTTATCGGCATACACGCATTTGGGGGCGTTGCAGCCAGGCATATCTGTGTGGGCCGTGCTGTCGGGGCTGTTGGTTTTTATCGTTTTTTTTGCGATGGTTGGTCTCGCATTGGTGCCACATGCGCTCAGGAAACTTGATTCGGAAACCAACGCGGAGTTGCTGATAATCGTAGTGGCTGGGCTTCTGTTTCTGACTTCGTTTTTTGCAGTTAAAGCTGGTTATTCGCTGGCCATAGGGGCGTTTTTGATGGGGGCGATCGTAGCTGAGACGCCGCAGAAGAAACGGATCGAAGCGGCTTTTGAAGGCATACGGGATGTGTTCAGCGGAGTCTTTTTTGTTTCGATAGGGATGATGATTGAGATCAGAGTTTTTCTTGAGTCTTGGACTTGGATCGTAGGACTATCGGCGTTCACTCTTCTGGCACGCTCATCGGTCTGTAGTTTCGGGCTCATGGTTGCGGGAACCCGTTTCCAGAACGCGCTCAGAGCTGGCCTGATTTTGACGCCGCTCGGTGAATTTTCTTTTATTATTGCGCAGGTGGGTGTGATTGCTGGGATAATTCCAGCGTCTTTTTACTCATGTGCGGTCGGTGTCTCTATTTTGACGGCTTTGGTTTCTCCGCTTCTGGTTCGCCATGCAGAACCGATAAGCAACGGCGTGACCCGTATTTTGCATCCAGAGTTTATGGAGAAGCTCGCTATTTACCACGATTGGATAGAGCAGATACAGCAACGCAGGTTTTTCGGCCTGTGGTGGCAGCTCAGCAGGAAACGCTTATTGCAGGTGAGCCTAGAGATGCTTTTTGTTACCGGAACACTCTTTTTTTCAGAGCCGCTGCACGGGCTGCTCGCGCATAAAATTCCAGTAGGAATATTGCATCCCACTGCTTTCGAGAGTCTTTTCTGCATGGCTGTTGCGCTTTTGATTTTGCCTGCGGTAGTGGCTGTCTGGAGGAATTTGGATGCCATGTCTATGCTCTACGCAGAGATGGCTGTTGGTGACGGAAAGTATCTTGGTAGGCTCAAGCCTTTTATTGAATATATTTTCAAGAGCCTTTGTGGGGCAGCACTCGTCTGGTGGATTGCGTCTCTGCTGCCGTTTCACGAGCTGCCGTTTTGGCTTTGGTTTGGAGTGGCACTCGGGGTCTGCCTAGTGTTGTTTTTTTTCTACCGTAAAATTGTTTACTGGCATAGCTGGTGGGAGATTTCGATGAGGGAAACGCTTTCTTCATCGCCGTCAGCAGCGAAGCCGCCTTCGTGGGCGCAACGGCACAAGGAATGGAGCCTTGCAACCAGCGATTGCGTATTACCGATAGGGGCGGCGTGCGCAGGTAAAACCATCAAGGAATTGGCCGTGAGGAGTCGTTTCGGCTGCACGGTGGCCGAGATAAACAGGCATGGGACTCGGATACCTAACCCTAAGCCAGATCAGGCTATTTATGCCGAAGACTGTCTGCTTTTGGCTGGGGACTACGCACAGATGGATGCTGCCCGCAGTTTTCTTTGCCAGACATCGCAAGTCTGCTCTCAAGAGCCTGAATTTGATGAGGTAGGATTGGAAATGATCAAACTGGTGGCAGGGAGTCACCTGTTAGGCGGGACGCTGGGGTCTGTGGCTATTCCACAGGCAACAGGTGTTCAAGTCATGGGCATTCAGCGACAAGAGCAGCGCATTTTAAACCCAATAGGCTCCGAAAAATTATTAGAAAACGATATGCTTCTTGTTTTGGGTAGCCCAGATCAAATACGCTTTTTTCGCGCTTGGTCTGGGGCAGCGGTTCGTGACACTGAATGATTCAGCTAAAAATAGAGTGCAGCACAGGCATTCCTACCTGTGTCTTCCCATTCAGAGGCAGGCAGTGATGCCTGCGCCAGTGCGTTATCGAGTCATGCGGGCCTGACAGGTGAGAGACCTGACCCAGCCTGAGCGTAGGGGGCTGAGAAGAGGTGGTTGCGACCCAAACAATACCAGAAGGCGAAACTGGGCGAACAACGCCATAGACCCGCGAGGTGCTTCTGGCCAAATGGGGTAAACGAACAGCATAGCAACCGGCAGCCAGCAGTCAGTCCCCATAGTAGCCAAGAAGCTGGGTAATGCCAGCGGAGAGGAGAGTAAGCAACTTGGAGTGCGACTGTGCGTATGGACAGAGCGTATGTTGACGGTTCTCGTAAAGGGAGCAAGAGGAGGCAAGTGCCTTCTTTGCAAAACATGGGACTTTTCAGCCTCGGAAAGGAACATGGCCAATTATGTCAACCTCGATAGAGAGAACCCATCAATCGGAGAGCCGTGTGAGGGAGACCCGCACGCACGGTTCGGAGGGAGGGGCGGCGAAAGCCGTCTCTACCCATATCCTTCAGAATAGCTCTCTCTTTTTCTGCAAATTGGCACAGTACATGCTTTGGAAGCTTTTGTGAACATAGGTATTCCAGCGTTATTCAACCAGCCAACGACCAAAAGTCTCGAACTTTCCCTGAACGCCACGGCAGCACGCCAAGGAGCCATAGGCAATAACATAGCTAATCTTAATACCCCAAAATACAGGCGGGTAGATCTGAGCACGCATTTTGAAGGGCAATTCCGCGAAGCCATGAAAAGCATGAACGGCGGCACTGTCCCCACACAAATCCCGAAAGCGAGCATTACCGAATCCCGCTTCCAAAACCCTGAGAAGCTAGATGGCAACACTGTCAACCTTGACCAAGAAATCGTGGCTTTGCAGGAAAATGCGGCCATGCACGAGTTCGCCACAAAAATGCTTTCGAAAAACTACAACAGCCTAAACATGGCAATAACAGGGCGCACGAGCCAATAACTGAAAAGGAAGCATCCATATGGGCAGCATAATTCCAGCGGCAGGCATTTGCGCTAGTGCATTGACAGCGGAAAGAACCCGCATGCATGTCATTTCATCCAACATCGCCAACCAAGCAACAACCCGTGATGTAGATGGCCAGACATACCGCCGCAAACAGGTGATTTTCGAGACGATGGTAACGCCCAACGACACCGGGCTCCCGCAGCAGGCATCGCCATCTGGCGTGCGCATTGCACGCATAATGGACGACCCACGCCCGTTCAAGGAAGTTCACATGCCAGGACACCAAGACGCAGACGCCAACGGGATCGTGAAAATGCCGAATGTCTCCGTCATTGAAGAGATGGTGGACATGATGAATGTGCAACGCTCTTTCGAAGCTAATACGCAGGTGCTGACGACTGGCAAACAGATGTTTTCGCAATCGCTCAGGATAGGAGATTAAAAGGAATAACTTATGAGTCCGCTTTCATTTCTATCTTCTGCGGCACAGCCGCAAGCCAGCATTTTTTCTGGTAGCCTCGGCGACCAGATCGGCTCGACAGCAGGAGCTCAGTCACCTGCAAAACCTGACCTGACAGGCGTTGATACTTTCAGTCGGTTGCAGGATTCGGCTAACGCCCAAGAGCCGTCGTTTCGCATCCAAGCCACTGCTCAACCCGATAGAATGGACTACCAGCCATCCACCTTCGGGCATCTCATGCAACAGATGGTGGGCGATGTCAACAACCGCCAAGTGACCGCAGGCGACAAAGTGCGCGATGTTCTGGCAGGCGGCAATACGCCAGTCCACGAAGCGATGATTGCCGTGGAAGAAGCCGGACTTTCTTTCCGCATGTTGTCCGAAATGCGGAATAAATTGCTCGATGCCTACCAAGAAATCATGCGGATGCAGATTTGACGGAAAATTATAAAAAATAAACGGGACGGATCCCATAAACAGGCCTGGATGGCACAGATTTAGCTTAAAGCGAAAAAAAAGGAGTCATATTTATGGAAGAGATAAAAAGAGTAATAGTCAACCTGTGGAATTCGCTGCCTCTCCAGCGAAAAGCCTATCTGGCGGCCAGCATAATTTTCGTGGCCACGGCACTTGCACTGGTGGTATTTTTTTCCAGTCAGCCCAAATTCACACTACTGTTCGGTAACCTCCAATCGGCAGAAGCTTCTAAAATAATTGAGGAACTACAGAACCAAAAAATTCCTTACCAGATCGGCGATAACGGTAAGAGTATCATGGTGCCACAAACCAAGGTTCACGAAGTCCGCATGAAACTTGCCGCACAAGGCATCCCACGCGTTTCGGATGCTGCAGGCGGCGTAGGTTTCGAGCTTTTTGACAAATCCGTTCTCGGCATGTCCGACTTCATGCAGAAGGCCAACTACTACCGCGCCCTGCAAGGCGAACTGGCTCGCACCATCAAAGAGTTGGACGAGGTAAAAGACGCCCGCGTGATGATCGTAGTGCCAGAGGAAAGGCTCTTCTCGCAAAAAAATAAACGCGAATCCAAAGCGTCCGTTTTCCTCCAGATGGAATCGGGTCGCCGCATGACACCGCAGCAGGTTGAAGCCATAAGGTTTCTCGTCTCCAACGGTGTCGAAGGATTACAGCCGCACCGCGTAGCAGTGGTGGACAGCGCCGGGCGTTCACTCGCCGAAGACCAAGACAGCTCTAGCTTTTCCAACCTCTCAAAAACGCGCCAGTCCATGATTCACGAAACGGAAAACACACTGCTCGAAAAAGCGCAGACCATGCTGGATCAAGTCCTTGGCCCTGGCCAATCGGTGGTGCGCATCACTGTGGATATGGATTTTGATTCCGTCGAGAGAGAGTCTGTCTCGTTCGACCCGAAAGTCGTCATACCGAGAACCGAAACGATCACCAACGACAACAGCAACAGCAAGACCGAATCTCTAGCAGGGGCAGCGGGCACGACTCAAAATGTGCCAGAAGGCAAAGCCGCATCGGCCAGCTCCCCTACAACCAGCAGCACCCAGACAAAGGAAAATACCGTCACTCACAACGAAATAAACAGCGTAAAAGAAAAACGCCAGCGTGCCGTGGGCGATATACGGCGTCTCACGGCGGCTGTGACGATAAACAAAGCCAAACCATCTGGCGGCGGCAAAACCAAAGATCGCGATTCTGCGGAATTGAAAAAAATCGAAGAGCTTGTTAAACAAGCAATAGGTTTTACACAAAGCACTATGCGCCAAGACTCGATTAAAGTTGAAGAAGTTGAATTTGTGGACATGTTCACAGGCACCGATGAAAAGAAAGTGCCAGTAGATGTGAACAAGATGCTGCCATACGCCAGCCAAGGGCTCCTGATAGTGCTGGCCGTAGCTGTTCTCTTCTACTTCCGCAGCATCATCAACTCGTCCGACAAAGGCGGCGGCGAGCCAGACTTCTCGGAGTTGCTAGAACGCTACGAATCGCTCCAGCAACAGAACAGCGCGCTGCCAATCCCTGCCATAAGCAGGAGCACTATCCTATCCGTGGACGATGTCAGCAAAATGATCGAAGAAAACCCCAGCACCAGTGCTCAAGCAATACGGCAGTGGATGAACCAGCGCAGCTAATCGCTTAATCTCCAAATATGGCCACGCTCTCTGAAATTGAAAAAACCGTAGCGGAAGCAGATTCAGACCCATTGCATGGGATGAGCAAAACTCAGAAGCTGGCATCGTTTCTGGTCATTGTCGGACAGGATTTGGCCGAGCAAATTCTCAGAGAATTCGATGAGCGTGAGGTTGAAGACATCGCCACTGAAATGGCGAAGATCACCTTCGTCCCACTCATCATGCAAAGAGCACTGCTCAGGGAGTTTTCCCCAGTCGCTATTGATGCGGCCACATCCGCCCACGGTGGCCCAGACTACGCACGCGACATTTTGGAGCGTTCGCTAGGACGCTACAAAGCCAACGAGGTCATGTCCCGCGTGGCTCCTTCGCGCCCCAAGTCGGTGGACACCTCGATCCTGCGCGAAATACAGCCGCGCCAACTCGTCAACCTCCTGCGCCGCGACCAGCCACAGACATGGGCACTCGTCCTTTCTTACCTTGAACCCATCGCCTGCGCACAGGTGCTAGGCATGCTCACGCCCGAGCAACGCACTGACATCGTAGAGCGCATAGCCACCATGGAGCCAGTTTCATCCTATGTGGTGCAACAAGTCCTCTCGCTGATCAAAAACAGGCTCAACCTGCGCACCCCGACAGATGTGGCCAGCTCGGGCGGCACGAAAATACTTGCTCAAATACTCAACAACCTCGACGACAACCAAGCACAGCAGGTTCTCAACTCACTCGACGAACGGAACCCAGAACTTTCTCGCGCCATCAAGAAACTCCTGTTCGTCTTCGAGGACTTGGGCGATTTGGACAAACCCACAATCACCCGCATCCTCCGCGAAGTGGATTCGCACGACTTGGCCGTCTCCCTCAAAACCGCATCCGACCGCCTCAAGACGCTCGTCTTCAGTGCCATGTCCAAGCGTGCCGTGGAGGCCATCAACGAGGAAATTCAATTCATGCCGCCCGTCCGGCTTTCGGACATCGAGGCCGCCCAAGAAAAAATACTGGAAGCGTGCCGCACGCTCGAGGCAAACGGAGAGGTTGTCCTGAACAAAAAAGGTTCGGATGCGAAGATTTAATTTCATTACTCCAAAACGGATCAAGCGGGTTCGCCTGCTCACGCCAGAAGAGGCGGCAGCCCACCCCGCCATGCCAGACGAAGCGTGGGCAAAAGGGCATCAAGCTGGTTACCGGTCTGGGATGTGGGCGGCGGAGCTGGAAGCTCGTCGCACAAAAGCAAAGGCAGCCGCAGAAACCGCCTTGCTCACTGGGAAAATACAAAATTTACACCAGCTCCTTTTTTCCGTAGCCGAAGAGCATCTCCCGTACATGATGTCAGAAATTTTGTCCCGCATCCTCAGCCACCACCAGTTTACGGAAGAAGAAATTTTCAACGAAATCCGTTCTGTCATCGAACAGCTTAAACAGGCATCCAAAATCGAAATCGAATGTAACCCCACAGACATGGAGATGATAAAAACGCGACTAGAGGCCATCGGTGCCTCGCTCCCGCAGAGCAGGATTGAGTGGAAAGAAAACGAAAACTTGCAGCCCGGCGAATACATCCTCCGCAGCGACCTCGGTGAAATAGATGGCCGCCGCCTAGAGCGCATGGCTAGAGTCAACTCAGCACTCTGTCTATGACAGACCTTTACCTCGAAAAACTCAAACGCAGCGTGCGCAGTGTTCAGCCGCCGCGCCTTGTGGGGAGTGTCAGCAAAGTGGTCGGCCTCATGCTGGAATCTCAAGGTCCCCCGGCAGCTCTCGGCGAAGCATGTTGGGTAACAGTATCGGGACACAACGCCCCGCGCCTGACCGAAGTCGTAGGGTTCCGCGACGGCAAAATACTCCTCATGCCTTGGGAAGGTCTGGAAGGTGTTGCCGAAGGCGACCCTGTCGAATCTACCGGTGCCCCGCCCATGATGCCCGTCGGTAACGGCGTTCTAGGGCGCATACTCGACCCGCTCGGCAGACCCATTGACGACTTGGGCGCACTGCCTGCTCTCTGCGAGATGATGCCAATGCTTCGCGCCGTCCCTTCGCCCACAAGACGCCCGCGCATAGACCAAGTTTTCGAAACAGGCGTGCGTGCCATAGACGCCTTCGCCACCTGCGGTATCGGGCAGAGGCTCGGGCTCTTCGCTGGTAGTGGCGTGGGCAAAAGCACGCTTTTGGGCATGGTCTGCCGCCACGCCGTATCTGATATAAATGTCGTAGCACTCATCGGCGAGCGCGGGCGAGAAGTGCTTGAGTTCGTCCAACGCGACCTCGGTGCTGAAGCACTGAAAAAAACGGTCTTGGTCGTGGCCACATCCGACCAACCAGCACTGGTGCGCGTCAAAGCGGCTTTCGCAGCCAACACCATCGCCTCTCATTTCCGCGCACAGGGCAAACATGTGCTTTTAATGATGGACTCCCTCACGCGCCTAGCAATGGCACAACGCGAAATTGGTCTAGCCATAGGCGAACCCCCAGCGACACGCGGCTATCCACCTTCGGTTTTTGGGCTGCTCCCCGTCGTGCTGGAACAAGCAGGCCGCCATGACAACGGTGCCATGACAGCCTTTTATACTGTCCTAACAGAAGGCGATGACTGGAACGACCCCATAAGCGATTGCGCCCGTTCCATACTCGACGGGCACATGCTCCTCTCTAGGAGGCTCGCCGCAGAAAACCATTATCCCGCAATCGAAATTTTGGAAAGCCTCAGCCGCTTGCAGAGCGACCTGATAAGCCGCGACCATTTCAACCTCGTGGGTAAAGGCCGCCACACCCTCGCCGTCCAGCGCCAATACAGGGAACTCATAGAGATCGGCGCATATACGCCCGGGCACAACACAGAGCTTGATGTCGCTTTAAAAACATACCCACATCTCGTCCAATTTTTGAAACAGCCCGTGGAAGAGAGGAGCACACTCAAAGAGACGATCCAAAAACTACAGACAATCCTCTCGCCAGTAAAAAATTGACCTCGCCACGCCGCCGCCCGTTTCTTTTTTCGTGAATTTTTTTGCGCAAAAACTCGTGCATCATTGACTCCGCCCGAATCATTAACATCACCATTTTGGAAATATGGCATCATGCTGAACACGGTGTGCCGGAAACACTGGGACCGCCAGCGTCCCGCTGGCATCTTCTGATTACTGGGAACGATGACATTTTGTCGGAAGCGTCCCAAGAATTGTTAAATTTGACGGTGGTCGCCGATGTTATTTTCTTACTTGGAGTCAACATCTTTGTCTCCAGCCACCGTGTAGTGGTCGTGATTAAAAGTGGGTGAGGTGAATCTCTTTCTTTTCGATAAGGGCATTAAAAAATAGAAAGTGTTTAGCGCATCTTGCCCCTCTGGAGTTTGGGCATTTCCCCTCTGTATCCCGAAGGGATTGAAGGGAAGACGAAGAGTTTCACGCGGAGGCGCGGAGAAGATTTTATAAACTTTTCAACCTTTAAACCTTTCAACTCCAATTAAAACATGGGCAGTCCCTAACATTGACCTTTTTGGGGTGCTTCCACGAATAAATTGGATTGAGTGAACCATAAACTTGACTAATTAGGGCATTGGTCTATAGTTCAATTCATGACCACAATCAATTTGCATGAGGCGAAAGCGAGGCTGTCGCATTACGCCCGTTTGGTCAAGGGTGGAGAGACGATCGTTTTGTGTGATCGCAACCGTCCATTTGCGGAGATACGGCCACTGTCTGGCAATGGGGTAAAAAAGCGTCGCTTGGGGTTGATGAAAGGCTCTTGCCCCGTTGGAAAAGAGTTTTTTTCTGCGGATAAAGAGATTGCAGAGTCGTTGATCGGGGGCGGCGTGTTTCCAGTTGGAGGGGCTAATTCCAATTTGTTTTCAAAATGAAACTGCTTTTGGACACTTGCGTTTTGCTATGGATGTGTGATGAAACGAAACAGCTCTCACACTCTGCCCGTGCCGCTTTAGAGGATGGCAATAACGATCTGGTCGTTCATCAAGTTTCTTCGCTCGAGATCCAAATCAAATACTCTCTGGGCAAACTACCGCTCACGCTTGCCCCTCATGATTTCGTGAGTCAAGCCATCCAAAAGAACGGGCTTCAATACCAGATTCTAGGCGATGAGGAAATATGGCATCTCGCCAAATTGCCGCCGCTCCACAGCGACCCCTTCGACCGCCTACTGATTTCTTACGCTCTTTGTGAAGGGTTGAAAATGGTCACGCCCGACCCTCAAATCCATCGCTACCCCGTTCCAGTCATTTGGTGACACTAGTAGGAATAGGGGTCAGGCTGACATTTGTGACTATTGACAAGCGACCGCAACTCTGGCTTCTGTGGCACGCCTCGCAGTATTCGGATTGAGTTTGCCAGAGCCCTTTATCATGTGTGGAGAACAGGAGTCTCTGCGCTTGCTGGAAGAAGACATGAAGGTGGCGGGATTTCTTTGACGAAACAGCTCGAACGGGGCAAGATGTCTGCACAATGTTCTGGCGAACACCACAAACGATGAAAAACGGAGCGCGGGCTTCCAGCCCGTGTTCTGGGGCGGGGATTGGCGGGCAGGGATGCCCGCCCGCCGTTCTATTTTAAGATGAGGCGAGGGTTATGGTTTTGATCAGGGTCGCCTACCAGATTTTATTCCTCTGTTTTTTTCTTTTTGCTGCGCCGTATTATTTGCGCAAAATGATAAAGCGCGGGAAATCTGGGCGCGGTTTCGGCCAGCGTTTTGGTCTTTTCAGCAAAAGGACGAGGCGCAAACTCCAAGAAAAATCTGGCGGCCTCTGGATACATGCCGTGAGCGTGGGTGAGGTGGAGATAGCCGTGCAGATCATAAAAGGGTGGCAGAAAAGGCATCCATCGGTGCCAGTGATTCTCTCTACGACAACGGTCACGGGGCGTGCCACGGCCATTCGCAGGCTTTCGGGCGAAGTCCCAGTTTTTTGCAACCCGATAGATTTTCCGTTCAGCGTCCGCACGGCATTCGATCTAGTGCGCCCCAAGTGGCTCGTGTTGGTGGAGTCGGAAATATGGCCCAACTGTCTATGGGAAGCCGAAAAGCGAGGCGTTCCTGTGGGACTCGTCAACGCCCGTCTCTCGCACACCACCGAGAAGAGGTATCACCAGTGCCTTTGGTTCGTCGGGCCACTCCTCAGGCAGATCGCGTGCCTGTGCGTGCAGAGCGAGCGCGATTTCAAGCGATTCCTTGCTCTAGGCGTTCCCGGTGAAAACATGGTGATGACTGGAAGCATGAAGTACGATGTATCACGATTTTTCGGGGATGCTCCGCCAGTTGATCCAGAAAAAATACTGGGCTGGGCTGGATGGAAACAGGGTCGCCCCATTTTTCTGGCGGGCAGCACCCACCGTGGTGAGGAGGCTATCGTCATAGATATTTTCATACGCCTGCAAAAACAGTTTCCTGATATTTTTTTGGTGCTTGCTCCGCGCCATGCCGAGCGCGGTGGCGAAGTGTGCGCCTTGGCGGAATCACTCGGACTCCATTGCGTGCGCCGCTCGAAATTGGGTGGCGAAAATGCGTTGGCCGGCTCGGTTCTTGTCTTGGATTCCACCGGTGAACTGCGCCATTTTTATGGGTTGGCCAGAGTGAATTTTATCGGGAAAAGTCTAGTCGGATACGGTGGCCAAAACTTTCTCGAAGCAGCGCAGGCTGGACGGCCTGTTGTTTTTGGCCCGCACATGGAAAACTTTGCTGTTATCGCGGAGGAGTTTGCCGCACACGGCGCAGTTGTCAGAGTGGCTGATGCCAAGGGGCTTGAGGATGAAGTGAAAAAGTGTTTCGCCTCGTCCACCTACGCTGACGAGCTTGGAAAAAAGGCCAGAGAGGTTTTTGCGGCACAGTCTGGTGCTACTGATAGGACACTTGACGGACTGGAGAAAAAAATGGGGATGCTCGGTGTGCTGTGAAAATCGCTTCACAGCGCAAAAGGGCGTGATAGGTTTTAGCCATGCAAATGATGAGTTTTTCTGATGCTGGATATAGCCGCTGGGTAAAACAGATGGATCGCGTGGCTTCCCCAGACCCTAGGGTTGAAGAGACCGTGGCGGCACTGCTCGCCGAAGTCAAACAAGGCGGCGATGCTTCGCTACGCAAGCTGACTCTCCGTTTTGATAAAGTTAAACTGAAAGCGATACGGTTGGACGAATGTCCACAAACGCCGCCCACATCGGTTGTCAGTGCTCTCACCTGCGCCAAAGAAAATATACGCCGTTTTTCCAAAGGGCGGATGCCCAAAAGCTGGCGCATGAAAAATACAGAAGGTGCTGCGGTTGGCGAAAATTTTTTCCCGTTCGAGCGCGTTGGAATATATGTTCCTGGCGGCAGCGCGCCGCTCGTTTCAACAGCACTGATGACCGTGACATTAGCGGCTGCTGCTGGATGCACCGAGATCGCTGTTGTGACGCCTCCTCCAGTGGATCCTGTTTTGCACTATGCGATCATGCTGGCTGGAGCCACGGAAGTTTACGCACTCGGTGGCGTGCAGGCAGTGGGGGCACTGGCTTTCGGAACCAAGTCAGTAAAGCGCGTTCAAAAAATTTTCGGTCCAGGCAATGCGTTTGTCACTGAGGCGAAACGGCAGGTCATGGGGCATGTGGCGATAGACCAACTCCCAGGGCCGAGCGAGGCACTGATCATTGCGGACAGCGAGGCTACACCGGCTTTCATTGCGGCAGACATGTTGGCGCAGGCGGAGCACGGGGCTGGCAGCGTGGCCGTCCTGCTCACGCCATCGCGGAAAATTAGAGATGCTGTCAAAAAGGAAATAGACCGCCAATCGGCAGGGCTTTCGCGCTCTAGTATATTGGCTCGCTCATTGATTAATGCCGCGCTGGTGCAGACGCGATCCATGGAAGAAGCTGTGGAGATAGCCAATGCTTTTGCCCCAGAGCACCTCTCGCTGCAGGTCGCCAACCCCAAAAAATGGCTGCCATCCATCCGCTCGGCGGGCGCGGTTTTCTTGGGCGGGTTTTCTCCAGTTGCGGCTGGTGATTTCGTGGCGGGGCCTAGCCACACGCTGCCGACGGGAGGTGCGGCCAAGTCGTTCAGCGGCCTGACGGTTGACCAATTTTTCAGGAGAACCAGTGTGATTGAGTATAGCCGCCGTTCGCTGGAGAAAGTTCGCGGGACGATAGCCGCATTTTCTGAAATGGAAAAACTGGATGCACACGGGCGGTCTGTCCACATCCGCTTCGAGGAGGTGTCACGCACATGAAAAACTCACTTTTTATCCAAGCTTGCCGCTGCGAAAAAGTGTCGCGCCCACCCGTCTGGATGATGCGTCAGGCTGGGCGCTACCTTCCGCAATATAGAAAAATCCGCGAGAAAACGGATTTTTTGACGCTCTGCAAAACGCCGGAACTCGCCGCAGAAGTCACCTTGCAGCCAGTGGATATACTCGGCGTGGACGCAGCCGTTATTTTTTCTGACATATTGCTTCTTTTGGAAGCTTTGGGTTTGCCGCTCAAATTCGAGTCTGGCGGTGGACCGAAGCTGGACAAAGTTTTCTATCTTGGCGAAACAGTCCGTTCGCTTCACCCGCTGGACTGCTCTAAACTGGGCTTTGTTTACGATGCCATCAAAATCGTGAATAGGAAACTGGAAGGGCAGCAGGTGCCAGTCATCGGTTTTGCAGGTGCCCCGCTCACCCTCGCTGTTTACATGATTGAGGGCGAAACGAGCCGCGATTTTCATCGGGCACGCAAATTTTTGATGCGGGAAACTTCCTCGTTTGAAAAACTGCTGCAAAAGCTGGCGAAGGCTGTCGCGGAACATCTGATAGAGCAAGTCAGGGCTGGTGCCGGTGCAGTGCAAATCTTCGACACTTGGGGCGGGCTTCTGAGCCGCGACCTCTATAAAAAAATTGTCCTGCCGTCGCTGAGGCAGGTTATTGACCCGATCAAAACGCTTGGTGTCCCTGTGATATTGTATGTCAATGGTTCCGCTCAACACCTCGAAACCATGAAGGAATCTGGGGCGGATGTCCTCTCCGTGGATTGGCGTCTTTCGCTGGCGGATGTCCGCAAGCGCATAGGATACGGGCATGCGATACAGGGCAACCTCGATCCGACTTATCTTTACCAGCACCCGTCGGACATTGAAAAATCTACTGCGGAAATGCTTTATATGCACCCTGAGCCTGGCCTGATCGCTAACCTCGGACACGGCATTTTGCCGGATACACCAGTAGAAAACGCACGGGCATTTATTTCAACTGTGAAAAACTGGAAATGTTGAGAGGGGAGATGGACGCCCCAGCAAACAGCCCGTGTGTGGCACCCGTAGTGGATGGGCGTCTCTTGGAGAAATACGACAGACCTGGCCCGCGTTACACCAGTTACCCAACAGCACCGCATTTCCACGAGGAGTTCGGGCACGGGGATTTCTTGCGCGAAATAAAACAGGGCAGCACCGTAAATAATCCGCCGCCACTCTCCATATATTTCCATCTACCGTTCTGCCGTTCGGTCTGTTTTTTCTGCGGCTGCAATGTCATTTTCACAGCAGATCGCAAACGCCCTGAAGCATACTTGTCCGCGCTCTCCACAGAAATGGGCATGGTGCAGAATGCGCTCGGTGAAAACAGGAAAGTCGCGCAAATGCACTGGGGCGGTGGCACTCCGACATTTTTATCGCCAGACCAGATTCGGCGGCTTGCGGAGGATGTGCGCGGGCGTTTTTGTTTCGAGCCAGGAGCGGAAATAAGCGTGGAAATTGACCCGCGCGAAACTGGCGGCACGCATATTTCGGAACTAAAGCAGGCCGGGTTCAATCGTCTTTCGATGGGTGTGCAGGATTTCGATGACGAAGTGCAACGCGCCATTCATCGCATACAGCCCGAAGCACTGACACGCCGAGTTTTTGGGGAGGCGCGGGAGGCCGGCTTTTCTGCGATATCGGTGGATCTGATATACGGTCTGCCTGCCCAAAGCGAGACGACTTTTGCTAGGACAGCCGAACGAATTTTGGATTTGAATCCCGACCGTATAGCACTTTTTAACTTCGCCTACCTGCCGCAATTGTTCCGCCACCAGAAAGCTATTCAAGCCGAACGACTGCCTGCGCCCGCCGAAAAAATCCGTATTTTGCAGCGTGCCATAGAAACATTTACATCTTCGGGCTACCGCTACATAGGCATGGATCATTTTGCAAAGCCCGACGACGCTCTCTGTCGCGCTCAAGACGCAGGGACGCTAGGGCGAAATTTTCAGGGCTACACTCCGCGTGCGGAGTGCGAACTCATCGGTATGGGTCTCTCTTCGATAAGCCAGACGGGCAGTGCTTACGCGCAAAACCATCGCAAGCTGCCTGAATATATGGCGTGCCTAGACGCTGGGCACCTACCAACGCTCAGGGGCATAAAGCTTTCAAGCGAAGATGTGCTGAGGCGAGAAATAATAATGCGCCTGCTCTGCGTCTTCGAGCTGGACACTGAAGAGATTGGGCGGCGTTTCCAGATAGATTTCGAATCGCATTTCGCCAATGACATTGGCCAACTTGATCCCATGATCGCGGACGGGCTTGTGGCATGGCATGGGCGGCGTTTGAAAATTCTCCCTGCTGGAAGGATGTTGGCCAGAAACATAGCCATGGCTTTCGATGCCTATCTCGATGCAAAATCGGCGGCGCGTTTTTCGCGGACAGTATGACTATGCACACGGCATGTAGGCGCGGAGTTTTGCTGGTGAACCTCGGCTCACCCGATTCGCCTTGTGAGGCGGATGTCAGGCGTTATTTGGAGGAGTTTCTTTCTGATGCGAAGGTGTTGGATATGCCCGCATGGGCTAGGACGCTGCTATTACGCGCCATCATACTCCCTTTCCGTCCAAAAAAATCAGCGGCGGCTTACCGCGAAATATGGGCATCAGAAGGTTCGCCTCTCGTGGTTACAACGCGGAAGGTTTGCGAAAAGTTGCAGGAGGTTGCAGGGATGCCTGTAGCATGTGCCATGCGTTACGGGAATCCGTCTATCGAAAGTGCGCTTGAGCATCTGAAAAAACAGGGTGTCAGGCGGCTGTTGCTCGTGCCCCTCTACCCGCACTACGCCATGTCCAGCTACGAGACCGTGGTGGAAAAGGTTGCTGCTTGCATCAAAAAAATATCGCCAGAAATGGACTGGCAAACCGTGCCGCCATTTTATGATGAGCCGCTCTATATTCGGGCACTGGTGGAGAGCGCAAAACCATTTTTAGACGGTGGATATCAGAAGCTGATTTTCAGTTTTCACGGTGTGCCGGAGAGGCACATAAGGAAAGGCGACATCACTGGCTCGCACTGTCTGGCAAAGCCCGGCTGCTGCGAAGAGGTCGGACATCCTGCGCACGCCCGTTGCTACCGTATGCAGACACGGGCGACCGTGAGGGCTTTCATAAAAGCGTCCGGGTGGCCGGAGGAAAAATGTGAGATTGTTTATCAATCTAGGTTCGGGCTAGACCGATGGATACAGCCGCCAGCCGATGAAGTACTCCGCCGCCTGCCATCTGAAGGTGTGCGAGAGATAGCTCTCATTTCGCCAGCATTCGTGGCAGACTGCCTAGAGACGCTAGAAGAGATGGCAATTCGTGGGAGGGAGATATTCATAGGGGCGGGAGGGACGCGCTACACGGTGATACCATGCTTGAATGAGCATCCGTTCTGGATAGAAGCTCTAGCTGGCTATGTTAAAAAATGGGGGACAGACGGGTGTTTTGAAAAAGAATAAAATGAAAACAGAAGTAGTGGTTATCGGTGCAGGGATGTCTGGGCTGTCCGCAGCACTGACCCTGAAAAAACGGGGTTATGAAGTGAAACTGTTGGAGCCTGCGGGGCGTCCCGGCGGCGCGGCGCAGACATTTTTTGAAAACGGATACCTGTGCGAGAGCGGCCCCAACACGATGATGGTTTCGCGGTCTGAAACAGTGGCATTTTTGGAGGAAAACGGGATGATGGATTCCGCGCTGGATGCGGCTCCACAGGCGAAAAGGCGCTATGTGGTGCGGGATGGTAAACCAGTGGTTTTACCGAATTCGCTACAGTCGTTTATTTCTGGCTCGTTCCTTTCTGCCTCTGGCAAGCTGGCGATGATGGCGGAGCCTTTGCGCTCAAAGGGGCGCAACGCCAACGAGTCGTTGGGCGATTTTTTTTCTAGGCGGATCGGTGCGGAAGCGGCGGTGGAACTGGTGGATCCATTTGTGAGTGGAATTTATGCAGGAGACCCTAGTCGTCTAGTGATGCGCCACGCAATGCCGAAACTTTACGAGTGGGAGCAGCTCGGCGGGAGTCTGCTGCGCGGCATGATTCTGTCCAAAAAAAAAGCTGGCGGTGGCACTGATAAAAAAATCAAGAGACGCCTTATCTCGTGGCCCGGCGGGTTATCCGAACTGTCGTCTGGGCTGCTTGCACGACTAGGGCAGGGGCTGAAACTTTCGGAAGAGGCCAGAGCAATACGCCCGCAGAACGGTGGATTTTTGATTGAAACTGCGGCTGGCGTTTACGAGGCAAAACAGGTCGTGCTGGCTACTTCAGCAAAACAGGCTGCGGCACTAATCGCTCCGTTTGCTGGGGCGGTCGGTGCTTTGCAAAATGTGCCATACGCGCCGATGCTTGTGGCGCACATTGGGTATGACCGCAACGCGGTTTCGCACCCGTTGGACGGGTTCGGCATGTTGGTGAGCAGGGCACGCGGCATTAGGACCCTGGGGGCACTTTTTTCCTCCACGCTTTTTCCGGGCAGAGCACCAGTTGGAAAAGTGTTGCTCACAGCTTTCATTGGAGGGCGTAGAGACCAAGCAGCTTTGGCACTGGAAGAAAATGAGGTGCGCGAAGTTATTTTGAAAGATATGAAACCACTGCTCGGGATAAGCTCTAGCCCAGAGTTTTTTCGCCTGACAAAATGGGAGCGAGCAATTCCGCAATACGAGGCTGGACACGAGTGTATGTTGGATGAATGTGCGCGTATAGAAAACGCTTTTCCCAGTCTCCACTTAATAGGCAACTACCGTGGCGGCATTTCCATGGAAGACTGCATAGGCAGCGCACGATCAATGGCGGAAAAAATCTGAACGGATGCAGTGCGGCAGCCGATTATTTTTCGGGCAGTGCGGCGAGCTTGGTAGAACTTTCGTGCGAAAAAGGCTTATGAAGGCTTTCTTTCAAGTCTGGCGGCAGGTGCGTACGCTCGTTCCATAGAGCGATTATCAGGACTATGGAGAGGAAAACTCTGTACCAAGCAAAAGGGATGAAAGTGTTACTGCGAACATAATGGATGAGCCATTTGACAACGACGAAGGCTGTCATCATAGATATTATAAAACCGACCACGAGTTTGTTCACTGTGTCTGGCGAATCAAAAATACCCGTGTCCCAAGCCTCTTTGCCCGCATAAATGCTGGCGGCAAACATGGTCGGTATTCCGAGTAGAAAGGAAAACTCAGTGGCGGCTGGTCTTGAAAGGCCGCAGAACATGGCGGCAATGATCGTGGCACCCGAACGGGATGTGCCTGGAAAAACTGCCGCAAGAATTTGAGCGAAAGCAACCCATACCACGACATGCCATGTCAGGGATTCGGAAACGGGTTTCTTTTTAAGGAGCCATTCAGCCAAAAATATTGCCACTGCTCCACCTAGCATAGCAACAACGAGTGGCCAGAGGTCGGTGGGCAGCTTGAACCCCATCTTTTTTGCTACCAAACACCCAACAATTGTTATTGTCAAAGCAGCCGCCAATTTCAAAATATAGTCACGCTGCTCTGGTTTACTGATGTTGATCACGAAATCAAGCAGGCGTCTCCAATAGATAACAACCACTGCGAGGACAGCACCGAGCTGGATGATGATGTTGAAGGCGTCATCTGGTGTGTGGTCGAGGTAGTGCTCTGTGATCAGGAGATGCGCGGTCGAGGAGATGGGAAGAAATTCGGTGATTCCTTCCACCAACCCAAGCAAAATGACTGTAAAAGATTCTGAAATCACGCTATGCCCTTCATTTAGGATTTTGTCCCATCAGCTAATAGGAAAACAAATCCACGCAAAAGGTCAAATCCTATTCTCTGTGGGAAACACGAATCATTAGCGTCACCATGCTGGGAACGCCAGTGCCCTAGTGGCCTATAACACAAAAATTTTCGTATGAGTGGCGATCAAAACAGCCTGGCATCGAGGCGCAAGGAGGGAAGATATCCGTTGCGATACCTGACCGACGCGCAACGAAGAG
>JAIFLJ010000060.1 GCA_020049135.1 bacterium | reverse complement strand
GCACGGGCAGTAAACTCGGCACATCCGTTTGGCCTCTGCCATAGCCCGTAGGAGCACTCTCATAGGGAATATGACTCTGGGCGAACACATGACCCGCCACTGCAGTTGGAGACATTCTCCATCTGTATCCCGAAGGGATTAAAGCCATCAGTCTAGGGTTGCCCGTCTTCGGGCTACCCTAGGAAAAGAGGGGTGGGAGACTACCCTGAAAGGGTTGGATCAATCCCAAACTGGGACCGCTGGCGTTCCCAGCATGATGCCGTATTTCCAGAATGGTGATGCTAATGATTCGGGCTCACCACCATGGACGACTAAAATTCTTTTCATGTGAAAACGATCCTTTACGATTTTTAGAAATGGATTTTGAAAAGTTAAACAAAATCCGCATTGGAGCGGAAGATCGTTTGAGGCCGCAAATGCAGGTGTGGTTCATACCTGTCGCAGTCGCGTTCGCAGCCATAGTGTCTGGATTGCTCGCTTTTTCCAAAGGCGATGAGCGGCGCATTTTTGACGGCACACAAAAAAATAATACAGCCGCTATCGTGCCGCAGCCTATATCCGCAACGCCCGCACAATCGGAAAACACCGCATTGACGGTGAGCGGGCACATCGTCCCCAATGCCCGCATAGAGGTGAGCCCGCGCTTCCAAGGCGTAGTCTCTTGGGTGGGCGTCAAAAAGGGTGACCCCGTAAAAAAAGGCCAAGAGCTGGTTCGCTTGGAAGACTCGGAAGAGCGGGCTGCCCTCGTGCAGGCGGAGGGACGCTTGGAAGCCGCTCGTGTTTCGCTAAAAAAAGCGGAAACCGAATACCGTCGCACCAGTCAGTTGAGTTCGAAGCGCATCGAGTCGGAGTTGGCTGGCGAGCTGGCTGGGTTAGCCGTTGAAGCGGCTCAAGCGGTATTGATGGAAGCCGGCGGGGCGTGCGATGCAGCCCGTGTCAGGCTCTCATTCACCGTTATCCGTTCGCCTGTTGATGGCGTGATTTTGGACACATGGGTAGATGCGGGAGAACTGGTTTCGCCACTCAGCTTCGGCGGAGCGCGGGCACCCAGCACGGCACTTCTCGCGTTAGCCGATCTTAGTGATTTGCGCGTGGAACTTGACTTGAGCGAAGCCGACCTTTCCAAAGTCAGGATAGGCCACCCGTGCCGAATAATACCAGAGGCATACCCGGATAAAGTTTATCGTGGGAGCGTCGCGGAAATATCGCCAGAAGCCAATAGGCAAAAGGGAACACTCCAAGCCAAAGTCAAAATCGAAAAACCCGACTCGCACCTAGTTCCTGAATTGGGCGCACGAGTAGAGTTTTTAGAAAAATAAAAGTTTTAAAAATCCGCAATGGAGTGCGGACTCCGTTTTCTTCTTGAAAATCTCTGCACTTCGCGGTAGCCTATATCCCATGCGAATTGCTTAGCCCAATCAAAATCGCGCCCTACTTCCTGCGGCGCGTGTGCATCGGAAGAAATGACGATCGGTATGTCGCGGCGCAACGCCTCTTCCAAAAACAGCTTGTTCGGGTAAGCCTCCTTGGCTGGCTTGTGTCGGCCCGATGTGTTTATCTCAATGCAGACGCGATTGTCCGCTATTGCTTCGAGAGCCGGGGCATAAAAACGGAGCAGGTCACCTTCTGGGATATGGGTGAATTTTTTGCACAGGTCTGGATGCCCTATTATATCGAAAAGGCCAGACTGCGCTGACTCGGCTACGCAACGGAAATATTGTTTCCAAGTCTCCTCCACTGGCTGGTCTTTCCAGCGCTCCAGCTTGCTCGGGTTATCCACATCCCAGTCGGGCGTTATGTAGTGAACTGAACCGATCAGATAATCGAAGTCAGCTTGCCCGCTCAAAAACCGGACATGCTCTTCGAAGCCTGCGATATAATCGGCCTCTAGTCCGAGCTTGACAACCAGTTGCGGCACGCACTCCCGGGCCTCGTTCACGAGGGCAAGATATTCTGGAAAAGCGTCTGGAGCCATGCGCCACTCATCGTATTGCGTGGGCATCGGGTTGTGGTCAGAAAAACCGATTTCAGAGAGACCTTTTTTCACGGCTTCGCGTGCGAACTCGGTCGGCGAACCTGCCGCGTGGCCGCATAGCGGCGTGTGCATGTGGTAATCAAAACGCATGGCGTAAAGAATCAAATCCTTTTTCTAAAAGTCAAGCAGAGCGTGATAATTCCAATCAACTTGGACGCATCTGCGAACGAAATGTGTCATGATGAGCCTGAGAGGCACAGGCTCTCTGGAGGCAGATGAACTCGCATTTTCTTCGTATGTGTGCGTATTCACAGTGTGTTACACGATACACGATTTTTCAGATTCTGCAAGATTTCTGCAAAATCAATCGCACCGATCTTTTTGACGAGAAACGGTAGATTTTCAGCAACGGATCTTCGCTGGAAAAATACCGGGCGAAAACGCAACGCCTTGGCCAATGCGAGCAAGACCTCTTCGCGAGCCTCCTTGTTAACATCATTATCGGTGAAGTCTAGCAGACATCTGCATCCGTCCTCGATTTCTTTCGGGGTCAATGCGTTCCATAGGTCGCTAAGTTGCAATGTGTCGTTCATGGTCTGTCCTCCTGATCAATTGGTTCAAATAAATCTGTTTCCAACAATCCCTCTGGTGCGGATATGGTATTCTTAGTTTTCTTCACAATTTTGCCGTGTAACCCCGCTTTGATTTCTTCGGTGTAGAGCTTGTGGTTGAGTTTTAGAAGGCGGGTGAGGAGTTCTTTGCGGGCGTCGGGGTGGATGGTGTAGCGGTGGGGGAGTTCGAGGGTGTCGGTGGCATCTCACCAATGTATTTGCCTCTGCTGCTTTATCGCTCCCATTCCGCTGTGTTGAAACCTAGCGTTTTGGCGTTTTCAGAAACGGCTCGCCTGGTCTGGTCTTGAGCACCGTTGACGAATGTCGCTTCGATTTCGATGCAGACTTTGACTTCGGCGTTGGGATCAGCAGTAAGTATTGCAATCATTTCTTCAGCGATCTGCACGAGTCGCATTTTGGCGGCTGCGGGAGCGACTGCCGCAGAGCCATGAAACGATTTAGGGCGCTCCGTTACTGGCGTCGTCGGCAAGGTCTGTTGTGTGGTTGGCTTGCCGGGCGTTTCCTGAAGGGTGTTGCTGGTAGTTGGGGCAGGCTCTACTGGAGAACTGATTCCCGGCGAAGAAATGACAACAGAATTCGCAACTTCGTAGGCTTTCGCGGCCTCAGGCTCAATGAGCAGGAGGGTGTCGTCAAACTGCACATTTGAGTCACCGAACTTGAAACCGTCGAACTTCCCGTCGTGCTCACCGTAGGCGGTGCCGAAGAAGTCTTTCGTTCCAGCCCCTTTCACGATCGCTTGCGCGAGAACCCCTCGGTCTTTGAGGCGCGGCAAGTAGAGATAACGAAGCGTGTCCTCCCAGAAATCGTCGGCTTTCGCGGCGGGCTTATCGGCCTTCCAATAAAGCTCCTTGAGCTTCGCACGCAGATGAATGGGCGACCAAGTGGAGATGACCCATTCGTTATCGAGGCAGACTCGCTCGATCTCAGGCCCCAATGCTGCGCCACCGGTATTGAGCGGAACAGTCTCTACGCTTGGCTTCCCAGTGGGGCTTTCTTGTGAGGGACAGAGCAGCCATTTGAAACATTCGCGGGCAACTCGCGGGAGCACATCTTCCGCGCCTTTGAGTTCCTTCTTCGCTTGCTCCGCTTGGAGGTTGTCCAGAACCAGACGCCTAGCCTCAACATCCTCGACGATGGAGTTCCACGCCAAGGCCACGCGGATGCAATCGCGCAGCCGTGTCAGGGCTCCGTGGTCGGGGGCGAGGAAAAGCAGACGGTTGCCGCGATACCTCGGTTTCGTGCCATTGTTTCGCACATAATCCAACACGCCGCCAGTGGCGGGGCGGGGTTCCTCTTTGGAATAGAACAACTCTGGCGCCAGCACGACCAGACGCAAAGCGCTGTCGTCAGGCACATCGCCGTGCGGGGTGAAGAGATGCGTGCCGTCAAAGAAAGACGCGCCAGCAACGAGCTTCTTCATGATCTCTGCCATGCGTCCGCGCACTTCATTTTTGTCCTCGAAGCGTTTCTTCCTCTCTTCCATCTCGCGACGGAGATTCGCGCGGGTGTCGAACCAATAGCGGGTCGCATCCTGTGCTTTGTCACCGGACGAACTCATGTAGTGGAGTTGATCCGCTAGACGATTCAACGCGTCCGAGTAGAGCGAGGAGGTTTGGCCTGGCTGGAGACAGCCGAGCAGGATTCGTCCGCGTTCGATGCCCCGCGTTCAGGGTTTCGTATTCACCGAAGATGGCGCACTGCTCAAAAAAACTGTCCGCGCAACCCTGCGTGCGGCCTGCACGGAGCCGAATCGCGTCTCCTTGATTTCGAGCATCGTCGTTTCAGCCCGCTCGCCGTCAATGTCCCGATCCATCACGGGATCCCAGCCAGGGCCGAGATAGTAAATCAGCTCGTTGCGGGCACTGCCGTCGTAAAGCGGCAGGCTGCCGGGCAGGATCATCAAGTCTTTGTTGTTGTCCTGCCACAGACGGAAGATGACTTTGGCCATCAGTTTTAAAACGCCGCGCGTGCGCTGGAATCCCTCAATCGTCGTCCATTGCTCATAGAGCTGGGCGAAGACTTCCGGGTGGATCGGATAGCTCTGCACCATCCGGTCAAAGTAGCGAGCCTCCTGCGTTTCTTGCGGGATTTTGGCACCCTCGGCGACATAGGCATCGGCGAAGGCGCGACAAACTTGGTCGCGGGCCGTGGCGTCTTTGATCTGTTCAAATAGTCGGCGGCGCACGATCTCGAAAGCTTCCTCGGGAGCCACCGTTTTCCAAAGTGCCTGCACCCGATTAAAGACCGCTTCCAAGGCTTTCAGAGCCGAAACGCCCCGCGGCCCCCCAGCTTGGCTATCGGATTCCGGCAGGGATGCCAGCACCACCGCATTCGGCACGAGCTTGGCCGCTTCTGTGAGCGATTGGATGAAGCTCAGGTTGCTATCGTAGGTGCCGCCGCTGAGTGCCTGACTCTCCACGAACTGGCGGATATAAACGACAAGCTCATCGAGCAAAACCACGCACGGCGCATAGCGGCCTAGCAGTTCAACCAGCACAGCCTTCCCAGGCGAAGTCCCATTTTTATCGGCCTCCTTCACCATGGCGTAGCCCTCCCCTTTGCCGAGCTGCCATGCCAGTTCGCCCCAGAGCGTGTGAATCGCCTGTTCCCCATGTTTCCACGGTTGGCCGGGGGCGTGAGCCGTGCCGTCCAGCACCGCGATCTGCGCCTGCGGCACATCCATCAGCCCGGCCTGATCGAGCAACCCTGGTATGCCGACGAGTTCACCCAAAGCACATTTACGAGACACCAGATGATAGACCGCCAGCAGGGTGTGCGTCTTGCCGCCGCCGAAAGCGGTTTGCAGTTGGATCACGGGTTCGCCCCCTTTGCCGTTGAGCCGTTCCGCCACTTGGGTGAGCAATCGCCCCATCCCTTCCGTGATGAAGGTTCGCTCGTAGAAGGCTTTCGCGTCCCCGTATTCACGGGTCGCCTTGCCCGTGCGCACCGCCGTGAGGTCTGCGGCGAACTCGGATTGTTGGAATGTGCCATTCAGCACATCCGGATGCGGGACGATGATTTCTCTCCAGGGTTTCATATTTTTTTTCGGTTGAGTTTTAGATGGCTTTTCGCGGGCTTGGTGGGTGTGGAGTCGGAGCTGTGTAATCGGAAAACGGGATCCCTCTCCAGTTCAGCACGCAGTTCCGCCTCCGTGGGCAGAACCAGTTGGTATTTGCTGGCAAAAAGTTGCTCGTTACCGTGCAAGACAGAGTAGCGCACCACGGTTTCATCCTTTTTCGCGCACAAGATCACGCCCACCGTCGGGTTATCCTCCGCCCCGCGTTTCTGGTCGTCGTAGAGCCGCACATACATATCCATCTGGCCGATGTCTTGGTGCGTCAACTCCTCGGTCTTCAGATCAATCAACACGAAACATTTGAGCAGGAAGTTGTAAAAAACGAGGTCAATATAGAAATCCTTGCTCTCCGTGCTGACCCTTTGCTGGCGAGCCACGAAGGCAAACCCCTTGCCCAGCTCCAGCAAGAACGCTTGCAGATGTTCCAATAAGGCATCCTCCAGCTTGGATTCCAGCAAGCGGCCTGTGCCTGGTAGCCCCAGAAATTCCAGCAACACAGGATCTCGCACAAACTCGCGAGGCGAGGGAATGACTTTTCCAAGTTTTTTATCGGCCTCTTTCTTCACGGCCTTACGGTCTTTACTGGCAAGCAACCGTTCGAAGTAGAGCGTGCCGATCTGCCGCTCTAGTTGGCGCGTGCTCCAGTTTTGGGTCGCGGATTCGTTGGCATACCACTCGCGTGCGGCGGTATTTTCCACCCGCAGAAGGAGGCGGTAATGCGTCCAGCTCAATTCGTGACGCAGTGCGTCACAATTTGGGAATGACTGATAAAACAGCCGCATATAGCGCAGATTCGATGCATCAAAACCTTTTCCAAACTCCGCCGTCAATCGTTCTGCCACCCAAGCCAGCAGTCCCGCACCATACTCGGCGCGCGCTTTGCCCCCTTGCTCGTATTCCACGATGTGCCGTCCCACCTCCCAGCAGGTGCGCACCTGCACCGCATCCACCGCCCGCAACGCTTTCTGTCGCGCTTGCTGGATGAGGGATCGCAATTCGCCAAGCAAACCGCCCACGCCGACGAGGCCGGGAGG
The DNA here is from genome assembly GCA_020049135.1 of bacterium. Lineage (GTDB taxonomy): Bacteria > Verrucomicrobiota > Verrucomicrobiia > JADLBR01 > JAIBCM01 > JAIFLJ01. The sequence goes on along the minus strand of JAIFLJ010000060.1, from coordinate 1,240 downwards.
ATTCAACGAAACAGGCTTGCTTCGGGTCTTGGCTGGATTCTTCACAGGTTGTCTCCAAAAAGATCAGTCTGCCCAGACTTCGGTCCAATGGAAGCCGCGGTTTCGATGCCAGTCCAACTGGTAATCAGTTCGTTGTAGGCGCGGGCGTCTTCGGCTTGGCCGAGGCGTTCGCAGAGAGTGTAGAGGCGGTAGGCGAGCTGGCGCACGGCCTCAGCTTTGCCACCGAGGGCGGCGAGGAGCGCGCCGGAGGCGGATTCGCCGCCTTGTTTGAGGGCGCGGATGAGCTGGTGCAGGGCTTCCCAGACGGGCGTGCGGGTGTCGGTGCGCGGGTCCCAGTCGGTGGGATACTCGGCCCACTTGAGCAGGCGCACTTTGCCGCTGCCGCTTTGCAGCACGCCGGCTTCCTTCATGGCGTCCACGCTGGTGGATTTGGAGCGGGCCAGCACATCGGCTTCGCCAAAGACGCTCTCCGTCCAGCCGTGTTGCTCGAACCAGTGCAGGCAGAACTGGGTGTCGGCGTCGAAATCGTCCTCGGCGAGGAAGCGGTTGATGAGCTGGAGCGCGGTGCGCACGCTCATGGGTGTGCCGTCGGCCTCCAGCACGGCGGCGTATTTGGAAAAGACCGCCATGCCCGGCCCGATGATGGCTTGCGAAAGATCCACCGGGGCGATGGGGCTCCTGGGAACGCGGGCATCCTGCCCGCCCGTGGAGGCCGATGCGGGCGGGACGCCCGCGTTCCCAGGGTCTGTTCCCCTCGTCATCTCGTCAAGCGCCTCGGGCAGCACGCCGTTCAATTCGCGGATGAACTCGCGGCGGGAAGTGGAGGGCGCGTCGGCGGGGCGCTTACGGCAGACGAGGACGATGCTGGAGGCGAGGGCGTTGGTGCCATTGCCAATTGAACGACCTGCCCGCTCCGTTCGCATGGGCCAAGTGCCAGAGAGCTGGAGCCCCGAACGGTGGACCGCTTCGAGAAAGGTTTCCCAGCCCGTCGAGCTGGTTCCATCGGTTTTCTCGGTATCGGCTTGTTTGAAGGCGTAATAAATCGTGATAGGACCTGCCGGGTGGGCTTGGTCGGCGAGGCTGGTCATCGCCTGCGTCATGCCAGTGAGGAAAAAGTTTTCCGCCTTCTCTTTGGAGCCATGCCGATAAGGGGCAGGGCGTTTGGTTGGATGTTTCATAAGAGAGGGGAGGCATGAAGGATGAGGCGTAGGGCTTGATTGGGGTGGCGGTGATAACGCTC
>JAIFLJ010000148.1 GCA_020049135.1 bacterium | reverse complement strand
TGACTTGAAGTGAGGAAAAAAACAAACTAACCAAAGAGAAATAAACCACCGGAGATTACTGCAATTTTAACAAGGTTTGGGACATCCCCAAACAAAGCCCGTTACGAGCCTGGTGCAAGCGGAGGCGACCACCTGCGGGCTTAGCCTCCCGAAGCGCTCTCCCTTCTCGAAGAGTTTTTGCCCTTGCAGTCTCCCCCCAACTTCCAGCTCGTTGCCGACGAACTCTCTCGCCTCCGCGGCTTCGTGCGCTCGCGCTCCTCGGTGGAAGCCTATGTCAAAAAACACTTCAGCCACCTCATCCCGCGCCCAGAACCCCAACCCCGTTCCCGCCGCCGTTTCCGCCGCGCCTACGCGGGCGAACTCTGGCAACACGACAGCTCCATCCACCCGTGGTGGCCAGAGGAGCAAAAGCAGATCCTCCTGCTCACCGTTGATGACGCTTCTGGCTTCATCCTCGCTGGCCGTTTCGTCTCCGCAGAAACCACCTGGAACCACTTTGGCCACTTCCGCCACGCCTTCGTGACGCACGGTTTGCCAGAGGCCATTTACACCGATGGGTTGAGCCTTTTCGGCTCGAGTTCAACCCACGACAACGAAGACCCAAAAAGCCAGTTCCAAAGAGCCCTCAAGGCTCTCGGCATCGCCCATTTGGTGGCTCCCTCCCCTCAAGCCAAAGGCAAAATCGAAAGGCGCTTCCGCACCTTCCAAAACAGGCTTCTCCCGCTCTTGGCCCACGCCAGAGTTGGCTCCTACCAGCAGGCCGAGGAAATTTTGCAGATGGAAATCAAACGCCAAAACAACACCCTCCTGCGCCCGCCTCAAACCCGCCCCTTCCTCATCCCTGCTCGATCTCCACCTCTCTCTGCGTTGTTCCCGCAGAGTCAACGCCGATTCCACCATTGATTTTGATGGGGTTTCCTACGAAATTGCTCCCACCAGACGCAAGCGCGTCACCGTCCTTTACCACCCTAACTCCAAACTCTGGGTCCTCGAACACTCTCCAACAAACATTTGGCCCACTGTTTTAGGCTCTTTTACCTCTGAAAAAACTGTCTAGTTTTGCTCCGTTGCCGACATGAATAAAAGTTTTACTGTTTTTCAGAAGCCTGTATAGGTGGGGGTGTCTTTTTGCAGACAAACGGAGGAATGTTTATGGACTTTATTTTGAATCATCAGTGGTTGGTCATCGTTCTGGTTCCCGTAGCCATTTTAATTTACCAGTCAGTCGTGATCGTGGACGGCAATGAGATCGCCCTGATCGAGCGGCGGTGGTTTGGCAGGAAGATGCCACAGGGGCGGGTGGTGGCTCTGGGCAACGAAGTGGGCATTCAGGCGCGGACGCTGGGGCCTGGCCTGCATTTTCTGATACCGTTCATTTACCAGGCATCAAAAAGCGTTTTCACCGAAATACAGGAAAACGAAATCGGTCTCATCGAGTCGGTGGACGGGTCGTCTATCCCGCCCGGAAATATCTTTGCCGCAGTGGTGGCGGGACACAATTCCTTTCAGGACGGCGAGGCATTTATCAGGAATGGCGGTCAAAAAGGGCCCCAGATCGAAGTGCTACCTCCCGGCAAATACCGGATCAATCCTTACCTGTTTAAATTGACCATCGGCAATGTGACCGAGATCAAGGATTTTGAGATCGGTATCGTGGAGTCGGTGGACGGTGCGGCCATTCCCAAAGGAAAGATATTTGCCCAAGCAGTGGAGGGGCATTCCTCTTTCCAAGACGGCGAGGCTTTCATCAAGAACGGCGGTCAAAAGGGGCCGCAGATTGAAATCATTCCGCCTGGAAATTATCGCATCAACCCTTATCTCTTCAAGGTGACCAAAGGAACCGTGACTAAAATCGGCGAGAATGAAATCGGTCTGGTGGAGTCTGCCGACGGGTCGCCCATCCCCGCAGGACGCATTTTCGCCAATGTGGTGGTCGGTCATAACGCTTTCCAAGACGGGGAGTCTTTCATCAGGAACGGTGGTCAAAAAGGGCCGCAGACGGAGATATTGCCGCCAGGCGTTTACCGCATTCACCCCCACCTTTTCAAGGTGACTCCTGCCAGGTCCGTTGTGATTGCCAAGGGTGAGGTCGGCGTGGTCACCGCACAAGACGGAGCCCCCATTCCGATGGGGCGGCTTTTGGCGCAGAGCGTGCCGGGACATTCCAATTACGAAAGTGGCGAGGAATTCTTAAGAAATGGCGGTCAGAAGGGGCCTCAGATTGATGTCCTCCTGCCGGGCACCTATCGTATCAACCTGAATTTATTTCAGATTCAGGTGGCTCCTGCCGTCGTCATCGAAGCCAATAAAGTGGGGCTGGTCACCGCTCTGGACGGCATACCGTTGCCCGAGCGCGAATATGTCGCTTGTCCTACCACCAACCATAACGACTATCAGAACGGCTCGGCGTTTTTGACGCAACAGGGACAGCGCGGGCCACAACTGGATGTATTGCGTCCTGGCACCTACTACATCAACCCGTTCATGTTTAGTGTGGAAGTGGACAATGTCGCCGTTATAGAGCGCGGCCAAGTCGGTGTCGTGGTGTCCAATGTGGGCGAAGATCCGACCGAGGAGATGAAGAAGCGGCTCGGCTCGACCCAAGTAGGAGCCTCCGTGGAGGAGGGCAAAGAAAAATATGTCGTGCCCAAAGGATTTCGCGGCATTCAAGAGGAGGTGGCTGGGCCGGGGCGCTACTACCTCAATCGCCGGGCATTCATGGCCTATATCATTGATACGACCAACATCACCATTGACTGGGACGATCAGAAGGACACTCGCTTTGACCAGCTCTCGGTCATCTCCAAGGACGGTTTTCCGATTCAGGTCTCCGTCAAAGTAGTCATCCGTGTGCGCCCCGACCAGGCACCTTACATGGTGGCTAAGGTGGGTTCCATTGACAACCTGATCCAGCATGTCATCCATCCGATGATAGATTCTTCCTTCAGAAATCAGGCATCCACGGCATCGGCGATGAATTTCCTCCAGAGCCGTTCGGAGGAACAGGCCAAGGCGGAAACCCGCGCCCGCGCCGATCTGGAAAAATATCATGTCGAGTGCGTCTCGGTTCTCATCTGCCAGATCCGTCTGCCCGAAGATCTGATGCAGACCCAGACCAAGCGGATCATCGCCGAACAGCAACAAGAGATGTATAAGATGGAACAACGCTCTCAGGCGGAGCGCACCGAGATGGAAAAAATGCGTGCCACCGCAGACCAGCAACCGACTCTGGTCGCCTCGGAAATCGCCGTGAAAGTCGCCACGCAGAAAAAAATCGAGATGATCACCCTAGCCGAAGGCACAGCCGAATCCAAGGCGCTGGAAGGCGCTGGCGAGGGCAAACGGCTGAAAGCGATCGGTGATGGCGAGGCCTCCAAAATCGCCGCCATCGGCGAAGCCACCGCCCAAGCCTACAGCAAACAGCAGGAGGCGATCGGCGAGGACGCTATCAAGCAGATCAAGATCGTGGAGTTGGTGGCCGCCGCCATCCAAAATGGAAACATCAAAATCGTGCCAGATGTCTTGGTCGCGGGCGGGGGTAGCGCGGCAGACGGGCTCATGGGGGTGCTGGCAAAAATCCTGCCCGGAGCGGATATTTCTGCTCTTTTGAAAAAAACGGGCACATCGGCATCAGAAGCGAGTTGATTAGCTCCTTTGAAAATAGGGGCAAGGGCGGGAGCAGAAAAAGTAGAAGCGGCGTCCCCCGCCGCTTTCGGAAAGGAGCGCGGTGCGTCTCGCCCGCGAGTCTAGGCGCAGAAGGTCAAATATCCACCCGCCATTTTCATCGCTCGTGGTGTTCGCAGAACATGGTGACTCATCTGAAAATAGACCTGAAAAACAGAAAGCCGAACTCCACGCCCCATTTTCATCCCTCGTGAAGGGGTCAGTCCCGCGTATTGACGCCTTTTGAAAATCTGTCACACGGTCAAGATGGCGAGACAACTGCGTATCATGGGATGAATTGCTGGGACAGGAAGAAGCCCTGAAAATGAAATTCAGATTTCCTGAACCAGTGTCTAAGAACAAGAAATGAGAATGGCACATTTTCAATTGAAAAAGTAAAATGGGAGAAAGGAGCCGCAAGGCTCTGTGGAGTGCTGAGATTTATCACAGCTCTTGACGAGGGGTTTCTCTCTCCCTCTACCTCTGGGAGAGGGATGGGGTGAGGGGCGTAGCTAACCCCTCGCCCTCGTCTCTCCCCGCACAATATCGCATCTTACTTTCCATCTCTCTCCCCTATCCAACGAGAGCGGGGGAATCAATTCCCCCGCGAAGAGCGGCGATAAATCGCTCGCACTCCAGAGATGCTTCGCATCCTCTTCGAGCATTTTGCAATCTTCAATCTAAAATCTGCCATTGAAAAAAGTGCCATTTCCCATTCTTGTTTCTTAAAAAGTTAGCCCCGTGGGTCAGGAAATCTGAAATTGAACGGGTGGCTGAAAAAAGAGGTGACCGAGTTTGCGGAGAAACATCGCTACGAGGCAGCGCAGATGATCGAGCATACGGTGAAGCAGTGGGACGGCAAGGAGTTGAGCAAAAAACTAGAGGAACAGACGGGGGCGGACTTGCAGTATATCCGACTCAATGGAACCTTGGTCGGCGGGATTGCGGGATTAGTGATTTACGGTTTGGCACATTGTTTTTGAACGGAGCCGATATGGGAAAACTAAAAGCCGTGAAAGGAGACATCGCGAAACTGGGGGTGGAGGCTATCGTTAATGCCGCGAACGCTTCCTTGCTCGGAGGCGGAGGGGTGGATGGAGCGATCCACCGTGCGGCGGGACCTGAATTGCTCGCGGAATGTGAAACGCTGGGAGGATGTCAAACTGGGTTGGCAAAAATAACTCGCGGCTATCGCCTCCCCGCTAAATTCGTAATTCATACGGTAGGGCCTATCTGGAGAGGCGGCAACTCGGGCGAAGCGGAGTTGCTGGCTTTATGTTACCGCTCCTCGTTGGAACTGGTGGTCGCTCACGGATTGAAAACGGTCGCTTTCCCCTCCATCAGCACGGGAGTTTACGGATATCCCATTCGGGAAGCCGCCGACATCGCGGTGGCGACTGTCAAAGCCTTCATCCAATCTCATCGCGCCGTTGAAGAGATTGTTTTCTGCTGTTTTTCGGAGGGTGATTATCAGATTTTCGTAGGGTTTCTTTCCTCGAAAGGATTTGCGTCGGATTGAAGACTCAAGGCGCAAAAACGGGGTCCCACTCTTCACTTTTGCAATTTGCCTTCTGCCTTTTGAAATCTGCTTTCTGCACTTGATCGCCTATTCGACATGGTTCGGGTGGTGACTTTCAGACTCACTCTACAATCTCTACGGGACACTTGGGCAGCACCGAGAGGAAGGCTTGACCGTATTTTTTGGTGAGGATGCGCGGGTCGAGAATCGCTACTATCCCTTTATCGGAGTGGCTGCGGATGAGTCGCCCAACGCCCTGTCTGAATTTTAATATCGCCTCGGGGAGTGAGTAATCATTGAAAGGGTTGCCGCCTCGCGCCTCGATGGCTTCCAGCTTGGCCTCGATGAGCGGGTGATCCGGCACGGCGAATGGGAGCCGCGTGATGATGACATTGCTCAGGCTTTCGCCCGGTATATCCACGCCAGACCAGAAGCTGTCCGTGCCGAACAGGACGGAGTCCACATCCTGTTTGAAACGCTGTATCATTTCGTGGCGCGGAAGCCCTTTGCCCTGTACGAAAAATGCGATTCCCTTTTTTTGCAGGAAAGTTTCCATGCGCTCCGACATGCGGTTCATCTGCGCGTAGCTGGTGAAGAGGACGAAAGCTTTGCCATGCGACATGGTGATGAAATGGCGCAGGTGGTGTTCGAGGGCGTCATCGAATTCAGCAGACTGTTTCGGGTCTGGCATTTTTTTCGGGATATAAACTTTCATCTGCCGCTCGTAGTCAAAGGGCGAATCGAGTTGCAGCGATTCGGCGTTCCACCCACCAATGCGCTCTTTCACATAGTCCAGCCCTTCCCCTATGGAGAGCGTGGCACTGGTAAAAATGGCTTGGCTCCGTTCACGGAACAGGAGATGGTGTAGGTAGGTGGCGAGGTCCACCGGGGCGGCTTGCAAGGAGAGGCTTTTTGAGAATTTGCCGCCATGATCCACCCAATAGACGAAATCTGGGCACGCTTGCGTGAGGAACTCTGCCAACTCGCAGCGCGTCTCCCATATTTGCCTATTGATGTCCAGCAGTTCGGCACGCATGTCGGCGTCCTCCACGGTTTTGGCTAGGGCGGCTACCTCTTGGTGCATGTGCGCCAGTGGGGCGGCAAGCATGTCGGGGACAAAATCCACTTTGCGCACGCGTATTTCGCCCGATTTTTCGCGCGGGCAAGCATTCTCGACGCACTGGAAAAAGCTGTCCAACTCCTTTTCCACTTCGCCAGCCCTCCTTACCAGAGCAGGCTGGCGCAGGATGCTGAAAAGACCTTTCTGCGTTTTCGGGTTGTAAAGGCGGTTCATCAAAAATCTGATCCCGCCCTGCGAGACACGCAGGCCGATATGTTTGGAGGCGACCTGCTCGACAGTATGCGCCTCGTCGAAAACGACGAAATCATTGGCGAAAAGGTAGCCTTCTTCATCGTCCTTGTAAATTTTGTCCCCGATGAGCGTGAAAAAGAGAGTGTGGTTGACGATGACGACATCCGCCTCGATCAGTGCCGCACGCGCTCTCTGGTAATAACAGTTATCGGGCGTGCAAGTCTTAGGCGTGCAAAGGCTGCGCTCGCTGCACACCTGCGACCAGACACGCGAGTCGGGCTCCGGCGAGAGACTGGTCAGGCTGCCTTCGTTCGTAGAAAGTGACCAATCATGAATCCGTTTCAGCTCGGCGATTTCGCTGGTGACGAAGAGATCGTCTGAGGAGCGCATGGCTCTAGCCAGCCTACGCGGGCAGAGGTAGTTCTGCCGTCCTTTGATCAGCGTGTAACGAAAGTCGCGCCCGAGCAGCTTGTGAGCGGCGGGAAGGTCTTTGTGAAAAAGCTGCTCCTGCAAATTGATCGTGTGCGTGCTTACGATCAGTTTTTTATGGTGGTCTAGTGCGAACAGGATGCCTGGGACGAGGTATGCGAGGCTTTTACCTACACCAGTGCCAGCCTCTACTAGCAGGTGTTTTTGGCTCTCAAGCGTTTTGGCCACGGCCACGGCCATAGCCTGCTGCTGTGGGCGGAACTCGAAATTTTTCGCTTGGCTCAACGAGCCGTTCCCACCGAAAAAGGACTCTATTTCGGTGGCGAAAGACGATGGGGCGTTGGCAAATGCTATCATGGCTTGTTTTCGTGTTACGGCAACAATAGGAATTGCAAATGCTGGGCAAAATGGAAAGCTGATATTGATGGGAATGCAAAATGAAAACTGAAATCATCAATACTGGCACGGAGTTGCTTCTGGGGCAGACCCTGAATACGCATTTGCAGCATATAGCACTCCGCCTTGCTGACATAGGCGTGTGCGTGCAGAGGCAAGTCACGGTGCCAGACGGCTTGGCCATTCGTGAGGCGATGAACGAATCATTGGCCCGTGCGGAGTTGGTGCTGGTGACAGGCGGGCTTGGTCCGACTTCCGACGATGTGACACGCGACATGGCCGCCAACCTGCTTGGCCGGAAAAAAGTCTTTCACGGGAGCGTGCTCGAAAAAATCAGGGAGCGGTTCCTGCGCAGGGGTCTAGTCATGCCGGAACAGGTAGCGGTGCAGGCGTGGGCACCAGAGGGAGCCGAGATACTCCCGAACGATTGTGGGACTGCGCCTGGCCTCTATTTGATTGGCAGGGAAGGACAACACATCTTTTTGCTTCCTGGGCCACCTAGCGAACTCAATCCGATGTTTGAGCAGAGCGTCATGCCGCTGCTGCGCTCTATACTGCCTGAGCCGCCGCCCGAGCCGCTTTTTTTTCGATTGCGGAACAAAAACCCAACCAGCAGAGCCCGGCAGGCTTCTCTGCAGTGCCACTGCCTGGCCCAGCTACGCCCGTGGAT
>JAIFLJ010000129.1 GCA_020049135.1 bacterium | reverse complement strand
TTTCTACCAGCTTCGCAGGTGAATCTTTGATGTGGGTGTGGGCGAGGCGAAACCTGACGAACGAGTAAATGGCACACGCAGTTGACACTACCAGAGCGCAACCCCCGTATGCCAGAGTATTGATTTGGGCACACGAAAGCGATGACCATGAGAGCACCAACGCAGTCGCTAGGAGCACCGCCGCATTGACTTCGGCAACAGCGTATTCCCGTATGACCCGATCCGAAAACTCGATGGCTTGCTTTTCTCCGCTCGAATGTCTCTTCCAAACATTCAAGCCCTCTTCCTGAACCACATTCAGCTCTTTCATTTTACTACCTCCTTCTGCGTTTAAGCCTTTTTTTCAGCATGCCCCAAAAACAACATCGGGCTTCCCTCCCTTATACCTCTTCCAGATATCCTTGTATTCATCTGGAGGATTATCTCCGTATTGTGCATAAATCTCCTTGTAAGATGAATCAGACAGGTCAATCGGATTGAACGGCCATTTTTCGGGCACACTGCCGTGGCTATTATCCCACGCGAATCTGTAAACCTTTGGGAACATGGCACTGTATCTATGGTATCCTGAAACATCGAAGTAGCTGAGTGTCCTGCCTCCCTCTTCTATCGCTTTTTGCAAGAGTTGACCAACCACATTTCGTTTCTTAGACCTGTTAAAAACAAGTGCTATTTCGTAGTATCCGTCCTCCTCAGGCTTCCACGGTTGATATTTTTCCTCCATATCCCTTTTCCAAAGTGCGTTCGGTGGAAAGACTTCATGGTAGATGTCGTCAAACTTTGGGTTAGGATTCAGAGCAAATCCCGCTTGCAGTCCCTTCACCTTGAATAGCTTCAGGCCGTATCTCTTTATCTCATCTTCTGAATAAACTCCGCTTATGTAAGGTTCCTCCGTAAAATCCTCTTCTTCAGGAACACGATACCCTCTGTATCTGTTTTCACGGTTACACCGAGCATCTTCGAAATATTTCATCAAACATCTATTCTTATCGGGCTCGTTTGGGTCATACACTTCATACTCAAAGTCCCAATCGGCCTCTTCCAGAGACTCGTCGATTTCTTTTAAGTGGATTCGTTGCAGAGCAAGCCTATCGGATGCTTTTTGTTCCTCATGTCTGGTCCAATAATACTCTTCCAACATCCAACACTGCGTGGCATACCTGTCGTTTGCCTTTATTTTCTCCAATCTCTTTTCCTCTTCTGTTAAGTCATCCCGTTTTCCGTATTTGGGAAGGGGTGTGGAACTATTTTCTTCACTCATATTTGCCTTTCTTATTTTGTAGTTTTAGGTTTCACAAATTATCCTAGAGGTCGCGTATCTCTTCCTATCGTAACCTCCTACCATCGTTACGGCACTAGGACGCGAGACACTTTCCAAAACGAACGCAAATTTCAACCCTCTGTGGCTTCCTTTTGATAGAGACGAGAACGCACTTTTAATGTCTTCTGGCTTCAGCGATAGAATGTCGTTTTTTGCTCCCGACTTGAACACCCTGATAACGCTCCCGCGATTCGATTCGCTCGTCCCGATTTCCGCAAACTGAACACTGCCTTTGTAAAGGACGGAGAACTGTTGCAGGGTTTCCCCTAACGCGAGAACTGTTTCAAGCGTGGCATTAGGGATAAAACAGCTAAACTCTTCGCTTTCCGTTCCGTCTTCGTAAGTGAAACGGCTATTCAGCTCGATGTAAGAGAGGTTTCTTTTGCGAATCAAACTCTTGAGCCTTTCGTGGCTTTTCTCATTCTCATCGCGGGACTTTCCTTGTGCGAACGCCGAAACCACTCCAAAGGTTTTGTCGTTTTCAATGTGCCTCAGAATCCGCGAGAGTGACGACTCCAATCTCCAGTGGTCTTTTCTTCCGAGTATGCTGTCTATGATGTTTTTCATCTTCGCAGCCTTTACCTACTTCTTTTGACCAATCGGTTTTTGCAGGACACAGTATTCCATTTGGCTTATTTCGTCGTTCCAGAGCTTGAGCAGCGCATCGCGGTTTAAGTCTATGTAACCTTTCAACGCCTTCCATTTGCACACTGTTAGGGGTCTGCCTGCGAGCACGCTGATAGGAGTGCTGATACTCACCGTTGAACTGCGGCTCCTATCGTAAACTTTCAAGCTTGGACAGTTGATCGCAGAATAAACTTTCTCGCTAACAAAAATGTCAAACGGCAATCCAGTTTCACGCGGTAACAGGTTCAACATTTCCATCAGGGAAACGCACTTTGTTCCTACGAGGTCGGATGTTTTGGCATTATTCATCTTTTTCATTTACCTACACCTATGTTACACGCTACCTACAAAACGGACTTCCCCGTTCGTGTGATCCCTCACCAGCACTGACTCTTGGTTGAACTCTTTGGCTATTTCCATTGCAAACTCGTCCAGTTGTCGGGAGCTGATAAAAAGGACTTCTACCGCCAGAGACCTAATCAGGCGCGGAATCTGGTTGTAGATACCCGTGAAGATGTTTCCGATGGAACACCCCGTAGGAGGCTGTTCTCCTTCCCTTACAGTGATGCGGGATAGAGCCTCCCTCACTTTCGAGTGCCGCCACTCCCTGTTTCTAAAAGCTTCCCAATGGCACTTCAAGAAACGAAGCAAACCGTTAGAGGCTTTCACCCGTTCGGGCTTTACATCTAGGGAAAAGATGACAATTCCCCCTCTTTCAGAGGCTTTTAAACCCCGTATGTGGGCGTATGGCTCACCTTCAAACCCGTAAGCGTAATAGCAAGTATCGTTCATTTTTTACCTCTGTTATTTATACGCCTAGCATCTATTTCCTTAATCAAAGCTTCGTTGCGAAGCCGATTCTTTTCTGCTTCTACTGGATCGTAGTCAGACGGAAAACAACCGCCCCTTGATACTGATGGTTTATCCGATGGTAGCTCCCCCTCGCAAATCATGCGTAGCTCCCTTATCCTACATTTTGTTATGCCAAGATTGCCATACAGACCGGAGCCCGCACACATCTCAAAGCTCCGATCAACCCTCCTGTTTATCTCTTCGATCAAACTTTCTGTGAACGGTGTCTTTGGTATCTTATCTTTGGGAATTACCGCTCCTCCTAACCATGTCGAATCCTCTTCTTTTTTGTCGAAGAATGGGATGTTAAACTTCCTCCCTTTTACCTGCGTGTAGAACTTGGCATCTTTGCTATCCACTCTTCTGAATACCTTCTGCGTGTCCGTTTGCACGAAGGGGGCGCCTTTATGATCTCGTGACCAATACTCAAAAGTCATCCCATCACTACGATCCCCTGCGGGGTTAATCGCCTCACCGTAAATAACGGATGTCTGGTCGTATTCATTGCCTATCCACAGTAAAGTCTTTCGATCAATGTTGGGGACGATGAACGGGTTTTCAAAGTTGCCACCGAAGTATCCTAAAGCGCGATGAAATCCGCGTTGCAAACTACGAAGGCACACCTCCAATCTATCGTTTCGCTCCTCGTTCTCTGCCTTCGTCATTTCTGTGCTCATCGGGTTCTCTGCCGTGATAATCCCGACAGAGCGCACATTCGGGACGATGCCACGAAGGATTTGTGCGACCCTCGGAAAGCTCTCCAGCACAGGTTCGCTGAACTCGTGGCAACCATCATCCACAAGATGTCCGCTTGAAAATTTATCCTCAATCAATCTCTTGGTTCTACTGCTTGTCACATTAGTCCTTTTGTTTATTACTCCTTGAATCCCAAGCGTTTCTCGGTGGCGAGACGCACTTCGTTCTCGATATAAACTTCCAGCTCGCCTTGGGCTTGTCTCGCCATCCCATCCCAGATACCCGGAACACCGGGAGCCTTTTTCAGGCTTTCCAAGCGAAAATCAGACGAACTCCTGTCCGTATATCTCCCGCTATCCTTTTTGCCAGAATACGACTTGGGCGTTCGGATGCGAGTGAAGTATTGGGCCGCGCCTGCCTTAAAGTTGTCGAAACGAGCTACGACCTTATCTCCTTCGATCAATTCGGCCTTGCCTCCATATCCCCAAATAATCGCTGTTTGGTTATATTTTTGGCCTAGCCCGATCATGGCGTTGCGAAAACCACGACACTTTCCGCGACCTTGATCTCCGTTCGGCACCAAGAGTGTTTTTTCTACCACCGTCCCCCTGTTCCCTTGAGAGTCTTCCTCTTCGCCGTGCCCTTCCACTGGGATAAATCCCAAGTCGAGAGCTTTTATGTCGGCTTTAAGCTCGGATAACTTTTTCTCCTGCTCTTCGGGCGTGTAGTCCTTGTGGCTTGCCGAAATCAGGACAAACTCGTCTTTTTCAATTTGGGCGAGCACTCTCGAAAGTTTCGCTTCAACAAGAGGTTCGGGGGCGGTTTTAACCGCTTCGCCTTGCAACTCGTTCTCTATCAATTTTGCTGTTTTAGACTGATTCATATTTTCCTTTGTTCGTCACACACCGTAATCCCTTCCTTATGCCTCTTCCATATTTTCTAAGGGGTGTCGAGAGGGTTGTCTTTGTGTTTTTCCCACAATTCGCGGTAAGAAGAGTTTTTCAATTCTACTGGCTCGTAGGACCAGCCTTCGGGCTTGAACTCCTCGCTCCACGGTTCACTTTTTACGGTTTCAAATCCAAACACGCTAAGTTTCTCGTGCAAAAAACCATCGAAATAGTCTATCGTCACACCACCGTGAGCTATTGCATCTTTTATGAGGCTGTCAGCAACATTTCTTTTTTCGGAGTTGTTGAACACAGATACAATATCATAGCCATCGCCATCTTCGTTTGGTTTTAAGGCAAATCCAGCATCCAAATCTTTTACTTTATACAGCTTCATTTTGTAGTGGCTTATTGCCTCCGAAGTGTAGGTGGTAAGCATCTGCGTGCGCGGGTTTTTCTTTCTAACTTCTGGAAAATAGTCAGATTGTAACCACCTGCCTTTCGCAGGTTCTTTCGGGTCCCAAACATCGTAATCAAAGTTTCCCTCCGACTCTACTAGCGACCCGTCTAGCTCTTGCTTGTAGACCTGTATCAAGGCGGCCCTGTCAGACGCTTTATACCGTTGCAAATCACAATACCTGAAATCATCTCCGGCACTTTTCATAGTGGCATACCTGTCGTTAGCCTTCATTTTCTGCCACTCCTTTTGCTCCTCGGTCAAATCATCCTGTCTAGGCTTAGCCCCCTCCGCCGATTCAGTAACTTTTTCCGTATTATCTTCGTTCATATTTTCCTTTTTTGTTACAACATTTCAAATCACAGTTGGTCTATCAGTCTGTTCTCCCCAGTATTAAAATCTTTTAATAGCACCGTCTCCTGCTGAAACTGTCTCGCCATTTCAGTAGCGAGAGCAATCAGTATTTCGGAGGGTTGCCCAAGCAACTCGACGGTCGCCGACTTTTCATCGAAAGTCCTGCCGTTGCTGACATACCTCCCCTTAAAGAAGTTTCCGATGGAAAAACCCACCCCGTCTCCTACCGTCTTGATGACCGACTGTGTGACGATGCGGTTTTTCAACAGCCTGTTTTTGATTGTCGCCCACTTTTGTTTGAAAAAGCTGGCGATCTTGCTATCGCTCAACGCTTCTGCGTTTACATCCGTGGAAAACACGATAATGCCGCCCCTGTATTTGTCTAAACCGCGCTGGTTAGCCGCAACGCCTTCCCACAAATACCTGTCTCCCCATCCGGGAATAACAGAATAACTCCCTTGCCCCGCTTTTACGATGTCATCGAAGCTCGTAATTCTACACTTGAAACACTCGGCGATCTTCCAGTGTTCATCTCTCCCGATTATCTTGTTTATCAATTTCGCTGTTTTAGATTGATTCATATTTTCCTTTTTGTTGCCTCGTTTTAAACCGCCTCACAAACGGGTAGAAAAAGAAGAGATTCGCGCCGCCTCCCAATCTTGCTCGATCCCCAACAACTTGCACGCGATGAGTGCATCACTGCGGTCACACCTCTCGTGGTCGTCGTAAAGCAGCTTCGACACGGCTACTACATTACCCGCGCTGTCCACGCTGTTTTCTAGGCCAAAAAGCCTCTGAACGGATGTCAGCCTTACATTGAACGGGGCAAGGGAATTACCCGCGTCATCCCATAGGTTTCTGCCGTGCAGAATCTTATACCCACGGCGAGGGCCCTCGGGGACCAGTTCCACCCTCCCTCTCGGAAAAGCGTAAGGGCAATCCTTGATCTGCTCCTTGAACACTTTTTCAGAGACCTTGGCATGGCTCTTCCATTCGTTAAAAACTTCGACGGAGAGGTATCTGGCCCACACCTCCATGTGCGATACTGGCCCGTAATCTTTCTCGGTGAATACGCTGATTTTCCAGCTATTGCCCGGATAAGAAGGAGTCACATAGAATATCCCGCACGCACGCTCTCGTGACTCGTTCAGCTCTGGCGTTAATCGGCGAGCCTCGATGCGCTCTTTTTCCCTTTTGACGCTCTCTTGAGCAATAAGTGACAGATTCAATTTCTCTTCCATAGTTTTACTTCCTTTGTTTGTTATCTTTGCGTATCGTTATCTTGTTCTGGCTTTCAGCGAGAAGCCTTGCCGCTTCTGCTTTTACTGGATCGTAATCAGGCGGAAAACAGCCTGCCCTTGATACCGACGGTTTATCCGCTGGTAGCTCCCCCTCGGAAATGAGGCGCAACTCTTTGATTCGTTGCCTTGCCATCCCTCTGTTAGCGTATCGGCAATAGCCCTCTGGCCAGACTAGATTCTGTTCGATCTTCACATTTATCTCTTTGACCAAACTTTCCGTGAACGGTGTCACAGGTATCTTATCCTTCCTGAGAACCGTCCCGCCCAACAATGTCGAGTCCTCCTCCTTTTCGTCAAAATAGGGGATTGTGAACCTTTTGCCCTCCCATTGCGTGCAGAGGTCTTTAGTGCCTTTGGCTACGGTCGTGTATATCTTGCGTGTCGCTATTTTCTCGTAGTCTTTGTTTTCGGAGTTGCGCTTCCAAAGCTCGAAAGTCATCCCGAGCCTGTGGTCCCCCACTGCGTAGGGCGCGTGACCGTAAATGACTGAACGCTGACCGTATTTCTTGCCAAATTCAAACAGAAGTTCTTTCTTGAAGTTGAGCACGATGCACGGGTTTTCAAAATTACTGCAACTCGATACAGCGCGGTGAACCATAAAAAGGAGGTCTCTGAGATGTCCTTCCAGCTTCGCGTTCCGTTCCTTGTTTTCGGCTGGTGACAGAGCTGACCCTATCGGGTTAGCCGCCACGATAATACCCACCGTCCGCACATTCGGCACGATGCCCTGAAGAATCTGGGCTACTCTCGGAAAGCTCTCCAGCACTGGCAGGTTAATCTCGTCTCCTGCCTTGTCATGCCCGCATAGCCTGTCCTCAATCATTTTTATTGTTTTTCTGCTTGTCATATCGTTCACCCCTCCTCTTTTTTCGTTATTTTATCTTTCCTGACAACCGATCCGCCCGACCATTCCTCTTCTTTGTCATCGAAGGTAATAACAAGTATCGTTCATTTATTATCTTTGCGTATCGTTCTCTTAATCTGGCTTTCAGCAAGAAGCCTCGCCGCTTCTGCTTTTACTGGATCGTAGTCAGACGGAAAACAGCCCGCCCGTGATACCGACGGTTTATCCGCTGGAAGTTCTCCCTCGGAAATGAGGTGCAACTCCCTTATCCTACATTTTGTCACGCCTAGGTTGCCCCACCGACCAGAGCCTTCACACATTTCAAAGCTCCGCTCTACCCTCCTGTTTATCTCTTCGATCAAACTTTCTGTGAACGGGGTCTGTGGGATTTTATCTTTACTAACCACCGCCCCGCCTAACCATGTCGAGTCCTCCTCCTTGTCATCGAAGAACGGGATGATAAACTTCTTTCCTTTTACCTGTGTGTAGCACTCGGCATCTTTGCTATCCACTCTTCTGAATATCCTCCGCGTGCCCGTTTCCACGAAGGGGTCGCCTTTATGCTTGCGTTCCCAATACTCGAAAGTCATTCCAGCCAATTGGTCCCCTACGGGGTAGGGCGAATAGCCGTAGATAACGGATGTCTGGTCA
>JAIFLJ010000098.1 GCA_020049135.1 bacterium | reverse complement strand
ACTCAAAAAATCCATTTTGAAAACTCGCGTCGCGCTAACTTGACGCGTATGCCTGAAGGGGTTGAATCAATTTGCTGCTGGGAACGCCAGCAGTCCCAGTGAGGAGCCGGCGTTCCTAGCGAAGATGCCGGCGTGACGCCAGCGGTCCCAGTAGCGCATCCCGTCAAAGCGTCACTAACACTCGGCTCATGGCTTCCGCCGCTGCGTCCATCTCGCTTTCGCCGTGGGCAAGCGATATGAAGCCCGCTTCAAACTGTGATGGCGCAATGTAAACACCAGCTTCAAGCATTCCCAAAAAGAACCGCTTGAATTTGTCCAGATCGCATTTTTTCGCATCGTTGAGGTTGTGAACAGGCTGCTCACAAAAATAGAGGCAGAACATGGAACCTATCTGGTTGAACTGGCAATCGTGGCCGCTCTTTTTCAAAATATCCGACACGGTTTCAGCCATGCGCTTCCCTGTTTTTTCCAGTTTAGCCCAGCCATTCTCGGCTTCGAGTGTTTCAAGTTGTGCTATGCCAGCAGCCATGGCCAGCGGGTTGCCAGAAAGCGTGCCCGCCTGATAAACTGGCCCGTGCGGAGCCAGCATGTCCATGATGTCTGAACGCCCGCCAAAAGCACCGACGGGCAGCCCGCCACCTATGACTTTGCCAAAAGCACTGAGGTCAGGAGTCACCCCATACAGTTCTTGAGCACCGCCGGATGCCAGCCTGAAACCTGTCATGACTTCATCAAAAATAAGCACTGCGCCAAACTCCGAACATATTTTGCGCAGATCGTCCAAATAGCCAGGTTTTGGCAAATACAACCCGGCATTTCCTGGCACTGGCTCGACTATCACGGCTGCTATTTCTTTGCCGTGCAAACGAAAAACATCGCGGACGGCATCTGCATCGTTGAACGGCAGCACCATCGTCAGCGCAGCCAGTGCTTCCGGGACGCCCGCGCTGTCAGGGCGTCCAAAAGTCAGAGCACCACTCCCCGCAGCGACTAGCAGCGAATCGCTGTGCCCATGGTAACAGCCATCGAATTTGATTATTCTGTCGCGCCCCGTAAACCCTCTGGCAAGGCGAAGGCAGGACATCGTTGCCTCCGTGCCACTGTTGCAGAGGCGCACTTTTTCAACGGAAGGGACATGGCTGCAAATCATCTGAGCCAGCCTGACTTCACGGGGGTTCGGTATTCCGAAACTCAAGCCAGATAGCGCGGCCTCGCGGACGGCCTCCACCACTGGAGCAGCCGCGTGCCCCAAGATATTCGGTCCCCAGCTACATACGAAATCAATATACTCGTTGCCGTCCACATCTGCCACGCGGGCACCCGATGCTTTCTCTACAAAAAACGGCTGGCCACCCACGGCTCGAAAAGCGCGAACTGGCGAATTTACGCCACCAGGAACGCGCTCTAAAGACGCCTTGAAAAGCTGTTCCGAGCGTTCCCTGTTCATAGGTGTGCCTGTTAAAAAATTTCGCTTTGCGCGAAGAAACGAGCCAACTCGACACGGGCTGTTTCCGGCGAGTCGGATGCGTGGGCGAGGTTGACCGTGACATCCTCGCCATAGTCGCCTCGGAGCGTCCCTTTGGGTGCTTTTTGGGAATCTGTGGGGCCGAGCATTTCGCGCACACGGTTAATCACCTCCTCGCCGCGCAGGGCGAGAACGATAACGGGGGAACTCGTCATGTATGAGACCAATCCAGGAAAGAACGGCTTGTCCAGCACATGCGCGTAATGATCGCGCAAAAGCTCGTCTGTCATTTTGATCATCTTGGTGCCTGCGATAGCAAATCCCTCTTTTTGGAACCTAGCGAGTATCTCGCCCACCAAATTTTTCTGGATGCTGTCGGGCTTGAAAATAATAAGCGTTGTCTGTTGCATTGGCTTTTATAATCACCCTTGGCAGGCCGCGTCAAGCACGCGTCGAATCGAGGCCAGCACGCGGGGCATATCTTTTAGTGGAACCTGATTCGGGCCGTCCGAAAGAGCCTTGTCTGGGTCTGGGTGTGTCTCCATAAAAAGGCCGTCAATACCCACAGCCACCGCCGCCCTCGCAAGCACTGGAGCTAGAGCGCGGTCGCCGCCCGTGGCGTTGCCCAGTCCGCCGGGACGCTGCACCGAGTGCGTGGCATCAAAAATAACACGCAGCCCAGCCTCCCTCATCCAATGAAGCGAACGCATGTCCACGACTAGGTTGTTGTAACCGAAGGTGGTGCCCCTTTCCGTAATGAAAAAATCTTTGCAGCCGACTTTCTTGAGTTTGGCCGCGATGGGTGAGGTGTCGTGCGGAGCGAGAAACTGCCCTTTTTTCACATTGACTGCGCGGCCAGTTGCAGCCGCAGCGAGGACAAGGTCTGTCTGGCGGCAAAGGAAAGCTGGTATTTGTAAAATATCGGCTACAGAGGCCGCCAGCACTGTTTCCTCTACAGTATGAACATCCGTAAGCACGGGCACACCGAATCGTTCTTTGACTTTGGCCAATATTTCCAGCCCTTTCTCCATGCCAAGCCCACGGAAACTCTCGTGCGATGTGCGGTTGGCCTTGTCGTAACTGGCCTTAAAAACATATCTGAACCCAAGTTCGTCGCAACATTCTAGGAGCTTGTCGGCTATGCGGAAACAGAGTTGTTCAGACTCGATTACGCACGGTCCGCCGATGAATAAAAATTTGTCGGATGGAAAAAGTGAAGCAGCAGTTTTTACGGTTTTTTTTGTGATCTTCCGTGGGGGCATAGTAATAAATGTGTTACGCAGTGAGGTTGGAAAACTCAATAGCCGCTTTTACAAAATCGCTAAAAAGTGGGTGCGGGCTAGTCGGTTTCGACTGGAATTCAGGGTGGAACTGGCACCCGAGATACCAAGGGTGTCCGCTCAGTTCGACCATTTCTACGAGTTTGCTGTCAGGACTCAACCCCGAGAGAACCAAACCCGCATTGGTCATGCTTTCGCGGTAGTTGTTGTTGAACTCGTAACGATGCCTGTGGCGTTCTGAAACAGATTCTGCCCCGTAGGCAGCCCATGCCAGCGTGCCGGGCTGCACGCGGCACTCCCATGCGCCGAGCCGCATCGTGCCGCCTTTTTGTGTGATGGTCTTTTGCTCATCCAACAGTGCTATCACGGGGTAAGATGTAGCTGCATCAAACTCCGTGCTGTTGGCACTTGTCCAGCCAAGGACATTTCTGGCAAACTCAATCACTGCGATCTGCATCCCCAAGCACAAACCAAAGTAGGGCACACCTTTCGTGCGGGCGTAGGCTGCTGCTGCTATTTTCCCCTCAACGCCGCGATCCCCGAAACCACCAGGAACAACGATGCCGTGAACTTTTCCAAGCAGTTCTTCCGTCCCGTCTCTCTCGATGGTTTCTGCGTCTATCTGGAGAAGCTCAAGCCCGGTGCTGTGCTCGGCTGAGGCGTGTGTGAGAGATTCCACCACGCTCTTGTAAGCGTCCTGATGCTCGACATATTTACCGACCATGGCGAGCCTGATTTTCTTGGAAGGGAAAATGATCTGCTGCACGAAACGCTGCCATTTTTCCATGTTGGCCGGAGGCACATCCAGCTTGAGCTGTTTGCACACGAGCTTATCCAGCTTTTCCTTTTGCAGCATCAGCGGCACCTCGTAGATCGTGTGAGCCACATCCATCTGCTCAATCACATTGTCAGTGGGCATATTACAAAATAAAGAGAGCTTGTTGCGAATATCTATGGAGAGCGGGTGCTCCGTGCGACATATCAAAATGTTCGGCTGGATGCCTATCTCGCGCAGCTTCGCAATACTCTGCTGTGTCGGCTTAGTCTTCAACTCCCCCGCAGCCTTCAGGTACGGCACGAGCGTGAGGTGTATGAACATCGCGTTGTGTGTGCCGACTTCCTGCGAAAACTGGCGTATGGCCTCTAGGAACGGAAGCCCTTCGATGTCGCCCGTGGTTCCGCCGATTTCGGTAATGATGATGTCGCATGTCTGCTGGGCGGCAAGCTTCTTCAGTCGCGACTTGATCTCATCGGTCACATGCGGGATTACCTGCACAGTCTTGCCAAGGTACTCGCCGCTCCTCTCTTTTCCTAGCACCGCCTCGTAAATCTGGCCGCTGGTAACATTGTTGCTGCGGGTGAGGCGGCTGCCCGTGAATCGTTCGTAATGCCCGAGGTCTAGGTCTGTCTCAGCTCCGTCCTCCAGCACATAGACTTCGCCGTGCTGGTATGGACTCATAGTGCCAGGATCCACATTTAAATACGGGTCGTATTTCTGCAACACGACTTTCAGTCCGCGATGTTCTAGGAGAGTGCCGAGCGAGGCGGCGGTCAAACCTTTGCCGAGGGAGCTAACCACTCCACCGGTGACAAAAATATATTTCATGGCCTTAGTCTCACTCATTTTATTTAATTGTTATGGATGGTTTTTTTGTAACCTGCCCTAGTGCTGTAAACAAGGGAAGTTTTTTCATTTTAAAGGTGTAGCACGCGCTCACTTGAGGGCGGCCCATACGCGATGGACATCGTCGTGATCATCGAGAGTCTGTAAAAAAGATGAAACCTCGCTGAGTTGCTCGTCTGTGAGAGAGGGGTAATGCTTCGGCAAAAAACCGATTTCGCTGGTGACTAGGCTCCAGCCGTTTTGGGAAAGCCAGCGCGAAACAGGATGCAGTGCAGCGCGTTCTGCTATGAACCGAGCACCGCAAACACCTTCTGGTATGTCATCGTTTTGCATGTGAGAAAGAGATTCCACCTCGTTGGCACCAGCCTCAATTGCGGCAGCCTCAATATCCGCCGAAACATTTGCGTTGTAGGCTTCAACGATGCCGACCTGCTCAAAAAGAAACTTGTTGCTCCCCGCTGCGCCGAGCTGTCCTTTTCTGAAAAACACGCGGATTTCTGGGGCGGTTCTGTTGTTGTTGTCGGTAAACACTTCCACGATCACTGGAACCTTGTGCGGCGCGTAGCCCTCAAAAATAACATGCTCCATCACCATGGCGTCAGCACCTGAGCCAGAACCTTTTTTGACGGCTCGGTCAATCACATCGCGCGTCACATTGGCCTTGCGTGCCTTTTCGATGGCAGTCGCAAGGCGAGAATTTGATTCGGGGTCGGCTCCGCCGTGCTTGGCAGCCACCATCACCTCTCTCACCAGTTTACCCGTGACCTGCGATTTCTTCAAAGAAGCCACCGCCCGCTTGTCGTGCAACCATTGTCGTCCCATACTCGTAATTTAACTAATCCGCCGCATAATGGCTAGTCTTTTGAACGCCCAAATTTTCGCCGACAGGCATCTTTGACTTTGACATGACACGGCAGTCTGCGCCATGCTCTAAGGCATGGATTCCCTCGAACCCGTGCCCAGAGTAAAAAGTTCTCTCTGGAAATTCACGCTCTGGATTTTGGTTTTTCTGGCCTTGAGCCAGTTCCTGTGGCTGTTCTCAATACCCTTCTTCCGCAAAACTATCTCGGTAGAAACCGAACCAAAAGACGACAGCCAGTTAAAATTAAAAAAACAGATTCCCGCAAACATAAGAAGCATGGACACACCCAGCCCAGAAAACCAGCAGCAAACCACACCTGCAACAAACCAAGATTCATCTGGCATCCAGTCGCTACCCCCTCTATCCATCGGCCATGCGCCGTCACAGATCGCCCCGATCCCGCCACCGCTCCCGTCCGCGCAGTCATCGGGCAACTTGGACGACATCCCAGTCCTCACCCCGTCGGTCTCTGGTTTTGACATGAACCGCCTGCCACTCGATACGGCCAGCAGCGAGCCATCCATCCCCATGCTTTTGCCTAAAGTGCAAGGGCGTCTTTCGGTGGCAAGCAACGACAAAGACAAAGACGACACCATCACCAAGCTCAACCGCGAAGCACGCGAGTTCCGCGCCATGGGCGACTTCTCTCTGGCCAAAGCCAAACTGCTGGAAGCACTGGAATGGGACACCAAAAACCCGCACACGCTTTCCAGCCTAGCTTCGCTGCATGAGGCGTCTGGAGACTTGGACTCGGCAAAAGAAATATGGAAAACTGTGATGCAGCTCAAGTCCGACTCTCATACAGCTATATTCATAGCCCGCGCCTCCAGCAGCCTTGAAGCCATCACGAAAAGGGAGCAGGATATTTTGAAGGAAGAAGCTAGGAAACAGCATGTTAAAATGCGTGCTTCGCTGCCGCAAGAAATCCGTTTTGCGGAAATCGTCCCAGTGGAATCGCAGTTCAACGACCCGGCTTTCCGCGTGACGCTCGCCCCGAAAGCGGGCGTCTCTTCATTCCAGCCCTCCGATGTCCGCATACAGACTTTTTTCTTCGAGGAAGACAAAGAGAGCGTCATGCCTATAAGCTCTAAAGTGACAGTTGAGTTCGAGTCCAAACCTATTGACTGGGCCGGGGGTTCTTCCGAAATTTTTACCGCCAAAGCACCTCTCATACCGGGCCGAGGCACAGTTTATCACGGCTATTTGATGCGTGTTTTTTACAAAGGCAAACTGCAGGACGAACTCGCCGAACCGCCCCAGCTTTCAACACTCTTCCCTCCACACTAAAACCACGCCAGACCCACCTATGGAAACCCACATCTTGGTAGCCGAACCCGATGAATCGCTAAGAAACATCTGCCAATCCGTCATCAAAAATTTTCCGGGAGCCCACGCCTCCATCTGCCCATCGGGGCTAGAAGCTTGGAGCACTGCGCACGCAGTTCCCAAAGTGGATTTGCTCATAGCCGAAGCCGTCATGCCGGAACTCGACGGGATAAATTTGCTAGTCCACTTGCGTGCCAAATTTCCGTCCATGCAAGCCGTGATTCTCACGGATTACGACCTTACAGACTACGCCCAATATCTCGGCGATGCCACGCTTCTTTCCAAGCCATTCGACGCCGCCGCGCTCACTTCGACACTACAAAAATTTTTATCGGCACAAGCTGCTACCACCAGCGAAGCACCTCCCGCTCAAGACGGGTCTGATGCTTCACCCGCAAAAAATAGCAGTGATCTGGAAAGCGCATTACCGCCTATACCGAAAGCTGCACCAGAGACTTCAGACCAATCGCGCAACCCTGCACAAATCCGCAGCGGCATGAAATTGGGTAATTATACGGTGGAGGCTGCGCTACCGCCATCGCAGTGGGGGCCATGTTTCACAGCGAAACAAAGCGGCGTCAACCGTGATGTGCGCCTCACATTTTTCGCCCCGAAATCTGGGTTGAAACAAGCGGATTTTATCGCGTATTTCCAAAGGATGGCGTTTAACCCGCACGCCAACCTCCCTACTATTTTCGAGGTTTCGCAGGAGCACGGATTCTGTTTTTCGGCTGAAGAGTGGTGGCCGTACGGCGACCTTTCGCAATGGGCTGAACAGGGCAAAAAGCTCGACCCCAGAGAGGCTGCTTCCGTATGCGAAAAAACGCTTTCCGCACTGCTGCACATTTCTTCATCGCCGTGCAGACTCATGGAAGCCCGCGACCTGCTCCTCTCCCCCACTGGCGTTTTGAAGTTGAACCACCTGCACCCTCGTCCAGAGGAAGCGCCTGCGGAGACAGCGGCACAGATGAAGGCGCTGGCAGCGCTCATAGACAAAATGCTTGCGCACGGCGACCCTAAAGCAGCAGAGCTAAAACCGATGCTCCGGCAAATGTATGCCGGCACGATTTCCGCCCATAAGGCACTTGAACAAATACAGCATTTGGTTGTTGCGCTTGCCCCCGAAAAAAAACTTGAGAAAACGCGTGAGCAACTCGAATTCGAAAAAACACTGCGCCAAGTAGAATCCAAAAAAAAGAAAAACCTGCTGGCGTGGATAGGCGGCTTTTTTGCGTTGAGCGCAGTCTTGGGATGCTACCTCTGGTTCACCTTCCAAAACGAAATCACAGGCTCAGATTTCAACTCCAGCATCCAGATTCCTGGCGGAGAATGGATTGACCGCAAAGGCGAAAAAAATATTTTGGAACCATTCTCGATAGACGAGTTCGAGGTTACGATTTTCCAGTACGCGCAGTTCCTGAAAGCAGTCGAAAAAGATGGCATGGCCACCTACGCCCCGCCGGGGATGCCCGCAGAAATTAAAACTTTCGTCCCCAAAGATTGGAAGATCATAATAAGCTCCATCCAAAATGGGAACTTGTATAAAGACGGACATCTCACGGGCAACTCGCCAGTTTTCAATGTGGACTGGTTCTCAGCTTCAGCTTATGCGAAATGGAAAGGCAAACGCCTCCCGACAGTAGAAGAGTGGCGCAAAGCGTTCGGCTGCGACGAAAAACACCCCTTCCCTTGGGGCGAGGATGCCGACAAATCTAGGGCAAACCTCGGCTCTGACTATTTCATGGGACAGCCGCAAAACAAGAGTGCTGGTGCGGTGGACGGGTTCCACGCATGGAATCCAGTAAACAAAACACCGAAAGACCGCAGCCAGCACGGCGTCTGCAACCTGCTAGGGAATGTGAGCGAATGGACATCATCCGATGGAACACTGCTTGGAGATCCCGCAAAGCTTTTCGCGGGCGGCAATTTCGCCAGCCTCAACATGATGCGAGCCGATGACCCAAAAATGATCACTTCGCAGTACCCGATTTACCAGCATGTCACGCTCGGCTTCCGCTGCGCCGCAGATGCAAAAAAATAAAAGCACCGCTCGCGATTGATGCACCACATGGACAAAGACCAAGCGGCAGATACCCTTGAAGAAATCGCCCTTTTGCTCGAACTCAAAGGCGAAAACCAGTTTAAAACAAGGGCTTACAGGCAGGCTGCACGGCTCTTGCAAACCGCAGATTTCGATGTAGCCAAACGGGTCGCGGACGGGAGCCTAGCCGACCTGCCAGGCATTGGCAAAGCTCTGGCAGATAAAATTGCCGAGTTTTTTTCAACGGGCAAAATCGCCTACCACGAAGAACTCAAAGCATCGTTCCCCGCCACTTTGCCTGAGCTTTTTTCCATACCGGGTCTAGGCCCCAAAAAAATTAAAGCCCTATACGACGCACTCGGCGTACACTCTTTTGAAACACTCGAACAGGCATGCCAATCTGGCAAGGTGGCGGAGCTTGCTGGGTTTGGAAAAAAAACGCAAGAGCACATCCTCGAAGGCATAGCACTGCGCCGCTCTTTCAAAGGCAGCCACCGCTACGGCGATGTCTGGCCTGTGGCAGAGGATTTGGTCGAATACCTCCGTGCGCTCCCGGAGGTGTCGCGCATCAGCTTGGCTGGCAGCTTCCGCAGATGCAAAGAGACTCTCAAGGATTTGGACATCCTCGTTTCGTCCGCATCGCCAGCGGCTATCATGAACGCTTTCGTCACGCTTCCGCCTGTCCAAAAAATCGTGGCGCACGGAGAAACCAAATCCAGCGTCATATTGGAAAACGGCCTCCCGTGCGACTTGCGTGTGGTGCCAGACAGCATATTCCCATGCGCCCTGCACCACTTCACTGGCAGCAAAGAACACAACATTGCCATGCGCCAGCGCGCGATCCAGCGCGGCATGAAACTGAGCGAATGGGGTCTCTTCCGCGCCGCTGATGAACATGCCGAACCCGGCAATGAAACGCCCGAAACGCTCCGCGTCCACTGCGAAAGCGAAGATGCTCTTTTTCGCAATCTCGGCTTAGATTTCATCCCGCCTGAACTCCGCGAAAACCTTGGAGAAATTGAGGCGTCCGAATCAGGAAAGCTCCCGCGCCTTGTTGAGTGGACAGATATGCGCGGCACATTCCACAACCACACGAACGCAAGCGACGGGAAACATTCCTTGGAACAAATGGCCGAAGCGGCACGCTCGCTAGGGCTAGAATACCTCGGGATAGCAGACCACAGCAAATCCTCTTTCCAGGCCAACGGGCTCCAACCAGAAACTCTGCTAAAACAGGTCGCACAAATACGCAGGCTCAACGAAACATGGGATGATTTTCGACTCTTGGCAGGGAGCGAAGTGGACATCCTGAAGGACGGTTCGCTCGACTACGATGACACAACGCTGGCCGCACTGGATTATGTCGTGGCATCAATACACCAATCTTTCACGCTGGAGAAAGATGCTATGACACGCCGCATTATACAAGCCGCCGAGCATCCGTCCGTCACCATGCTAGGCCACCTCACAGGACGCCTTCTGCTGGAACGCAACGGCTATGATTTGGACATCCCAAAGATCATTGACGCGTGCGCCGCAAACGGCACATGGATCGAGCTGAACTCCAACCCGATGCGCCTAGACATGGACTGGCGCTGGTGGAAGCGGGCGCGGGATAAAGGCGTCCTTTGCGCCATCAACCCAGACGCACATTCCACAGAGCAACTAGGCTATTTAAAGTTCGGCGTCCAAATAGCCCGCAAAGGCTGGCTACGCAAAGAGGATGTCGCCAACACCATGCCTTGGGGCGAAATGAAAAAAATGCTTTCCATTTAAATCCACCCAAGTTTTTCGCCTCTCTTTCGGGAGTCACCTCGTTCTGCTAACACCACAAACGATGAAAATGTAGTGCGGGCATCCTTGCCTGCTTCTTTCGGCGGCAAGATGCCGCCGCTCCCTTCTATTTTCAGATGAGTCACCATGTTCTGCGAACACCACGAGGGATGAAAATGGTGGGTGGATATTTGACCTTCTGCGCCTAGCCTCGCTGGCGGGACGCACCGCGCTCCTTTCCGAAAGCGGCGGGGGACGCCGCTTCTACTTTTTCTGCTCCCGCCCTTGCCCCTTGCCCCTTGTCGCTTGTCGCTTGCCCCTATTTTCAAAGGAGCGCCTTAAAGCGGCGAGACGCCGCTTCTACACTACACAAAAAAACTGGCTGCTATGGCGCAGAAAATTGCGACATGCCGATCTGCTGCCGTTGGCGTATGTTGCTGAAGCCTGCTCGAACCGTGTAGGACATATTTATAGAGGCTGGAGCTAAGAGCTGATTGGGCAGGCGTTGTGACTGGAACGCCAAGTTTAGGTCTTTCATTGTGACCATGAACCACGCTAGAGAAACGGGGTGGTGCAAAGAGGATTTCATCTGCGCAATCGTGAATGAATCTTGGAGTATCCAGAGTTTCCCTTGGAGGGCGTTGATGACTTTTTCTTTGCGCGATGCAGGCGTGGGCACGCCGGGTTTCGGCTGGAAAGAAATGACATAGCAGCGTGAGTCGAATTTTTCTTTTCCCACTCGCACAGACTCGTCAGGCTGCCGTTCCAACAAGAACCGGGGAGCCAGATCAGAAAGCTGGAATGACTCTTTGAAAATGTTGGCGGTCTTGACGGTTTTTTGCTCCGATGCCGTGGGCTGGCGCATTTTTCCCGCCACAAATGTCCCGCTTCCAACGCCATCATTGGAGACTTGGTAGGTTATGTTGGTGGAACAGGTGGCCCAAACGGTGAGTTTCTCAGTATTTTTGACGGTATCACCCTTGTCTATTTTTTCGACCGTGATGTCTTGCCTGTACCGCCACCCGTCCAATTTTTTGGCATTCTGTTTTTCAGCTTCGAGCGTGCGCCGAACTATTTCATCAAGCGTAATGGCGCGAGCCTCTACGCAAGGTAGCAGCGCAATAACGCCAACTGAAACAATAAAAAGAAAAAGTCGCATAATTGGGCGTCTTTTGTATAACAGGCTCCTTATGAGTCACGCAAAATTGTTTATTCCAGGACCAGTCGAAGTGTCGGCCAAAACCTTTGAGGCTTTTTGCCGCCCCATGATTGGGCATCGCAGCCAAGATTTCAAAAACCTTTACGCAGGGCTTCAGCCTTCTTTGCAGGAGCTGTTTTATACTAAACAGCCCGTTTATTTAAGCACATCTTCGGCGTGGGGTGTTATGGAAGCAGCCATCCGCAACTTGGTAGCTAAGAAAGTGCTGGTTTGCATGAACGGCGCATTTTCTGACAAGTGGTATGATGTCGCCATCAAATGCGGCAAAGCGGCTGAAAAATGCCAAGTTGAATGGGGCCAACCAATAACGGCAGCCATCGTGAAAGAAAAACTCGCCCAAGGCGGTTTCGATGCGCTCACCATGATTCACAATGAGACATCCACGGGCACGATGAGCCCACTAGCCGAAATATGCGAAGTCGTCCGCTCATTCCCCGATGTATGCATGATCGTTGACACCGTGTCATCGTTCAGTGCAGTGCCGATCAAAATGGATGAGTGGGGCATAGATGTGCTGCTCACGGGTTCGCAGAAAGCAATGGCGATGCCGCCGGGCTTGGCTCTGTTTGCCCTCTCGCAAAAAGCACTTGATCGCGCTGCCACAGTAAAAGATCGCGGCTATTATTTCGACTTTCTCGAGTTCCAAAAAAATGGAGCCGAGAGCATGACGCCGTCAACGCCGTCCATAGCCCACATCTACGCTCTCAAGAGCAAGCTCGAAGATATTTTTGCCGAAGGCGTGGAGAACCGCTATCGCAGGCACGATGAGAACAACAACATCGTCCGGGAATGGGTTCGCTCCAAAGGTCTGGAGCTTTTCCCAGATGAAAAGTTCGCGTCCAAATCTCTCACATGCGTGAAGAACAATAAAAATTTGGATGTGGCTGCAATGGTCAAGACGCTCAAGCAAAAACACAATTTCTTGATTGATGGTGGCTACGGAAAAATTCGCGGCACCACTTTCCGCCTCAGCAACATGGGCGATGAAACACCAGCCACCATGCGCGAACTCTTGGCTGCGCTGGACGATGTTCTCGCTGGTTGATCGCCAGAAATTCAATCATCTTCAACATGGGAGAACAGGCAAACATCTGCTCAGAGCTAGTTGTAATCGGCGGCGGGCCGTCCGGTTATTCGGCTGCATTTATGGCTGCCGACCACGGCAAGAAAGTGACTCTTGTCGAGGAAGATAAACTCGGTGGAGTCTGCCTCAACCGTGGCTGCATCCCGTCGAAAGCATTACTCCGCCACGCAGGTCTGCTGCGCGAGGCGGCAGCCGCCAAGGAATGTGGACTTGTTTTTGACGGGCTGCATTTCGAAAGAGAAAAGCTGGCGCAGTGGAAAGAAAAAGTTGTGGCTCGCCTCTCCGATGGAGTGTCGGCCTTGGCCAAAGCTCGCGGCGTGAATGTGGTTTGTGGGAAGGCATCCTTTGATGGGCCGTCACGCCTCATAGTATGCAAGGCGTTGGGCGAGACTGTTACGATTGATTTCGAGCAAGCCATTTTGGCAACGGGGTCTAGCCCTGTGATGCCTGCGGAGTTCGGCCATGGTGACAGCCGGGTGATGGATTCCACCGCAGCCTTGCAGTTGCAAGATGTGCCCCCACGCCTTCTTGTGGTCGGGGGCGGATACATAGGCGTGGAAATGGCATTCATTTACTCCGCTTTTGGCAGCCGCGTGACTCTGGTTGAAATGGCCGATGGTCTCTTGCTAGGAGCAGACAGAGATTTGGTCAGGCCAGTGCAACAGAAAATGGCATCCGAACTCGAAGCTATTCACCTGAAAACGAAAGTGGAAAAAATAGAGGCGTTGCCAGATGGGATGCATGTCTCTCTGGTCGGCGAAAAATTCTCTGGAAACGCTGTTTTTGATAAAATTATCGTAGCCGTTGGACGCCGCCCAAACTCTACTGGGCTCGGCCTAGAAAAGGCTGGAGCGAACATAGCGGCACGCGGTTTTGTGGAGACAGACGCGCAGAGACGAACAAGCAACCCGCGCATTTTTGCCATAGGCGATGTGGCTGGCGAACCGATGCTTGCACACAAGGGTTCGCACGATGCACGGGTGGCCGTAGAAGCTATTTTGGGCAAACAGAAAAACCAACATGCACCAGTGATACCGTTCGTTGTTTTCAGCGACCCAGAGATAGCGTGGTGCGGACTTACTGAGTCGGCAGCCGCATCCGAAAACCGCGCTGTGTCCGTGACCCGTTTTCCGTGGGCAGCATCTGGGCGGGCGCAGACGATGGACAGATCCGAAGGTTCTACCAAAATAATAATGGACTCCTCATCTGGCAAAGTGTTGGGCGTGGGAATGGTGGGGGCACACGCAGGGGAAATGATCGGCGAAGGTGCTCTCGCCGTAAAAATCGGCATGAAAGCCGATGAATGGGCAGAGTGCGTCCATGCGCACCCGACACTTTCTGAAACTTGGATGGAAGCAGCGGAGTCATTGAACGGCAACGCGACACACTGGTTTAGGAAGCGCAACAGATAATTCAACAGTTTGGATATTATTTTTATGAGAGAAAAAAAAGCGGTTTCCATGAGAGATGTGGCTAAGGCGGTTGGCGTAAGTTCCACCACAGTTTCGCTGGTGCTAAACGGTCGGGCATCAGAATATCACCTGAGCGAACGGGTGCAAAAACTGGTGGTGGAAAAAGCCGCCGAGATGAACTATTCACCCACGCGCAACCGCAAGGGGAGGCGTCGCCTACTGATATCTGGGCTGGGCGATGTTTACATGCTCAACCATTCTGGGATAATGATGGACTTGCTCGCCCCTCTGACGAGTAAATTGGAATCTATCGGATGGCAGTTGACACTCACGCCGCTCTCTCCCGAGGGGAGCTTTGGGGTAACCACCAAAATGCTAAAACAGTCCACCGCTGTGCTAATACCATCGAGGGGGGGGACTACTGATATGGCAAAAGATATGGTGAAACTGGCGTTGGATCACCATGTCATCCCGCTAGTCATCGGGCGACTTTATCCAGACATAGATGCGATTTATTTCGACAGCGATAACATCGCCACAGGCAGGATGGTGGCAGAATATTTATATAATTTGGGTCACACCCGCGTAGCGGTGATGAAAGGGATTTCAGGGGACGATCACTCGGAACTCCGCACCCGTGGGTTCGCCGATTTTTTCGAACAAAAAGGACATCCGCTGCCCCCAGAAATGATCTGGGGAGATGGCCTGTATTGGGTGCCGAAAGCTTACGATTTGACCAGAGAGAAAATACGCCAAGGTCTGCGTCCTACGGCCATTTTTTATGTTTCAGATATGATGGCCATTGGCGGCCTGTATGCATTGAGAGAGCAAGGGCTTTCGGTGCCTGACGATGTTTCGATTATTGGGCACGACGATGAAACTGGACTCATCGGACTAGAACCTGGGCTGACCACTATAAAGCTGGAGGTCGGGGACATTGGCACGCGTTTGGCCGCTGTGCTTTCAGAAATGGCTCACACTGGAAAAATTGGGAAAATGCAGGTTTTGTGCCCTGTAAAACTCGTTGAACGGCAAACCACAGCTAGAGCAAAATCCAACCCTTGAATCGTTCTGTAAAATGAGAATGACCTGTGAAAGAGAAGGCTTTTTCTGATTTTCAAAAAATAGGTAAAGGGGCGTGGGCAGGATGCGCCACCGATGAGGATTGGGGCAACTGGCATTGGCAGATGCGCAACCAAATCCGTTCGTCTGAAGACTTGGCCAAGCATTTGACTCTTACGCCCAATGAACAGGCTGGCTTGGAAATGACCAAGACCAAGCTGAAACTAGGCGTCACTCCATATTTTTTCAACCTGATAGACACGCAGAATCCAGAGTGCCCGCTGCGCAGGCAGGTCATACCGAGCAAAGAAGAGTGCTTGGTTTCTCTTGGCGAAACAGAAGACCCGTGTGGTGAAGAATCTTACCATGTAGTCTCAGGTCTAGTCCACCGCTACCCAGATAGAGTTCTATGGCTTTTAACTGACCGCTGCGCGAGCTATTGCAGGTACTGCACCCGTTCCCGCATAGTGGGCGGAACAGGAGGTCTTGCGTTTGAGACCGATACGGAAAAAGTCATCGCCTATTTAAAAGCGCACGAGGGCGTGAGAGATGTCCTTTTGTCTGGCGGCGACCCGCTTCTTCTTTCAGATGAAAAACTAGAGCATATACTTGAATCTCTGCGGGTCATCAAACACATAGAAATAGTCAGGATAGGCACACGCGTCCCCATATTCATCCCACAGCGCATTACGCCCGCCCTAGTCGCCAGGCTCAAACGCCACCATCCGCTTTTCATGAGCGTCCATGTGAACCACCCGTCCGAGTTGACAGCAGAAAGCCGCGCAGCTTTGGAAATGTTGGCCGATGCTGGCATCCCCCTGGGCAGCCAATCCGTCCTGTTAAAGGGCGTCAACGAAACTCACGATGACATGGGATGCCTCATGCGCAAGCTGCTCCGATGCCGCGTCCGCCCGTATTACCTCTACCAGTGCGACTGGATACACGGCTCAGCGCATTTCCGTGTGCCAGTGGAAAGAGGCGTTGACATAATCCGTTCGCTGCGCGGATTCACCACTGGTTATGCCGTGCCGCAATATGTAGTAGATGCCCTAGGCGGCGGCGGCAAAATTCCACTCAACCCCAACTATGTTCTGGAACACGGAGAGAAGCATTGGGTTTTTAAAAACTTCGACGGAAAAAAATATTTTTATCCAGGCGAATGAAACACGCAGCCAGCACTTCCAGCCCACATCCAACCCGAACTCCGAAAGTTGGGCGTTGCTAAATAGGTGTTGATGCTGTTTTTCTGATCAAATATAGAAGGATGTTTTGCTGTTAAAATTTCCAGCTTTTTACTGTAGGAAAACAGAATTTGCTAAAACACCTTTTTTTCTGATTTTAGGTTCTTCGTCAAACAGCGTGGATTTCTTGAAACACGACTCAAGAAGCTGGTTTTCTTCAATCCTGAAAGGGCATGCGCGTCAAGTTAGGGTGTGATTAAAAGTTGGTGAGGAAGATATTGAAAATAGAATGTAGCACAGGTGTCCCGCCTGTGTCTTTATTCTGAATTCAAAGGAAAGATGGTTCACGCGAAGGTGCGAAGACGCGAAGAAGATTTTTAAATGCTGATGAATACGGATTACAGAACGGAGCGCGGGCTTCTAGCCCGTGTTCTTGTGCGAAGAAGAGGCGGGCAATGATGCCCTCCCTCCGTTCTTTTCGTCCTTCGGCATTCGTTATTCCTTGTTCGATATTCGATGTTTTCACATCTTCTCTGCGCCTATGTGGTGAGCACTATTCCATTCTGCATTCTACAATTTGACTTCTGCATTTCTTCTGCGAACCTCACCCACTTTAATCACACCCAGTGAGGACGCCCGCCATAATTTCTGCTTTTCATCTTGGATATCGCCCCTAGCATTGCCTTATGTTTGAAGGAACTTACACAGCCATTGTCACGCCGTTCAGAGACGGCAAAATAGACGCCAAAGCACTAGAAATACTCGTTGAAAAACAGATTGAGGGCGGCGTGAGCGGCATCGTCCCTGTCGGCACCACTGGCGAATCCCCCACCCTTTCTCATGAGGAACACATTTCTGTGATTGAGCTTTGCGTGAATGTTGTCAACAGGCGCTGCAAAGTCATGGCGGGCACGGGCTCCAACAGCACCGACGAAGCAATCTCCCTCACCCAAGCGGCGGAGCGGGCACGAGCCGATGGATGCCTGCTCGTGGCACCGTACTACAACAAGCCGCCGCAGGAGGGGCTCTACCGCCACTTCAAACTGATCGCTGAATGTACGGAGTTGCCCTTAGTGCTTTACAGCATCCCTGGAAGATGCGGCATAGAGATAGCTGTAGAAACCGTGTCGCGCCTTGCATCAGACTGCGAAAACATCGTTGGTATCAAGGAGGCTGGCGGCAAAGTCGAGCGCGTTACCCAGCTTAAAAAAACTGTCCCTGCAAGCTTCACAATACTATCTGGCGACGATTCCCTAACGCTCCCGTTCATGCGCGAAGGGGCTGCGGGCGTGGTCAGCGTGGCATCCAACTTGCTCCCCACGGAAGTCAGCCGTATGGTTCGCTTCCAGTCCGAAGGACAACACGAGGAAGCGCAGTCACTGCACGACCGCATGGCCGACCTGTTCCGCGATCTTTTCATCGAGACGAACCCCATCCCCATAAAAGCGGCACTGGCCATGCGCGGGTGGATAGAAGAATCGTACAGGCTGCCGATGATCCAAATGTCCCCTGAAAACAGACTCAAACTCGAAAACACGCTCAAGAAAGGCGGCTGGCTGTGAACCCAAAACTGGCAATCGTAGGTGCCAAGGGGCGCATGGGGCAGCACCTTTGCAGGCTGGCAGAATCTGAAGGCTGGGGCGTTGGTGCCGCACTGGATCAAGGTGACGACATCAAGGCTGGACTTAGCGGCATAGATGCTGTCATAGAGTTCAGTTTTCATACTGCGACAGTTCCTCTAGCGCAGTGTGCAGCCGACCTAGGTTTGCCAGTCGTCATAGGCACCACTGGGCATTGTGCCGATGATTTGCTGGCCATCCGCGAGTGCGCAAAGAAAATACCTGTGGTGCTCGCCCCAAATTTCTCTGTCGGTGTAAATACGCTTTTCTGGCTTACAAAAAAAACAGCAGAAATACTCGGTTCAGACTTCGATCTGGAAATCATCGAAATGCACCACAACTTGAAAAAGGACGCCCCAAGTGGTACAGCCAAAAGATTGGCGGAAATACTTTGCGATGTTCGCCATCTCCAGTACCAGAAAGATGTCATGCACGGGCGCGAAGGACTGGTGGGCGAGCGACAGAAAACAGAAATTGGAATGCACGCCCTGCGCGGCGGCGATGTCGTGGGCGAACACACTGTCGTTTACGCTATAGGCGGGGAGCGGGTTGAATTGACACACAAAGCCTCATCCCGCGAAACTTTTGCTAGGGGCGCACTGCGTGCCGCCAAATGGCTGTTGGACAAGCAGCCAGGCCTTTACGACATGCAAAATGTCCTCGGCTTAACAACATAAGCCGTAATTTCAATAATCTCAGGCATCCCCATAATCCTCTCGTAATTTTTTTTACGCGAGGGTTTTTCCTCGCATGAGCTCATTTTGCGGTTTCATACACATTGTCTTTTGGCACACTTCTTTAGGGAGAGCGTTTTTCAAACACTTGTGAAAAGTTTCTGAGCTTACGCGAGGATTTGGGGCATCCTGAAGTCTCTGGGAAAGAAAGTGGGGGATAAGAAAATGAGAAGAAACCGAATTGCGAGGATACGGATGAAGGGTGTAGTCCGCTGGCTTAAGAAAAAATTGCGCGATACAGGGTTCGAACCTGTGACCTCGTGCGTGTGAAGCACGCGCTCTACCACTAAGCTAATCGCGCTTTGAAAGAAGGGACTATAAACTGCTAGACGCCGCTTTGCAAACCGAAAATTTAAGGTTTCAAAAAAGCGTCAATCCGCAACGATAATTTCAAGCTGCTTATCGAGCCGAGTGAAAAGAAATGTGCGGTGCAAAGAAAGGCTTTTTATGTGCGCCGTAATGGCTATTTTCCTGTTTTTGGCAATGCGAATTATGCTGACGATAAAATTAAGACCCGCAGAATCAATCATGTTGGCAGCCTTCAAATCCATGTTTATCTGCTGGATGTCGGCATTTTTAATTTCATGGCTGTCAAAAAGGTCTCCCAACTGCTTTTTAAGCTCCTCAACATTAGTGCTTAAAACATCACTAGGAAAATTGAGCGTGAGATTCTTTGTGCTGGTGTTCAAATCGGATGTTAACATAAGTATTACTCCTATATTCCCGCCCAAAAAATATGCAAGATAAAAAAGTCGGTAAAAAAAGAAACGGACGGCTTGTCATTTCATTGATGGCAGATATACTCTGTGTGAGTCCATGCATACCTCGCCATTAAAAACAGATACCAGCGGCTTTGCGAAAAGCCCTTTCCACATCACATGAACCACCCTAAAATTATCCAAGGAGGCATGGGGATAGGAGCCTCGGCGTGGCAACTTGCCCGTGCGGTCTCTTTAGCTGGACAAATGGGTGTGGTTTCTGGCGTAGCACTAGATGTCATACTCGTGCGGCGCCTGCAACTAGGCGACCTAGACGGTGTCATGAAACAGGCCATTGACAAGTTTCCGATCCAACGGATCGCCAAACGCGTATGGAACCAATATTACATACCCAGTGGAAAGCCCGCATCGCAGCCGTTCAAGACCGTCCCCCTCCCCTCAATGCAATCAGGAAAGGAGCTGATCGAACTAACGGTTCTCGCAAACTTCGTGGAAGTCTGTGCTGCAAAAAACGGGCATAACGGAATAGTGGGCATCAATTATTTAGAAAAAATACAGCTTCCCACGCTCCCAGCACTGTACGGTGCCATGCTCGCAGGTGTTGACTATGTTTTGATGGGAGCTGGCATACCGCGTGCCATCCCGGGTGTAATGGATATGTTTTCCGATGGCCAAGCCGCCGAACTTCGCTTGGATGTGGTCGGAGCATCTCCAGATGATAATTTTGCAAGCTGCTTCGACCCATCAGAACTATTCGGAGCACCCGCCCCGAAACTGAAACGCCCCTATTTTCTCGCCATCATCTCATCTGCCACACTCGCGCTGACACTGGCGAAAAAGGCAAGCGGCAAAGTGGATGGTTTTGTGGTAGAAGGCTCGCCCGCTGGCGGACACAACGCCCCGCCACGCGGTCAGATGCAAATTGATGACAAAGGCGAACCTGTTTACGGCGTCAGGGATATTCCTGATATTCAAAAAATACGCGACATCGGCCTCCCGTTCTGGCTGGCTGGGGCGTACGGTGAACCGCAAAAAGTCTGCGAAGCAATAAGCTGTGGCGCGGTAGGCGTGCAAGTCGGAACAGCCTTCGCCTTCTGCGAGGAATCCAGCATTCTCCCAGAAATCCGCCAGAAGGTTATTAAAATGGCGCGGGACGGACAGATCAAAGTTTTCACGGATCCACTCGCATCCCCGACAGGCTTCCCGTTTAAAGTTGTAAATGTGGATGGCTCCGTGTCGGATGAGACCGTTTACGAACAGCGCGAGCGCATCTGCGATCTAGGTCTTTTGCGGCACTACTACAAAAAGGGCGATGGTAGCATCGGCTACCGCTGCCCCGCCGAGCCTGTGGACGCCTTCATAAAAAAGGGAGGTGACACATCCGAAACCGACGGGCGCAAGTGTATCTGCAACGGGCTTGTGGCCACATCTGGATTAGGGCAAATTACGGGTGACGGTTCGTCTGAAAAGTCAATTGTGACAGCCGGGGATGACTTGGTCAATATAGCTCGCTACTTGAGTGCTGGAAAAGAAAGTTTCACGGCAGCAGATGTCGTGAGATACCTTTTGTCAGGACTACCAGATGGCGCATCCAAACTGTAGGCGATAGGTTTAAATTTTGTTTTATAACCCCCGATGACTGGTTCAGATTCAAAATACAAAGCAAGCCTGCTGGCAGTTGATGACAGCCCGCACGACCTCCTTCTTTTGAAGCTGATACTAGAAAAACTGGGCTACTTTGTCTTGACCGCACCCGACTGCGATACCGCCGAAAAAATACTGGAAAACCAAGGCACAGATGCCTTCGAGTGCGTGATTAGCGATTACCGGATGCCGCAAAAGACTGGGCTAGACCTTCTGAAATGGGTTCACGAGCAGGACAGAACGCTATCCACCATCCTGATAACTGCTGAGGGTGACAAACACATAGTCACGCAGTCGTTACGGCAGGGGCTTGTTGACTACATTGACAAGCCAGTAAAAACAGGAACCCTTTCTAAATCGCTCGAAAAAGCGATCGAAGAGACGCGCAGCCGTCGCCTGTCGCAGATTGCTGAAACATCTGTGAAGCAGGTTTCAAAAATCCAAAATTTCATATTGGGAATACAAAAAAGCAATTCCCCAGTTGACTTGGAAATATGCCACGCCCCGCTGCACGAGGCTGGGGGCGACTTCATCAACCTCATCCCTTTTTCCCAAAACTCATTCTTGCTTCTAGTCGCCGATGTCTCTGGTCACGACTTGCAATCGGCATTCATAGCTGCTTATTTCCAAGGTATATTCCGAGGCATGATAGAAGGGCATTCAGCCCCGCTTGAGATTTTCGATTTTTTCAACCGATTCCTCTTTAATGAGTGGAACAACATCGAAGACTTCTCACGCATCCCCACATCCATTTCAGGCGTCTCCATCCTTGTGGACTACTCGCATGAAAAAATTGAAATTATAAGAAACGGTTTTCCATCCACTGTTTTTGTCCATGCAGACGGGGCGTGCAAAGTTTTTGACATGCCATCGCCACCGCTCGGGTGGAATAGCTCGCTCGATGCCGACTCGCATCAAATTGAGATGGGGGATACCGCCGCCGTCTATCTCTGGTCTGACGGGCTAGAAGAGTTCGCTGAAACTATGCAACTCCCGCCGATCACGCTTTGTCATTTCCTGCTGAAACTAAAAGACCCAGCAAAGCAGTTTGAGTTTCTAAAAAAACGCACCGACGATGTGCTGGCCA
Organism: bacterium; assembly: GCA_020049135.1. GTDB lineage: Bacteria > Verrucomicrobiota > Verrucomicrobiia > JADLBR01 > JAIBCM01 > JAIFLJ01. Next base: position 2,430 of record JAIFLJ010000098.1, on the reverse strand, counting down.
TACGCATGGCAATCCAAAAACAGCCGCCGCAAGATTCCGTTTTCGAACCAATTTTTATCACCTCTTACGCAGGCAGTGATTTTCAGAAAATAGACAAGCTCCAAAACGAATGGAAAAAAGTGATCCGCTTCGCTGTCCCGTCCGTCTCAGATGACAGGATGTGGGACATACTGCTCTGCTTCCGCGAAGTCGTGCTCAACGGCCTGTGCCACGGCTGCAAAAAGCGGGATGATAGTTTTCTGCGAATTGAAATTTTGCACTCGGAACAAGGCTCTGGCCTGCTACGCCTCCATGCTAAAGACGGTGGGCCGGGATTCGATTTTTCAGTTTTGAAAAAGGATTTCGACATTGATAACTACGAACTGATCTACAGGGGGCTCGGCCTGATACGGATGCTGTCGCACAACATCGAGGTGTACGGCAACGGCAACGAGCTTTTTGTGGATTGCACCTGCAAGATTTAATGTTATGTCTGTCATCATGAAGGCAAAGAAAAAAACAGAGACCAAAAAAAAAGCGTCCCAGCGCAAGCGGCCTTTTTTCGAACTTCAGGTTTCGCACCAGATTGCGCTCTTCCTCGGTAACCAACCTGGGACACTCGCCAAAATGTGTAAAATTCTGGCCGATGCCAAAATCAACATCTACGCCATAAGCACATCCGACACCATAGACCACTCGGTGGTACGGCTGGTGGTGGATAACCCGCGCCAAGCACTCCACCTCTTCGAGAGGCGCGGCGTCCTCGCCATTGAAAACCAAGTGCTGATGCTAGATGGCTCCAACCAATCTGGCAGCCTCATGGAAATCTCTAAAACACTCGCAGACGCGCGCGTGAATATCGAATACGCCTATTGCGCCACACACCCCGAATCGTCACGCGGCATCATGATATTGCGCCCTGACAACATCGCCAAGGCACTGCGAGTTCTCAACACGATAAAATGACCTCCTTTAGCCGCTTTTTGGGGGCAGCATACGCACTGGCCATGTGCGTCACATTGGTCGTAGCCGAGACTGCTCCAGAAACTGTCGGCGACATGGTTTTGCCCACGCTGAACGCCACCATTTTCCAAGGCGGCGGGAAAGCCTTCTACCAGCATGTCGTCCGCAATTTCAACGGTGTTGTTTCTTACCCGTGGCAAGGCGGCCAATACGGTTTCGTCCGCAACCCCTACCCTGTTTCAGGTGAACTCGTTTACACACGCTTCCACGAGGGCATAGACATCAAGCCTATCTCACTCTCCGAACAAGGCGAGCCACAAGACGATGTTTTCGCTATCGCGGACGGCGAAGTGGTTCACGCCAACTATGTTTCTGCACATTCGAGCTACGGCAAATATGTCGTCGTCAGTCACCTTTTGGACGGCTGCCGCTACTACAGCCTATATGCCCACTTGAACGAAATTTTTGCCGAGTCTGGCAAACCTGTCAACCGAGGACAGGCTATCGGGAAATTAGGCTATACAGGCAATGGCATAACGCGTGACCGCAGCCACCTGCATTTCGAGATAAACCTGATGCTGAATAGGTATTTCGAAAAGTGGTACGACTGCCAAACGGACAGGGCGGAACCGAACAGGCACGGCATATACAACGGCGAAAACCTAGCAGGTATTGATGTCGCCAAATTCTATTTGGCCAAACGCAAGAAAACCTCCATCACCGTGCCAGAGTTCCTTTCAGGAGAAGAAGTTTTTTACAAAATCACAATCCCGAACAGCGGAAAATTTGAGTTGCCTGAACTTTACCCTTGGATGCTCCCCAAACCAGCGCCCGATAAAAACACCCCTTGTTCTTCATGGGAAATATCCTTCACCCAAAGCGGGCTTCCGATCAAGTGCGAGCCAAGTTCAGCAGAAATAAAAAATCCAGCTATTTCATGGGTAAAACCAGCTTTTGCCCCTTACGAATATCTGACCAAAGGCTATCTGGGCACAGAAAAAAAAGGGAAAAAACAACCTGTCCGAATACTGACCGAACGAGGTAAAAAATATATCGGACTCATCTCGGTCACGGAATGATGCGTGCAACACTGCACGCATAAAAGTGGTCACCCTAACGGGATTCGAACCCGTGCCGCTGCCGTGAAAGGGCAGTGTCCTAACCACTAGACGATAGGGTGGAATAGGCGTTAGATAATACATTTTGAATAAACCTAAGCAACATATTTTTTATAAAATATTCGAATTGGGGTGTGATTAAAAGTGGGTGAGGTTGGGCAAACCAGAGTTGGGAAATAGCGTGCTCTTTGTCTGGCAGTGTGGGGACATGGAATCAGGCTCATGCAATCGTTTTTCTTCAAACCCTGAAGGGCATACGCGTCAAGTTAAGCTAAAGCCTCCCATCGTTCGGAGTCGTTCTAGCGTTTTCGCTTGTCGCGTAACAGCCATAGCGCACGAGTGCTCTGAAGAACGATTGGGTTCCTCGAAG
>JAIFLJ010000261.1 GCA_020049135.1 bacterium | reverse complement strand
GTGCGTTTCGTAGTTCATTCTTCTCTTTTCTCTTCCCTTGTCGCTTGCCACTTGTCCCTTCCTCCCTTGGCACTGGCTTCGCCAGATTAGGGAAAGCGAAATTCTTGGACGGTATTTTCAGTGCTCAGCTTGCCGATCACCTTACCGTTGTAGGTGGCACTCAAGGCGGAAGGCGGGCGAGCCTTGAGATAAAAAGATTGGCCTTCCCAAGACAATGTCTGCCCAGCCCGCATGACGCCATCATAAACGGGTTCTTGCTCGTTGCCATTAAGAATAACTCGCAGCCAAACTTCATGCGATGACTCAAGCGAGAGCGTCGCTTTGGGCAGTATTGGCTCGGCTCTTGGGATGTTGCCGCCTTCTGTGGCTGCTGGAAGAAAAACTGGGGCGGCATTGACGGTCTCAGGAGCAGCAGGTTTGATAACTTCAGCGCGCGGGGCGATTCTTTCGTTGCTGGGCACTGGCACAGCCACTGGTGCAGGTTTATCAACTGGGAGTGCCTTTTCCACTTTATCCTTAGGCTCGACTTGCGACACTGGCAATGCTTTTGGTGCTATAACAGTTTTCTGTTTTTCGCCGAGAATAGCCGTGGGCACAGGCTGGCCGACTGGTGTCGCTTTGGGTGGAGCCTCCGCTTCGGTATTTGCTGGGGGCTGGGCTTTAACAGTCTGGTCGTAACCTTGGGCAGTCTTGTATTCTTTAAGTCCGCCGACTTTCCAAACCATGTAAACTACGAGTATGATGGTGGCTATAACGACCACGGCAATGATCTGGCTACCCACGCGGCGCGGTGCCGGATCTGGACTTTTGGTAACTGGCGGCAACTGCTCCAACGCTGCTAGAGGCACCAGCCCAGAACCGTCGTCCACAATCTTGCCGTCCAGCTTGGCCACCACTTTCCTGTCGTCCAACCCGAGGGCGCGTGCGTAGATGCGGACGAAGCCGCGCACATAGGCGACGCTGGGAAAATTCACATAGTTGTCGGCCTCAATGTCCGCGATCTGCTCGGGCTTGATCTTCGTCTCCTTAGACGCAAGCTCGACAGTCCACCCACGGTGCATCCTCAGACGCTTTAGCTCTTGTCCCAGCGATTCGTGCTGGTTGTTTGATTCCACCACCATAAAATTATTGCCCCTTTTACAACCTGTCTATAAAATCGTCCACATCGAAATTATCCAAATCCACCAAAATCTCTCTTGGTTTCGCCCCGTTTTCTGGCCCCACAATGCCGTGCCCGGCCAAAATGTCCATAATTCTTGCCGCCCTTGTGTAGCCTAGTCCAAGACGCCTCTGCATTAGAGATGTAGAGGCCCGCTTGGTCTGGCAAATAACTTCGAGACACTCTTTGACCGCTTCCTTGTCATCATCGGAAACCTCTGCGGCATCGCCTGTTGACTTGGCAATTTTCCCGCTGATGGACGGGTCGTATGTGGCCGGGCAACGCTTGCGGATAAAATCTACAACCGCCTCAGTTTCAGCATCGGTGACAAATGCACCTTGGATGCGCGTAAGCTTGGCCACGCCAGGCGGCAAAAAGAGCATATCGCCCTTGCCGAGAAGGTTCTCCGCCCCAGAGTCGTCTAGGATAACCCTCGAATCCAGAGACGAAGGCACCTGCAAGGCAATGCGGCACGGTATGTTGGTCTTGATCACGCCTGTGATCACCTGCGCACGAGGCGTCTGCGTAATGAGGATGAGGTGTATGCCCGCTGCACGCGCCTTCTGCGCTATTCGCGCAATAGCGTTTTCCACATCCTTGGGCGCAGTCTGCATCAGGTCAGCCAGCTCGTCCACAATCACGACGATGTACGGCATACGGTCAGGGACGATAATATCGTCCACACCAGAAGCAACCAACTCTTCCTCATCGGGCTCCTCACTTATGGTCACATCCTCGTCTTGATGCTCGGCGAGTTTGCTAGGCAAATCCAACTCTTCCACTTTCGGCTGCTCCTTCGGGCGGGCGTTGAAGGAGGTGATGTTGCGGACGCCCACCTTGGCCATTATGGAGTAGCGTTTTTCCATTTCATTGATAACCCAGCGCAGTGCCACAAGAACTTTTTTCGGGTCTGTAACCACTGGCACAACGAGGTGCGGCAAATCGTTGTAACCCTGCATCTCGACAACTTTGGGGTCTATCATGATGAGGCGCAGATTCTCGGGCGAAAACTTGTAAAGCAGGCTGAGAATGATGGATGTGCTGCAGGCGGATTTGCCTGAGCCAGTAGTGCCAGCTATTAGCAAATGCGGCATGTCGGCCAAATCAGGGACTATCGTGTTACCGTACACATCTTTGCCGAGTGCCAGAGGGATTTTGGCTCGGCAGTTTTTCCACTGCCCCGATTCAAAAAGCTCACGGAGCGCGATGACGATTCGCTGCGGATTCGGAATCTCTATTCCAACGCTATCTTTGCCAGGCACGGGAGCCAAGATGTTCACCTTTTCGCATTTCATGATGCGGGCTATGTTCTTGTTCAATTTCTCGATATTTTCGACCCGCTCGCCGGTGGCTGGGAAAAGCTCGTAGCGCGTGATGGTGCTGCCTGGCGTCACGATGGGTTGGCGCGTCTCGTCTAATTCCACGCCGAATTCTTTTATGGTCTGCATGAGCAGCAGCGCTCTTTCGTTGTAGTCTTCGTGGCTAATCTGCACGGTCGGTTCCTCTGGCTTTTTTAGGAGTTCTATAGGAGGAAACTCGTAATCTTCAAAGCTGGGCTGCGACATTCCCTCACGCTGCGTTTTCTTGATAGGCTTGCGTTTCGCCGCAAGATCATCGCCATCCGAATCAGCGGCTGGCGATTGTACCAACGCCTTGGGGAGAGGTTTTTTCACCACGGGTTGCCCATCATCATTTTCAGCAGGAATATTGATGATTGGCGTGGGTGTCTGAGACAGTTGCTTTTGCGTGGTAGAGACGCCAGCTTTTTTCATCTGTTTCTCCAGCTCTCGCCTTTCCCTCTCCAATTTTTTGATCTGAATCTCGCGCCTCTTGGTTTCATCGGCACGCCTCATCTGCCACTCCTCTATCGCATTGATAAGCCACGGGCCGAAATCGCGTATGCACTGCACCGGATGTATCTGGAAAAGGAGTGTAAGAGCGCTGGCTAAAACGCCCGTCAAAACGAGTGCTGCGCCGACCTTGCCCAAATACTGAACCAGCAAATAGCTGTTGAGATTTTCACCGATCAAGCCGCCGGGTCTGTCAACCTGATGCGATAGGCACCACTCCTTCAAAAAAGCACCGTCGGCAAAAAAAACGCACGGCAAATCCAAAAATGCTGCACCGCTCACAAGCAGCAGCCCTGAAAGCAGCAGAAAACGCTTCGGCTCCAAATTGCGCCCCCAAAGTGCCATACAACCTCCAGCCACGCAAAGGAGCGGCATCTCGTAAGCAGCCACGCCCAAGGCAGTGAAAAAAAACCACGCCAAATAGAGGCCCACGGGGCCTATCCAGTTGGAACACGGGCTGACAGGCTCCTTGTTGAACGGTATCTCACCTGGCAAATAGCTCAACAGGCTGAGCCACATGAGCAACGAAAAGCAAATCAGGACAATGCCCCATATCTCCATCTGTTGCGTCTGATTTTTGGCTGCCATAGAAACTGTAGTATAGATGCTTGGCAAACGATGACAACCGGATTCACCATCTTTTTTTTACACAGATTGTGATGAAGACAGCTTTCCTGCTCTACTCAAATTTCCCACTGGAGACCGCGTGTTTTCCATTGGCGGACCCAATGTTTCAACCCGCGAGATTCGCGCCGAGCTGTCATGCGTAAAAGCTGAAATGGGTTCACACCTTGGCGGTTTACTCCGAACCGTATCGTGCATGCTGTTTTGAACCCGACCTCCTGCACCATGTCAGCCACCCTCTGGTCGTAAGCCCCATGCGGGTAACAGAAATCCTCCACCGCCACACCAAATCGGTCTTCTAGCTCCTTTTTACTGGACTCTATCTCTTCGCGCATCGCACCAGACGGCAACGATGGCAACCGCCGATGCGTGCGCGTGTGCGCCCCTATGCGATGTCCTTGCGCAAGCCACTCGCGTATTTGAGCCTCATCCATAAGCGGTTCCGTAAGCCCATCGAGTGCCTCATCCCAAGAATTTCTTTTTCCTATAAACCCAGAAACGATAAATTGTATCGCACGGAAACCGCACTCCTTCAACACGGGCATCGCATTCCGAAAAACATTCTCGAAACCATCGTCGAAAGTGATAACAATTTTCCCGTTTTTCTCCGCCTGGACACCACCAGCCGCATCGCTGAGATCGCCAGAAACCATCCCCGCATCGAGCAACTCCCTCATCTGCCGCGCAAAAAGTGCTGGAGGAACTGAAAGGTATGGATATTTCACTCCCCATCTCGGACGGGCTACCTGATGGTACATCAGGACGGGAACGCCTGTTCTGAATGCCGCACGAAACTTGGCCTGCCTAGAATAATAGCCAGGATGCTGTTGCTGCAACGGTTTCAATTAGCTCCTTTGAAAATAGAACGGAGGGCGGGCTTCCAGTCCGTCTATTCCGCAGCGGTTTTTGCGAAGTTGCATGAGAAAAGATGCAGGCAAGGATGCCTGCACCACATTTTCATACCTTCTTCTTTTTCTCACCATTGCAGCACCCATCATCATCGATCACCACGGCCTGCCGCGCCGCCCGCATTACGCACTACTTCAGGGGGCGAGAGCAGTTTGCCAGGTGCTAGAACGATGGAAGTTTGCAGAGGAAACCCGCACATGCAACCGAAGCTGTATTCTGGCATCAAGACCAGACCGCAAGCGGGCAACACATTCATCCAGCAAGAGGTGCGATTGACATCGGACATCAAAAACTGCTTCTCCTGCTCCAAATCAATCCCGCCGATCCCCACATTCCTAAAAAACATCGCATACTCACTTCCCGTTGGAGTCGTGCATCCTTTCCCTCGCTGTAAACCCTTGTTTTCCTTCACCTCGCCATTTTCCAAGTTGACCTTGGCAAAATACTGTTCTGCGGGATTGTTGTATAAAAAGTTTCCTGCAATCACTGGGTGGCTGACATTATAATTATGTTGGTCGCCCACCTTGCCGTCGGAAGCGTAGCCCGACTCCCACTTCTGCTTCCCAGTGGCGGCATCAAAAGCGCGAAAGGAAAAATGCAAATGCGTCTGGCTCATTTTTTCCTTGGCTCCCTCCCCTAGTTCTTTGAGTGCTGCGCCAGCGGCAGCCGATATCCGTTTCCCTGCCATGGGTCCCTCGTGATAGGGAGCAGTCTCGATCAGCATCCCTTTGTGCAAGGAGAGATATAAAATCGTGCGTGCTTTGGATTGAAAAGGGACTTCCCAAAGCTGCTTGCCAGTCTGGATGTCCGCCGCAACCATGAATGCGTTTTCAGCCAAAAAGTCCTCTAGCCCGACCGATCCGTCATCGTCTGCCGCAATCTTGGGATTGCGGCTTTCAACCCAGTAAACCGCTTTGTCTCCCACCGTGATCGTGATGTTGAGAATGGAGACATCTGGTTTCGCGTAATTCCACAAAACAGACCCTTTCGTTTTATCCAAAGCAAACACCGAACTGCTCACCGCGAAGTCTGGCTCAGAAGCATACCAAACGCGTTTAAATAGAGCAGAGTTATCTTTGCTCTTGTCGTTGGATGCCGAAGTGGCCTTTGCGTTCTGTTTGGATCCAAATAGTTTATTGCCCGAAACAGCGATAAACCCCCAATCGTTCGCGCTATCTGGCCCCAGAAAAGTGTTCGCCAGTTTGCCCGTGGTCAGGTCAAAAACTTGACAATCATTTTTCACCGCTATGTAGAGGTTTTTTTCATCAAGACAACCCGACCCCCCTTCCCGTGCCACATTGAGCCGTATGACATCTGGCAAGGGTTGATACCAGAGGCTGGTGCCGTTATAGGCATCCACGCACTCGACGCTAAAAGCTTTGATGTTGACCAGCTTGCCGTCTTTCGCAAGCGGCCCCATCCCGCTCTCGTGCCAGCCTGTGGTTTCGATCGGGCTCGGGTCGCCGAACCACTGGATCAGGTAGTCCATGCCTCGGACGATTTTATCCCCGCTCGAAGCTGTGTTTTGCGCGTTGGCAAACATGTGCGACCACTCGCCCGCTTCTGGAAGCACGCCCCGCAAATGGACGGCCACCGATAAATCAGCCGCCTTGTCACTGCTCCAGCCAGAGACGCCCGCAAATAATCCTTTGACCGACGCCAAATCACCCGAGGACGCTAGCACCAAAGCCCCGCCATAAGGCTGCACGAGTTTATAAATCTCGTCTCCCGAGAAATCAAGTTTCCCACTGGCAACCATTCCTTCCGACATCACCAAGTTCGCAAAATATGCGGCATACGGCATCTTGCCGTCTTCCCTCACATGCACCACCGCTTTCCCATAAACACCCGCTTTGACTAGGTTTTGGCGGGCTTTTTCTGCCACAGCAGGATTTTTTTCCACGCAGACCACTTGCATCTCAGACGCTTTGACCACTTCGTAAGCCAGCCGCCCCTCGCCCGCTCCAGCAATCACGCAAAAGCCTTTCAAGCGTCCAGCTTTTTGAACCCCAAGCGCCGCGAGGGCTTTAAACTTCGCTTGCCCAGCCTCGTCGAAGACATTTTCAGCCGCCGCTTTCATTTCGCCCGCCGCTTTGAGCTTTTGAGAAAAACAATAAATTTTGCCCGTGCTAGTCGAAGCGAAAAGAGACCCCCCATCACTCGCCAGCTCCCAAGCCGTCCCGTCCACTGGAAAACTAAATTTTTCCTGTCCGCTGGTAAGGTCGAATCCTTTCACCTCACCGTTGCCGCCCACCACAACGGTGTTGCCTGCTACAATGAGCGATCGCCCGCCCTTCACCGACGCTTTCCATTTGGCGTATCCTTCCATCTCTTTAACGACCAGCTTGTCGCCTGACTGTTGCACGCCGCTTTTGGCGACAATCGTTTTATCCTTCACCCGTGCTGGATAATTCTCGGCACTCTCAACAAGCGATTTTCTAAATAAATCATAGGGCATGGAGATAATCTGGGAGTCGCTCAAAAAACAGGCCGTCTCCCCTTTTTTTATCGCTCTCCATCCGTTCACTCCAGTCATCTTTCCATGAATGATCCGATCAAGCCCCGACAAGGCTCCCTTGATCCCTTCTCCAGATTTAACGGCACGAAACTGGAAAACCCCAAACTCGCTCGGCCCATAGATGACCATATCGTCCATCATGCCCACGAACGAACTCCCGGCCGCACGGCGCAAATCGGATTTGGCCACAAGCGGGGAACCGTCAGATTGTTTGAACTCCGCAGGTGACGAACGACCGTTAGGGACAAACAGCAAATCTTCCGCCGCCAAAATATAACCTTGCGACGGCATCAAAGTTCCCTTCCTCCAAACCACTGCACCAGTCTGCGCATCCAAGGCGCAAAGATAAACTCCGCCAGCGGCAGGAATGAGCCCCGCCGAAAAATAGACTTTGCCATCTTGGACAGCTACCGAAGTCCGGATCGGCCACTGGGAAGCCACTTTGCCGTTGGCGATAATCCGTCTTTCTTCTGGAGATGCGTTGTATTTCCACACCAGCTTTCCACTGGCGGCTTCCAGACAATAAACATAACCGTCATCAGAACCGAAATAGAGTTTTCCCTTTTCCACCACGGGAGCAAACCGCACCGCCCCTTCCGCAAAAAAAGCCCATTCCTTGACGCCTGTCTGAACATTCAGACAATAGACGGCTTGGTCGCTGGAAGATCCGAAGAAAAGTTTCCCGCCAACGATCACAGGAGCATAAGCATAATCGTAAGTAATGGTCTGGACGATGATGCCCTGTTGGCCGATGTTTTTATTTTTTTCCATCGGCTGCGGATAAAATCCATAGCTGGGTGGATTCCCAGAATTGTAAATCCATGCTGGCCCCGTGCCTGCGACAATTTCATCCTCCGTAACGCCAGAGCGTCCGCCGTCCTTCATGTAGGTGGGCCAATCGGCGTTGGCTGTCATTGTAAGAAAAATTAAAAAAACCCCAAATGTGATAGATAGAAGTTTGAGCATGAACCAAATGCTAAACATTTAGTGCTGTTTTGGAAATCATTTTTTAAATCATTTTTTCGTTCAATTACTTGATTTTGAAAA
>JAIFLJ010000247.1 GCA_020049135.1 bacterium | reverse complement strand
ACTAGCAAGCGCGGATGACGCCTCTTCAAAGTTCGAAACCAAAACCAGCTCCGACCCAACGCCAAAACGCGCCGCAAGAGCTTGCCCCAATGCTGCAAATTCGGATGCAGGAAAAGCGTTGCCGACCAAAATAAACGCTCGCTCTGATTTGCTGGAACCTTGGGTGGTGTGCATCGCGTGCGATAGATCAAGAAATGCCAGGAAAACATTCTGTCACAAGACCCGTTTCCCGCCTTATGAATTCGGCAATTAACGCCAGCGATGCTGCTGGCAATGCTTCCACGCCCGAGGAGTGAACTGGACGCGCTACGGTATATATTTGAACGCCCATGATTTTGCCGCCGCTATTCAAAATCTCCAAGAGGCGGTCGCGGTAAGCATTGATTTCCATCTGTGTAGGGGCATTGCCGCGCAGTTGCATGAAAAGCGACTGTATCCAGAGCGGGTGTTTCTGCGCCGTTTGCGTGATGTTTTTCAAAATCTTCTCAAACGAAATTGAGCTGCGGTTCACTAGCTTGAAATAGTCGGGGGTTCCCGCATCCAGTTTGGCCCATATCTCGTGCGGCTCTTGGCACATGATTTCAAGCCCGCTCACGACCATTGGCTTTTCGAGGCAAGAAGCGTCTGTGATCAGCACGAGCTTTGTTTGCTGCAAGCCGTGGTGTTTGCACAGGCGGATCACGCTTTCCACGGCATTTTTAAAATGCGGCGAAGTCGTTGGCTCACCATCGCCGCTGAAAGCTATGTCGTTGAGACGGCTCAAGGATGCGGGCACTAAAAGGAAAGGTTCCTGCAAAAAAAGCGAACCATCTTTCCATATTTCTAACATCTCGCCCAGTTCCCATTCCATCCTGGCAATGTTCAGCGATTTTATGCGCGGTGGCGTTGTCCGATCCACGCAGCAATATACGCAGCCGAAATTGCAGACCTTATTTGGGTTTAAATTTACACCGATTGAAATGCCCTTGGAACGCCTAGAAAGAACAGGATAAACAAACAAAAAGTCCCTGAAAGAACGGCTGTGGTCGCGATGAGCAGAAAGAACTTTCACGGCAAAATCCTTGCTCAAAGCCATCCGTTTTGCAAACTCATTTTATTAATTCTAATCTGGCATGGTCGGGTGCCTTGATTCCTTTCGGCACTGTCACCAACAAACGCCAAGCAGTCCACACATTCCAGGCAAAGATACCGAAGTTCTACTGTCAGCTTCTTCACTTCTTCAAAGTGTTCCTCGCAGCATGGCATTACCTTGCCGCAAAAGGTTCTCAATGCTAGGCTCGCCACATGCAACCAAAGCACATAATAATACGCCGACATTTTGTCGTCTGCCTTTTGGCTCTTTTCTTTGCCGGATGCGAAAAACCCGCATTCATACGCTCCCCGCTGCCAACGATCCAGATCGGATCAAAAACGCTGGCGGTGGAAATTGCCGACACCCCAGAGAAATCCGTCACCGGCCTCATGTTCCGCAAAGAGCTTCCACCCGAACAAGGCATGTTGTTCGTTTTTGAAACACCACGGCAGGCATCGTTCTGGATGCGCAATACTACTTTGCCCCTTTCCATCGCGTACTTAGATCAATCAGGCCGCATCACGGAAATACACGACCTGCACCCGCTAGACGAAACGCCAGTCCGCAGCAGACATCCAAACATAGCCTATGCGCTGGAAGTCAACCGTGGCTGGTTCGAAAAAAACGCCATCAAAGCTGGTGACACAGCCCTCATCCCCACCCTGCCACCAGCACGCTAGCACCACCAATGAACACCCACGCAAATGCACAAATAAATGGAAGCACCTCTTGCCAACTCCCAAACTTTTTGCATAAATGAACCCAATGGAAGAACTGAAAGAATTGGTTGATACGGAGAGGCTCTCAGAGAATGCCGCCCAAAAGCTCAAGACACTGACACCTCAAACATTTTGCGCCCATAAAAGTTGGGGCTTTGGCCAAGTCAAAGCTTGGGACATAAAAAACGAGCAGATCATCATTGATTTCGTCGGCAAAAAAGGGCACGCCCTGCAGTTAGAGTTTGCCGCCGACTCGCTTACCCCAGTGCCCGATGACCACATACAGGCCAAGAAAATGACCGACTTGAATGGCCTCAAAAAAGAGGCTGCGGAAGACCATAAATCCATCATGATCTGCATGATCCAAAGCCTTGGCAACCAAGCCACGGGGGAAAACATGGAACGAATGCTCTGCCCCGATGTCGTCTCCAAGGACGCTTGGAAAAAATGGTGGGACGCTGCCCGCAAAGCACTGAAAAAAGAGGGCAACTTTGAAATTCCCACCAACAAAAAAAGCCCGTTCAAAATTCTTCCCAAAAATACAAAAGATGAATTTTCCGTGGGCGACCTCTCCGAAATAAAAGGCGTTGTCTCCCTGCTTAAAGTCGCAGAGAACTTGCTCGAAAATATTGATAAGGTCAAAAACAAGTCAGAGGAAATCAAGCCTGTAATTGAGCAAGTAGAAACAGCCCTACGCCGCCCCGCACTCTCCTATAAAAAAGAAGTCTTGAAACTGGCCATCGCCAGAGACGAACTAGCCGAAAAAGCTGGACTCACTCCGTCAGAAGACACCTCCACAGTCAAGCTGGTCGTACGCTATGATGAAGATGTCGGCCAAGCTCTCACGGAAATGCCAGCCTCCGATGCCACGAGACTGCTTTTCGCCATCAAAGAAGCCGAGCCACAAACTTGGGGTTCAGCCATACTCCGCTTCCTTTCCACGGCCAACGCAAGGCTCGCTGGCGTGATAGGCAATTTTTTCGAATCACAAAAACAGGCCGAAATGTTCCGCGACGCCCTCAAACGCGGCGTCCGCGAACAATCCCTCTCTTCGGATGTCATGATCTGGATTTTCAAAAACCGCAAGGATGAGACGCAGTTCCTTGTGGAGCCACGCCTTTTCAACGCACTCATCTCCGCCATCGAACGGGATCAGATGGGCGACCGCAAATCTGCCCGCCTACGCGATTTGGTGCTCTCAGATAAAACGCTGCTCACCGACCTAGTAGAAGGTGCTGACTTAGACGCCGTGCGTGACCTCACCCGTGGCCTTATGCTCACAGCCGTATTCGACGAGATGGATCAACGCTCCCTCTTGGCTCGCATAATCAAAAAATATCCCGAAATGCAAACTCTTGTTTCTGCATCCTCAGACAGGAGTCGCTCTGGAGCAGACGCCAAACAAGACGAAGTCTCTGACCCGTCATCGGAAGGCACACTCATCGTCTCATGGGAAAGTTTGGAAAAACGCAATGCTGAGTTAGATGACCTCATTAGCAAAAAAATCCCAGCGAACACACAAGAGATCGCTACGGCTCGTTCCTACGGGGACTTACGCGAAAATGCGGAATTTAAATTTGCTAAAGAGCAGCAGACAGTTCTTGCTAGGCGTCGGGCGGAGTTAGAACGCGACCTCATGCGCACTCAAGGCACCGATTTCTCTAGTGTTGACACAACACAGATTGGTGTTGGTTGTCATGTGACCATTGACTGCAGCGGGCGCGAAGAGACCTTTGTCATCCTAGGCGCATGGGACACAGACCCTGACAAAAAAATCATATCCTACCTCACGCCCATGGCCAAAGCACTGCAAAACAAGCGTGTCGGTGACTCTGTAAGCATACCAGACGAATCTGGCAACACGCGGAAAGTAGTGATCAAATCTATATCGGCACACAATTCTCAACCAAAAAAATAACCAACAAGAAAAGGAACCAACCAACTGTGAACTCAACAGACATCAAAGACATCAGAGCGCGTGAGATTATTGATTCTCGCGGAAACCCCACCGTTGAGGTGGAAGTCGAACTTTTGTGCGGAGCTATGGGCCGTGCAGCAGTCCCCTCGGGCGCAAGCACTGGCGAACACGAAGCATGGGAACTGCGCGACAAAGACAAAACACGCTACGGCGGCAAGGGCGTCCTCCAAGCCGTTGAAAATGTCCGGGTCAAAATCGCCAACGAACTACGCGGTTTCGATGCCTTGGATCAGGTCGGCCTCGACCGCGCCATGATCGCCATGGACGGCACGCCCAACAAGGCCAAGCTCGGTGCAAACGCCATCCTTGGCGTCTCCCTCGCCAACGCCCACGCCGCAGCCGATGCGCTGGACATACCCCTCTTCAAATACCTCGGTGGACCAAACGCCAAAGTCCTCCCCGTCCCGCTGGCCAACATCATGAACGGCGGCGCACACTCGGATGCCCCGATTGATTTTCAAGAGTTCATGATCGTCCCAAAAGGCGCAAAGAGTTTCAAAGAAGGAATGCGCATGGGCGTTCAAGTATTCCACGCCCTCAAAGGCGTTCTGCACGACCGTGGTCTCAGCACGGCAGTCGGAGATGAGGGCGGTTTCGCCCCATCGCTCAAATCTACCGAAGACGCCCTCGAAGTCATAGCGGCGGCGGTGAAACAGGCTGGCTACAAACTCGGCAAAGAAATTTTCTTGGCCTTAGATGTCGCCTCCAGCGAATTCTACGATCCGAAGAAGAAGAAGTATATCTTCAAAAAATCCGACAAGCGCGAACTCACTGGCGAACAAATCGTAGCCTATTACAAAGAACTCCAGAAAAAATACCCCATCATCAGCATTGAAGACGGGTGTGCCGAAAACGACTGGGATTCTTGGAAGAAACTCACCGACGCGATGGGTGCCACAACACAGCTAGTTGGCGATGACCTCTTTGTGACCAATGTGGAATTCCTCCGCAAAGGCATAGAAAAAGGCGTGGCCAATTCGATTCTGGTGAAAGTAAACCAGATCGGCACGCTCACAGAAACCCTCGACTCTGTCCAACTCGCCATGCGCAAAAACTACACGGCTGTCCTCAGCCACCGCTCAGGCGAAACGGAAGATTGCACGATTGCAGACATCGCAGTTGCCACGAACTGCGGACAGATCAAGACGGGTTCATTCTCCCGTTCTGACAGGTTGGCCAAATACAACCAACTCCTGCGGATCGAAGAGTTGCTCGGAGACGAAGCCATATACGGCCTGCAAGACTAATCACACCGGGCACAGTCCCAGTAAAAGGTGTTACCATAACGGCGCAGAGTTCATTCTCTGCGCCGTTTTTGTTTGTTGGCTACCCGCAACAAGGCTCAGACATCCTGAAGTCTCTGGGCAAGAAAGTGGTGGATAAGGAAATAGGATGAGACCCAAAGGCGAGGAGATGGCTGGGGAGTGTGGTGCGGGCATCCCTGCCTGCATCTTCAGATTTCGGCGGCGAGAGTTCCACTATGGAAGAGGCGGGCTGGAAGCCCGCCCTCCGTTTTAGGAGCTTCGCTCCCGTCAGAATAGCTCATCTCTTTTCCAGTGAAGTCAGGATGTCTGAGGCTAATGATTCGCCTTGAAATCAGAAGCTTCCGCCAAATGTAAACGAAACGCGCCCCTCTTGCGCATCAAGTGCGGCTTTGGCCCGATCTTCAACGCGGTACTGGAACTCCAGTTTTGCAGAGAAATCTTCCGAAATCGAAAACGATGGTGAGAGACTGAACATAAGCGCTTCCTTTTCAGTCTCCAAAAGCGTCTCGGGCGCAATCTGGAAAGTATCGTAATCAGCACGAAATGATAATGATGTGCCAGGTGCTATGCGGCGATTGACCTCCGTGAAAAGAGTCCTTGCATTTTGCCCGCTGACTTCTTTCTCCGAACGCTGGAAACCGAATGTGGAGCCAGTCGAAAAAAAAGTGTGCGCCGTTGGCTGGTATTGCATCGTTCCAGTGAGGCGCGATGTTTGAGAAAGCGGTTGCTGGCTACCACTCGCATGGAGTTTTTCACTCGATAACGCAGGCATGAACGAGAAGGTTACAGGCACTGCCCCGAGTTGTTGCCTGCCTTCCAGCCAGAATGTGTCCTGCTCCTCAAACCACTCTTGCGTATGCCTCGAAAACTCCTGCTTCAAACCTGCGGTCACAGAACCAGCCCCTTGCCATCCGAAACTAGACGACAATCCGATCCCGTCCTTTTCTGAAACCATTTCGGCGTCTGCTAATGCTCTCTGCTGATTCCATGCAAAACCTTCCACTGACAAATTTTTTTTCACTTCATAAGAAAGCTTGTTTTGGTAGATGACAAGCAGGCTGTCCGCCTGCCTATCGCCCCAAGGATCGCGAGGAGTCGCCCCATGGAAATTGAAGTCCATCGTCTGAACCCAATCGAGATTGCCTGAAATGCGCTGTCTATAAACCAGTGCCGCGTTCCGATCCCAATCCCCCTTTGCGCTTGCAGGCTCGGCCTGCTTGTTTTTGAACTGCAACTCCAGTGCGAGAGCATCAGCCCTTATCAGGTTCTGCGTGTCAAAAGGGTCTGCTGTTTTGGGGATGATGAGTGCTGGTGCTGGGACATTTTCGGGAAAGTCAGACTCCATATCCTGCGCGATGGTGTGAGTTGCATCCCCAAAATACAACACTGCCAAAAAAAACACGACATTCAGACATTTGTTCATAACCAAGAGCGGGCACGAATAAAACCCTCATCAAAAGCTGAGTAAAACCAGCCTCATCTGTTTGTTTATAAATCTCTATTTTTGTCCCAGTTATTATCTGGCTTGCCGTTAATCATCCAACTCACAATGAGCCGCGACAAATCCATAGCTTTGCGTTCATCGCCAGTGCGACTGCGTGCAAGACCATCGGCTTTGGCTATAATAGCTTTCACGCGAGAGGCAGCAGCAGCGTGCAGTGAAGATGCGTCCTTTTCGGTTTTCGGCAACATGAGATCGCCAAAGATTTTATGCTGCCATGCGAAATAGGCCAATTCCGCGTGCGCACGGCTCGGCAAAGCGAGTTTATGCGCCTCTTTTTTTAACGCGCCAGAAAAAGAGAAAAAAACAGAGTTGGCATCAAGAAAATCGCTTGTGTCCATGAGCCTGCAACCGTCGCTTTCTGGTATGCTGAATGGCAGTCCGTCAGCAACCTGACTGGCGAGCCATGCAGCGAACGGTTGCCTATCATCAGGCGGCAGACTGTCCCATATATCTGCAGCGAGTTCGTCCGTGCGAAACTCGCGGCCTTCGGATTTTGCCCGCTGTTCCTGCTTCTGAATTTCAACGAGGCGGATTTGCCGGAAATGGTTGGCCGTTTCCCAGTACAGCTCACCCAACAATTTTTCGCATTCGCTGGCTTCACTGACGCCCAGCAATTCAAAAACGGCCAAATCCAGCGCACGGCGGTCTGGCTGTTTTAATTCTTCAGGCAGTTCAATAGGGGTTGCCGCCAACTTCTTAGCCCGTTCGTGTGAGCGGCACTCAACGAACGCGGCTTCCACCAAACTGCCAGTGTCGCGACAGCAAAGTTGCTCAAAGGCATCGCGCAACTTTTTTGCGACGGCTTCAGATGCGTTGCGAGGATCTGGAATTTCCAAAAGATTCACATCCACTACTTCTGTTTTCAAATTCCCTTCTGTGCCAGCGTAGCGACCGTAAAAGGTCTTGAAATTGGCAACCAAAGTTGAATTGGCAACCGCAGTCAAAATTATAATCGCTTGTGCGTCCAAGTCACGCGGATGCACATCAAACAGGTTGTGATTACAGATCAGTTTTTCGAGGTTAGCAGGAATGACATGACGGTATTGTTGTGCCATCGGCCAGAAAAATGCGCCTGGAGTAGAGCCAGTTAAGTCATACCACAGGTTGCGGCCTGCACAACTCGTCCGCTGCGCCACTGGGACGGCCTTGCTTTTTGCTGATGCGAATGTGGTTTGCTCACCATAGCGGATATATTTTTGAATATAAGTCCCTTCCAGTTTACCCAACGGTTTTGAAACCAGCAAAACAAGCCGATCCAATTCGCCAACGCGGATCACAGGGCGATTTACATTCATCAGACTGTGAACTTCTGGCGCGAGATACTCGGCTTCGATAGGATGCACGGTTTCATCGCCGCTTCCGGTTTTGATTAACTTAACTTTGCCAGATTCGATTTCAGCCCTTTTGCAGTGTGTATGCAATGGAGCATTGTTCCATTCCTGCTTAGAATATTTGTCTAAAAAACTTTGCGAGACATCACGCGGCATGAAAAAAGCATCGCAGCCGCTTGTGATTCCACGGCGAACCGTGGCAATTTCGCCAAGCGGCACAAACCGACTGGCGTAACGCTCCATTATTCTAAAATAAAAATTTGGCGCACGAAGATATTTTCCCCATTTACCACCGCCGTATTTTGGCCCATAGCCAATGCTGCCACCGTCGTGCAGAACGCCGTTGCCAGCCTCGTCATAGATGCCATTTTCTTCTTCATCATCCCCGCCGCCGCTCTGGCGAACGCCTTCCGATGAGTCGCGTTGCTTCTGGAGCGCGAACAATTTCCCAGCACGCAAGCCGTCGTCCCAAAGTTTTTTCTGTGGAACAACCACAATGCGGAATTGATCGCGTGCCTTGTCCTCTTTGCATCTGGCAATGATGTCGCGGAACTTTTCAGCGGCGGTCTGTCTGGAATTTTCATCAGGGCGTTCGCCCAAAATATCTGCCAACGGTGCATCCAATCGAACGAACTTCACCAGATGCTTGAATCGTTCCTCGGGGTCATCGCACCGCTGCAAAATCACGGCGCATGTTTTCACGCGGGCATCTTCAAACCACGGCTCGGCGTTGCTTTCCAAAATGGCGTGAATCTTGAAATTATTCAAAATCCATTCCTGCAAAGCAAATCCGTATTCCACATCCAGCCAACTTGACGAAACCAAAAAACCAAACCAGCCGTTCTCTTTCAAAAACGCCGCAGACGCTGGCCAAAAGTAGCAGTGCAAATCGCTCCGCCCAGTAAGTTCAATGCCCCACAGGTTTTTGCAGAGTTCAAACAAATCTTCCTTAGCCGAATCCGCCTTGGGCTTGTCTGCACGCCTTGGGATCAGCTCTTGTCGGACATAGGGTGGATTGCCGACCACGGCATTTAATTTTGGCAGAAAAATCGGTTCTGTTTTGCGCTCGCCACGCAAGCCGCATGGCAATTTCCAAAATTCCTTTTTCTCGCGTATTTCAAAAAAATTGCGCCGGGCGATGCGTGGATAATTTTCTTCCTCGTTAATATCCCGCGACGCCAAATTTAGCGTGGCCAAATGCGCTGCAAAAAGGGAAATGTCAGAGCCGTAGATTTGAGCGATGCGGTCTTGATGCGCTGCACTCGGATTCAAGTGCGCCTTGCGGTGGTAGGCGCGAACCAAAAAGCTGCCAGAACCGCACGCCGGGTCTAGCACGACATCATCGCCTTTGCGGATGCAAAAGGCGTTCACCACATCCACCAAGTCTTCGCTGGTATAATGCTGCCCAAACTTGTGGCGTTCTTCCGGCGCAATCAGCTTTTGGAAAATACCGCCCAAAATGTCTGTCCGTATTTCTTTAAAATTGAACTGGTCGAGTTCGCTTAAAACCGAACGCCAAGCCTCCAGCGCAAGTTCGTGCTGGAATATGGCCGGAGCCGCCCAATCAATTTGCATCGGATAAAACAGCGTTTCGTAATCCCCCGTCACTTTTATCGCGTGTTGGAACGATTTGTTGAAATGCTCAAGCAGGTCTAGCGTGTGGTCGAGTTTTTCTGGAACGGTGATTGGTTTTAGTTCGTCGAATTTCCGACGGACAGATTCGTAAAACAAAAGACGGTTGGCAAAAACATAGCAGAGCGTGCGTGATGCTCGGTCAATCAAACCGCGCCAAGTCTTCGTGTCGTTGCGAATCACCTGCCACCCCTGCTCCTTTGACATCCATTCTTGAAACAGCGCGTCAAACCGCCTGTCCTCGGAGGACTGAGCGAATAAATATTCAGCCGTGAGTTGCACAGGCCAAGCGATATGACTCTCAAAGGCACGGATAAACAGTTCATCTGGCAACATCCCCCAGCCTAGTTTCTTGCCCGCCGCTATTTCATGAAGTTGTCCGAAAAACTCATCAAGGAAGCACTGGATGCATTTCTCAATTTCTGGACGAGAAACATCGTCGGAGTTGTCTAAATCAATACCGAGGTCAAACTCTTTTACGCGCCGATCCATCAATGGCACATCCCACTTTTTGGAATCAAACAAAACTAGCTTATTGACATTCCATGTGAAAAAAAATTCAGCACCCGCCGAAGATGCTTTGTGGAAGGCATCTTCAATCAGGCTGGAGCTGTAGGCATTCCGTCCCTCCGGTGTCCCTGGCAACTTCACTTCCTCAGCAAGCACGAGTTTCTTTTTCGTGTCATAGACACGCAAATCTGAACGCTTCTTTTTTATGCCCTTGGACTCTTCAATTTCTGTGCGGGCAAAACCCCATGCGGGATTTTGTAAAAACATGCTATCAACCCATTTTGAAACACGACTACAAAAAGTCACCTCGTGAATTCGGATGTCCACAGTAGTCATGGCAAGAACTTTACACGCCGACAAACGATGGCAAATCTTTTCCGAAATCGCTGGGGTCAAACCCAAGGATTTCAGAAGCTTCGCCAGAATTTCCCGTGTTGCCTTCTTCAAGCATTATTATTTGATCCGCCGTGATTGGTGGAGGGAAAGGGAGACGCTCCAGCACGAATGCCATGGCGTAACCGAGCCAAAACGGAACCGTTAAAATCACTGGCCTAGACCCGCGTGCCAAAACCCAAGGGACAAGAACAGGGTAGAACTCGGGTGCAGTTTCGAGCCATGCTGGCTTCAATCCGAGTGCCTCAGCTATGGCTACGAGCATCTCTTTCAGTGTCCACTTTCTGTTCCCGCACAGATCGAATACCTTGCCAACCGCTTCCTCGCGTGTCAGCGACCTAGCGATTGCCCATGCGACAGCATCCACTGAAACGGGCTGGAACTTCATGTTCCCCTTGCCGAAACACGGCACGACAAACCCGTGCAACAAGTTCCACGGGAAACGCATTATGCGGGCGAAAGTAGAAACAAAACCATCGCCTCCGCCGTAAATGACCGAGGGACGAACGATCGTCCAATCCATGCCGCTTTGCCTAACAAGTTCTTCGGCCTCCCATTTTGTCTGATGGTAGCGGGATGCAGCATGGCGGCGTGTGCCTAGAGCACTCATGTGTATGATGCGTTTTACACCCGCCAACTTCGCCGCGTCTAAAACATGGCGTGTCGCCCCGACATGGACAGCATTGAAAGCACCTTTGCGCGGCTCCCATATTATTCCTACAAGATGGATAACTGCTTGGACGCCCGAAAACAATTCCCCAGAAAATCCACCGGGGAGAGATAAATCACCCGCGCAAAGCTCCACACCTTGAAACTCGGGCAAAGACCTGATTTTTTCTGGGTGACGAACAACGACCCTTACAGAATGGCCTAGCTCCTTGAGCCGACGCACCACTGCACGCCCGACAAACCCGCTCCCGCCTGTGACAAGTATCATCTATTTATCTCCCTTGCCAATATCGTGCATCACAGCCGTGCGACTTCAAGCGCATTCCGAAGCCCTATGCCTGATATGATTTTCAAAATCAACCCATGCTAACACGCGGGTAGAAAAGAAGCGGCACCCTTCTGGGGAGAAATGCTTTTGCTCCCCCCGATTCGTCATGGTCGCTAGAGACTTGGGCGCAGGCAGATACCTTGCCATCAATCAGTTTGCCCAAAGTTTCTACCATATCTTTCATAACTACAGACTGATCTTTCAATTCGTGCGCATAGTCGGAAATAAGGCTCGAGTTGCTGGTATTTGACTTGGTGATATCATTCAATTCCAGCATAGCCGTATTCATAGACTGGATGCCGTGCGACTGCTGAAAAGAAGCCTGCGATATCTCCGTGACGATACCGTCCAAAACATGGAACTGGTCAACGACTTTAGCTAGATCATCCGCAACTTCGTGCGCGAGTTTGGATCCCGATGTAATGCTCTGGTGTATTGAGCGGGAAGCGTCCGCAGCCTGTGCAGCCAGCTTGCGCACCTCGTCGGCCACCACGGAGAACCCCTTCCCCGCCGCTCCAGCTCTGACGGCTTCGACGGATGCGTTCAGGGAAAGGAGACGAGTCTGGAGTGCTATTTCATCCACTACGCGTGTGGTTTTGGCTATCTCCTCCATCGCCTTGCGCATGTGCCTTATCACACCCATGCTATGCTCGGCTTGGCGCGTTGTTTCGTTGGATATGACTTTAGCGTGCTGCGCCCTCTCGGAGTTCTGTGTGGAAAGCAATGAAAATTCGCCCAGTGCCTCCGAAGTCCGCACGAGTTCAGCGGATTGGTGATAAGCCTCGTTAGACATGGTGATGCTGGCACTCGTCAGCTTTATGGAAGCCTCGCTCAAATCGCCAGAAGCGTTCTGGAGGTTAGTCACGATCTTGCGTATCGGCACCGACGCCATCAGCGAAATCCAGTAGGCAAAAACAAAGCCCAGAATGATGGCTACAGGCATCAATCCGTTATTCAAATACCGCAGCCACTCCAAAATAACAGAGGCTTCGCCAGCGTCTTTGCTGGTTGATTTCTCCATCTCATCGGCGAGCTGCCTAGCCAGATCTTTCAACTCTTCGGCACTAGCCAGACAGGCTTTTTTGGAAGTTTCGGAAGCTTTCCAGCTCATCTGGAACATTTCCACGCTGGATCTGAAAACACCAGCCTGCGCCACAGTCTGCGCAAACGGGTCTTTTGAAGATGAGACCATGACACCTTCGCTGGACTTCTGTTTTTGCATGCCTGGAGGTGCGCCAAGCCTCTCCAAAACGGTTTTGATTTCAGAAAAACGAGCCACAGCTCGTTCCATGAGCTGGTGGTTGCCAAGCGCGTAGGCACTAGATGCGTCCTGCGCCCCGAGCGAAAACAGTTCGCCCACCCTCATCAGAAGTGCCATCTTAGCCTCCGCGACATCGGGCGTTATGTCTTTGCCGAAAAACGATTTTACATGCGCACTTCTCAGGACTTCAAAATACTCCTTAAAAGTCTCCTCCGTTTCGCGCATTGTCGTGCGCGTCTCCTGCATCTCGGCTATCCGTTCCTTCAGATTGAGATAGTTTTTTTCAAAAGTGGCGGCAGAGTTTCCCGCATTCTCTATTTTTTCAGAAATTCCACCGTAGTTTGTTGAAGAACCGGTGCTTTTCCAAGTTTCCAGATATGTCTTGATGTCGTTGATGCGATCCTCTGCGGCCTTGGCGTCATCGTCCTTCATGCTGCTACAAAAGCGGTTTGTGGCAACTCTGATTTCTACGGCTAGACGCTCCAGTTTAGATGATGCCAGAAGAGTCGGCACAGCCACGGATGAGATAACATTTGCACGGGATCCTGCAATCCCCGCAAAAATACAGATTCCAGAAAAAAGGACTATGACAGTTCCAAACCCGAGAAAAATTTTCGTTCGCAAACCTAGTTTTAACATGCCCCGATTCAATCCATAAACCGTGTCAGATCATTGACAAATAAATGAAAATCAGGCAACGGAACTCAAACATTTTACATTCGTTTTTGATGCTAATCGGAAACAGAGGGGCATCCTGTCCATTCTCTCGGAATGACATTGATTACGGTCGGCTGCTCTGGGAAACCCCTTATTCCGTGGCGGATCATGTGTTCGATCCGCTCTAAGGCAATCCTAGCGACCTCATGCTCGGACTCCGAAAAACCCATGCCTTTAAACTGTGTTTCAGACGATTCCACAGATAGTTGAACCATGGAAGGATTCCGTCTGAAAGCTGGGCAGCCATTTTCCAGCCAGTAACGGACAACAGGCATCCCTACCACGATATCTGGTTTATGTGTGTTGAACCACTTGGCTATTTGCAGCGAGGCATCTGGCTGGCCGAAAAAAGAATGGAAAATTGGTGTTTTTTGGGTCTCTGGAAGGCGGTCGTGAAGGAGGTTAATTACACCTTCCCGAATATCATCGTCCCATACCCGCTCGCCGTGGTGGCGCACAGAAGTTAGCCCAATGCGTTTGAAGCCTTTGGAAATAGCCATTTCCACGGAACGGCGAACGACATGACCCACATCCACTTTCACCGTATCCAGCAGCGGACGATTGAAACGCCCACCGCAGCAGATTATACTGAAAGGCTCCCACATTTCATGCACGAGCCAGTCTTGGTGCAAAAACAACCCAAAAACTACTCCCAAAACACCTTTATGGAAAAGCTGGCGAGAGAGCTGCTCCAAATCAGAGCTGCCCTTCACGAAATGACATTCCATCCGGAACCCCATTAGTTCTGTCTGCTTCCTCATGGCCGAAAGAAACTGCTCGTGGCGGTAAGCCCAGTTTTCCGGCGGGTTGGCTACAAATGCGATCCCCGCTTGCTTGAAACGGCCACCAGCTCGGAACTGCCTGCTGGCCAGCGAGGCCATGAGCGGGTTGGGTTTGTAGCCGAGCTTGCGTGCAATCTCTCGAACACGCTCTGCAGTAACGCGAGAGGTGTCCCCCTCGTTGCGCAAAGCCTGCGATGCCGTGCCGATAGAAACACCAGAAGCCTTTGCCACCGCTCTCAAACTCACTCTAGCCATCGTTCCGTCTCCATTTCCGCTTCTCTATAAAAATCAAACTGGCAATTTTCTTTTCATCGTCAAAATAGTCCCCTTTTCCATCGGCTCATAACAAATGGATTCAAACGCTTGGTTCATGAAAAAAAGCCCCAGTCCTCCTGGTCGCACATCATCTATATCACGCCCTTGAACTTTTGAAATTTCCACGGGTGTCCCGAAGTCGCGCATGACCAAAACAAATTCGTCACCCTCGACCAATACTTTATAATGTATGGCACCTTCACCCCCGTGGTAAGCGTAGCGGATTACATTTGATGAAGCCTCATCCACGGCCAAAACGATCTGGCCAATAACTAAATCATCGTAACCCAAAAAAGCAGCCCACTTTTCTATGTGCGCCCTGACCGTCTTCAACTGGCCTGGCATGGCTGGCAGATGCCACTCCTTGGTTGGTGCCCCGCCACGCCATTCGGCTACCAGCAAGGTAGCGTCATCGTGCGGTTTACTTTTCCCAACAAAAG
The DNA here is from genome assembly GCA_020049135.1 of bacterium. GTDB lineage: Bacteria > Verrucomicrobiota > Verrucomicrobiia > JADLBR01 > JAIBCM01 > JAIFLJ01. The sequence continues at coordinate 9,832 of JAIFLJ010000247.1, read as the reverse complement.
CGGAGAACACTCCCTTGAAATTATTCAGAACAACGGCTGGACTGCCGACGCAAGGAATGGATAACAGGTTTCCCGCCCCCCACTCCTCTCCACTCTCGTTGCGTGCTTCTTGGACACCATCGGTAGTTATCATCCACTTCTCGCCATTTATTAAAGGGAACGAGTGTGCGTCAAAAACCCAGTCTGGCACTACACCGAGAGGCGGGTGCGACTGCACCTCCACTGGCTCCCACTCGCCGTTCTTGCCACGCAACGGCGGGTGCTGCCCCGCAAGACAGACCTGCACTTCACCGCAAAGAGGGTCGAATAGCAGCACGCTCAATGCAACGAAACGCCCGCCTGAAATATCCATGGAAACGCTTCGGTTTAGTGCCGTCACCCATTCGGCCAACTTCGGGCCAGGCTTGCCCGCTGCTCGTATCTCTGCCGTGACCCGTGCCATGGTCAGTGCCGCTGGAACACCTTTGCCTGAAACATCTCCCACGGCAAGCAGAGTCCTGCCGTCGTCAAACTCAGTGACATGGTAAAAATCCCCACTCACCTCCCGAGCTGGATGATAGCACACGGCCACCCTCACACATGCGGACGCCGGTAGTTTTTTTGGCAAAAAAGAGTTCTGTATTTCTATCGCTATGGCCAATTCTTGCTCAAGCCGCTTTTGGCGCAGGCACTGCTCTTGGAGCTGCATCCTTACCAGTGTAGCTGCGGCCAGCCTAGCGAACCCCTCAAAATAATCGTGATCCGTCTTCTCGAAAGCCAGACGCCCACGCGGGTTGAGCACCTGTATGACGCCAACACATTCACCCTGATTGAGTAAAGGGGCGCAAAGGAGGGCGCGCGTGACAAAGCCCGACCTTTTATCAACATCGGAAAAAAAACGACTGTCGTTTGACGGATCGTCCACTTGAAGGACTTCGCACGAGTGGTAAACATGCCCTGCTATCCCTTGCGTGTCCGGCATCCTCACAGAATCCAATCGGTCAGCGTGCGTCCCCTGCGGCACATGCATGACTAGCTCAGATGTGGCTGCATCGGCAACGAAAATAGAACTCGCCTCAGCGTCCATCACCTTCATGGACTGCACTAAAATATGGCTCAGCAACTCGTCGTGCTCCATCATGGCACCGAGTGACTTTGCCGCGTCTAGGAGCAGCCTGAAACGCTCCCTCTCCAAATTTTCCTCCTGTCCTGCTTTCATTCCATCACTTGGCTTTTTCCGACGGCTGCACGGGGTATGCTTTTGTGCTTTCGATTATTTTTTTCTCGTCAGGCAGTTTGTTTGGCTCCCCACCGAAAAGCAGCCGCCACGGGCGTTGGCCGAGCGTAGCGGTCATCAATTTCACATGCGTGCTCACCACTTTCAAGTTTTCAGAAGTCACTTTCATGTTGGCTATCATCTCTTTTATTTTCGCCCTGTTCTCTGGCGTTGCCAAATCCCCAGTCAGCGTCTCGGTATTACCCAATACTCCATCCAACTTGCTCATGATGCCAGGTAGTCGGCTGTTCATCGAGACCATCATCTCCTTTAGCTTCGCGGCTGCATCTTTCAAATGGACAAGCATTTCGTTTCCTGGGGTCATCAGGTCGCCCATCGCGGCGGGACTAGACCCATCAATCACGAACCCGACAGGCATCGGCGGATCGTCTGGAGCACCAGCCGAAAGCTCGATAAAATGCTCGCTCATCAGGCTCGCCTGCCTGATGGATGCCGTAGTGCGGCTGCACAAAAGAGTTCCTGGCAACACATTGGCTGTGACCCGTATATTTTTCAGCGGCCGTCCTTCAGCCAACAGTTTGGCTCTCTCGCTATTGTCCAAGATGCGCACAGCAGTCACCTTGCCCACTGGTATGCCTGCCAGTTTCACCTGCGTGAGGTTCGGCTTCACATTATCCACCCGTTCAAAATCCATCATGATAGCCTTGCTCTCGCCAGGCATTGATATTTTGCCGATGCTCATCAACAACACCACACCGAGCCCCAACGATGCCAGCACCACACCGCCCGCTATCATCGCGTCTTTTTTCGCTTCCATATTTTTTCCTAGTTCCAAGTCAGTCCGTTTTATTTATTATCCTATCAAATGTTTGAGGTAATCGCCTTTTGACAGGCGCAGCGGAATGGGGCCGTCGGCCTCCCCGTGGACAAACTGTTTCAGCACGGGATTGTCCATCGCACGAATTTCATCCGGCGTCCCACAGGCGATTATTTTCCCTTCAAAAAGCATTATCATTTTCGATGCTATTCGGAACGCGCTGGCCATGTCGTGAGAAACCACCACGGCAGTCATCCCAAGCTTGCGGCACAAATCCAGCGTGAGAGTGTCCACCACGGCGGTGGTGACAGGGTCTAGGCCAGATGTCGGCTCATCGCAAAAGAGCAGCGTGGGGTCGAGTGCTATCGCCCTAGCCAGTCCCACGCGTTTTCTCATGCCGCCGCTGATTTCTGACGGTTTGAGGTGTTCGAAACCTGTGAGCCCCACAAGCTCCAGCTTCATTTTCACCATCAGGCTCACAATAAATTCGTCAACGCACGAGTGCTCGCGGATAGGCAACGCCACATTTTCCCCGACAGTCATCGAGTTGAAAAGTGCGCTGTACTGGAAAAGCATCCCGAATTTGCGGCGGACTTTCTCCAGCCCCTCATCGCCCATTTTTGCTATCGGTTCGCCATCAATCCAAATCTCCCCAGCATCAGGCTTGAGCACCCCGATCAGATGCCTGAGCAGAGTGCTTTTGCCGCAGCCGCTCCCGCCCATGATAACCAGAATCTCGCCCCTCCTGACGGTGAGATTTATGTCGTCCAGCACACGGCGACTCCCGAAGGACTTGACCAGCCCTTTCACCACAATCAATTCGTTTGCGTCCACTGAATTCATAAGAAATAAAAAATTGCAGTCAGCATCACATCGGCAGAAAGAATGGCGACAAGCGAAGTGACCACCGAACGCGTCGTGGCTTGTCCGACACCTTCAGCTCCACCGCTCACCGTCATCCCCCAGTAGCAGGCAAGGCTTGATACTAGGGTCGAAAAAACCACGCCCTTGACTAGACCACTCCAGACATCTTTCAGCACCAGCGCATCTAATGAGCGTGCAATATAAACATCCGAACTCACGCCCAGTGAGCCTACGCCGATAGCCCAGCCACCGAGATTCCCCGCAAACTCAGCAATCAGGCATAGGCTCGGCATCATGCAGACCGCAGCCAGCAATCGCGGCGAAACGAGGTAGCGCACAGGGTTGATAGCCATCACCTCCAGTGCCTCAATCTCCTCTGAAACACGCATGGTCGCTATCTCAGCGGTCATGGCCGAACCGCACCTTCCCGCTAGAACGATGGCAGCCAAGAACGGCCCTATCTCGCGGAAAAACGAGACTGCTATAAGGTTAGCCACATAGACTTCGGCACCGAGATTTTTAAGTGTGTATGCAGATTGCATAGCCAACACTAGACCCATGAAAAAACTGAGCAGCGCGACCATTGGCACAGACTGCACGCCTATCAATACGATCTGGCGCAAAACCAGCGGAATCTTGACGGGCTTGCGGCGCAGCGAACCAAAAAAAATCCAGTAGAGTGCCCCGCCCAAAATTGAAAAATAGGCACGCATGGCCTAGCTTTTCAAAAACTCCACGCCTTCGGGTTCCCCAGAAAATAGACGGAATATCTGATCCAGCCGAGCCACTTCAAAAACATTTTTTACCCGTGGTGTAAGCGAACACAAAGCCAACTTGCCTTGGTAGCCACGGCTGCTCTGGTAATATTCAATAAGTGTGGCCAAGCCAGACGAATCCATATAACCCACCTGCCCCATCACCACCAGTAGAGCCGAACATTTATTTTTAACCTTGGCTTGCAAAACTTCTCGCAGTTTAGGAGAACTCTGGAGATCAATGTCCCCAGAAACCTCTAAAACTGTAATTCCATCCTGTTCGCGCTCTTGAATTTTCATGTGTTCTCCCTACGCCTTAGGGATATTATACTAGCCATGACCTAAAAACAATCGGTTTTTAATTTTCAACAAAATAACTTGCATTTAGCTGGCTTGGCACAAGGATTGAATTCGCAGCACGCCTATGAAAAAAGAATGCTTCAGCCGTCCGATCCACGCGTTCCATGTGATGACAAAACCGACTGGCTCACTTTGCAACTTGGACTGCCAGTACTGCTTCTACCTAGAGAAGGCTGCTCTTTTTCCCAAAGACCACTCGTTCCGCATGAGCGACCATGTCCTAGAAAATTATGTGCGCCAATACATCGCTGCCCAGCACTCGATGGAGGTTTCCTTCGCGTGGCAGGGTGGCGAGCCAACGCTGATGGGTGTAGATTTTTTCCGCCGCGCCGTAGCACTTCAAAAAAAATATGCGGACGGGAAAACCATCACCAACTCCATGCAGACAAATGGGACGCTGCTTGACGATGAATGGGGAGAGTTTTTGGCCTCAGAAAAATTCCTCGTTGGCCTTAGCATTGATGGACCAGAGGCGTTACACGACATCTACCGACGCGACAAGGGAGGCGGGCCATCGTTTAAAAAAGTTATGCGCGGCTTGGATGTCTTAAAAAAACATGCTGTTCAGTTCAATACGCTAACGGTCGTTAACCGCGCCAACTCAAAACATCCTCTGGAAACATACCGTTTTTTGAAAGAAGCTGGCAGCGAGTATATCCAGTTTATCCCGCTGATCGAACGGATGCCCGATTCGCAAATGAAAGAAAGCGGGCACTCCCTCTCGCTTCCGCCGGATCCCCACGAGCCATCTCACGCCCACCTACCCGTCACACCTTGGAGCGTGGAATCATCCGCCTACGGCCAGTTTTTAATCCAGATATTTGACGAGTGGGTTCGCCATGATGTTGGCAAGGTTTTCGTGCAGATTTTTGATGTCGCACTCAACTGCTGGGCCGGCATGAAAAGTCCGCTGTGCGTTTTTTCTGAAACCTGCGGCACAGCCATGGCACTGGAGCATAACGGGGATGTTTTCTCTTGCGACCATTATGTTTACTCGGAGTACCGTCTGGGCAACATAGCGGAAACGGGACTCGATGCGATGGCGTCTTCCATGAAGCAAAGGCGTTTCGGGGACGACAAACAGGCATCGCTACCCCGTTACTGCAAAGAGTGTCCGTTCCTGTTCGCTTGCAACGGCGAGTGCCCCAAACACCGGTTTTTGACTTCTCCAAGCGGGGAGCCTGGTCTGAACTACCTCTGTTCCGGCTACCGCGTTTTTTTTAAACACATTGCTCCGCACATGGAAACAATGGTGTCACTTTTGCGCTCAAGGCGTGCGCCCGCTGAAATATGTTCCATGATCAAACGCGAAGATCAGGAACGCCTCTGGAAAACAGCCGGACGAAATGACCCGTGCCCATGCGGCAGCGGCAAAAAAAGGAAGCTCTGCTGCGGCGACAAGCCCACCACTTTTTCTACCGCCAGATAGCCGCCCTTGTTCTTGCCCGATATTGTGTTAAACTTACAGGAGATGATCGAGAAAATAGAAAAGCTGGACGCCATCCTACTGCGGCACGGAAGTGTCATGGTCGCGTTTTCCGGTGGGGCGGACAGTGCGTTCCTTTTTTACCGCGCAAACGCACTGCTGCAAAAAAACTGCTTAGCCGCCATAGCGGACTCCCCCAGCCTGCCCAGGCACGAACTCGCCAGTGCCATTGCGTTTGCCAAATCCATAAATGGCCAGCTAGAAATAATACAGACCGCAGAACTCGAAAATCCAGACTACGCTTCCAACCCCTCCAACCGCTGCTTTTTTTGCAAAAAAGAACTGTTTTTGGCCATGTCGAAACTCGCTGCCGAAAAAGGGTTCGCTACTTTGGCATACGGCGAAAACGCCGATGATATATCGCAGTTTCGCCCAGGGCGCGATGCCGCCATGCAGGCGGGCGTCATAGCTCCGCTTCAATCAGCAGGACTCACCAAAGAAGAAATCCGGCAAGCCTCCAGAGATGCTGGCCTGCCCACCTCCGAAAAAGCGGCATCACCATGCCTAGCATCGCGGGTGCCCCACGGCATGACCATAACCAAGAAGATTCTTGCATCGGTCGAAAAAGGCGAAGCGCTCGTGCGCGGGATGGGCTTCTCTGTTTTCAGACTCCGCCACCACGGGAACAGCACGGTATTGGAGCTGGGGCAAGAAGAACTCAAACGCTGGGACACCGCCGCAGAGCACTCGCTGAAAGAAAAAATACTCGCGCTAGGCTATTCAGATTTTACCGTCGCCACCCAACCTTACGGAACGACACAAACACAACAACTGGCAACACCATGACAAACCAACTCCAGATCGCTGGCAAAAACTTCTCATCCCGCCTTTTCGTAGGCACGGGAAAATTCAGCTCCCTAGAACTCATGCGCGACACCTTGGCCGCCTGCGGAACTGGGCTTGTCACGGTGGCTCTCCGACGCGCAGACCTCTCCGGCTCGGGCGATGCCCATGCAGCAATTTTAGATTACCTAGACTCCGCCCGCTACCTGATAGTCCCCAACACCAGCGGCGCCATGAACGCCGAGGAAGCCGTGCGCCTAGCCCGGTTAGGCGTGGCTGCTGGCCTGCCGCATTGGGTCAAACTCGAAATCCACCCTGACCCGCGCTACCTTTTGCCAGACCCAATCGAGACTTTCAAAGCCGCAGAAATTTTAGTCAAAGAAGGCTTCATCGTCCTCCCCTACATCAATGCCGACCCCGTTCTGGCCAAACGGTTGCAGGATGTTGGTTGCGCCGCTGTCATGCCACTGGGCGCCCCCATAGGCTCAAACCGAGGCATCGAAACTCGTGCGCAAATCGAAATCATCATTGAGCAAGCCACTGTTCCAGTAGTCATTGACGCTGGACTCGGCACGCCATCCCACGCCGCTCAAGCGATGGAGATGGGTGCAGACGCTGTCCTAATCAACACGGCCATCGCAGTCGCCCCAGAGCCGCAGCGCATGGCTCGCGCATTCATGATGGCGGTGGAATGTGGACGAGAAGCTTTTGAAACAGGGATGCCTTCCCTCTCACAAACAGCCGCCCCGACCAGTCCCCTCACAGGTTTTCTCGGCTAACCCAGCACGGCCATGTCTTTTAGCGCACTTTTCCACAGGCAATCATGGCGGCAACACCCGCTCATGCGCAAGTTCCAACACTGGCTGGAGCCCAAAACCCCCGCAGAGTTGGAGCAGATGGCACAGGAGGCTCGTCGCCTCACGCAGGCGCATTTCGGCAAAACAGTCAGGCTTTACGCCCCGCTCTATCTCTCCAATGAATGTGTAAATGTCTGCCAGTACTGCGGCTTTTCCAGAGAGCACACGATACGGCGTCTCACGCTCACATCCGAACAAGTGGAAACCGAGGCCAGGCATCTCGTGAAAGAAGGTTTCCGCAGCATCCTCCTTGTTGCCGGGGAACATCCAAAATGGATTTCTGAAAACTACTTGGCCGAATGTCTCGCACGCATCCGCCCGCTGGCACCATCGCTCGCACTGGAAGTCGGCCCCATGGACACGGATGGCTACCGCATGATGGTCAAAGCCGGTGCCGAAGCTCTCACGATTTACCAAGAAACATACAACACGAAACGCTACGCCGAACTCCACCCAGCGGGCCCGAAAAAAGATTTCGACTGGCGTCTGGAATGTCCAGAACGAGCGGCTGAAGCGGGCATGAGGCGAATAGGTGTAGGGGCACTGTTCGGCCTATCCGACTGGCGCGAAGAAGCACTCGCGCTGGCCGCCCACACAGAATACCTGCTCAAAACATGCTGGAGAACATTCCTGACAGTCTCGCTACCGCGCATCCGCCCTGCGGCAGGAGATTTCACCCCGCCACACCCAATTTCCAACAGAGAGATGGTTCATCTCATCTGCGCCCTGCGCCTAGCTTTCCCGCAAATAGGGATCGTCCTTTCCACACGCGAATCTGCACAGTTCAGGGACGCACTACTGCCCTTGGGCATCACGCACATGAGCGCGGGCTCAAACACCGAACCTGGTGGCTACACGGGAATAAACTCAGGCGAGCAGACTACAGGAGGTGCGCCCGAAAAAAATCAGCCCGAAACAGGCGAGCAATTCCATATAGCCGATGAACGCCCCGCCGCTGCCTTTGCAGAGCAGTTAAAAAAACTCGGCTACGACCCCGTCTGGAAAGATTGGGATCAGGGTCTCAACGCCATGCCCTAACGCCACTGGGAGCGCTGGCGTCTCGCCGGCTCTTCCTCATACCATGCGGGAGAGAGCACTAGACAAAGCCGCGCTCTTTTGCCAAAAGAGATGATGGAAGTAAATCGGTTTTCAAGGCCACCCCGCCTGCTAGTTTTTTGGAGTTGGTCAGATTTTGATGGCGTGTTCAAAGAAGCATTTTTGAATCGCCCAGAATACCATGTAGAATGGGTCTCGACCCAAGGCTCCGCCGAAAATAAGGCGTCTTATCGCCGCCTCATTTCGCTGCGGCATCGCCTTGAGAAGGGCGATTTTGATCTGGTGATAGCCAACAGCATCATGCGCTCACCGTTCCCGCGCAATAAAGGTTTTTGGACAACCGCTTCGCTCATGTTGCGGCTGCTCACTTACGGGAGGCACAGGCTGGACACTTATTGGGCACCGTGGATTACAGCCGGAGCCGTGCGTAGCCGCGTGCCGCTGGCCGCCATTGACGCCAGAGACACGCACTTCATTTATCCGTGGGACTGGCCGCTTTTCAAAGCTTCTACACTTTATTTCAAAAGGGATCTTTTTTTCCTGCCCAAACGCTCTGCTGACCCGATACGCACAAATCTTACTGACAAAGTAGTGGATCCGCTCGTCAACAAGCTGCGCCCGCTCAGCCTCGGCATACAGTCCAGCCGGATGCCAGCGCAAGTAAGGCCATACCACGAGCGCGACATTGATATTCTTTTCAGCGGGACGGATAACAATTCGATCCGCTCCGACCTACGGTCGCGTTGCGAAAAAATGGGTGCTCGTTACAAAGTATATGCCCAAAAAGGGCTCATTCCCACAGCCGAATACGCGGAGCTTGTACAGCGCACAAAAATGATAATTTGCCCAGAGAGTGCAGGGTGCGAGACATGGCGTCAATACGAGGTAGCAGCGGCTGGTGCCGTGCCCGTGATTAACTGGCCTTACGCACAGTGCTACCAGCCGCTAGAGCCAGATATTCACGCGCTATACTTTTCGCTGATAGGTGACCATTTCGAACGCCAGATAGAGTGGGCACTCGCACACCCCGAAGAGATGGGGAAAATGGCGGAGCGTGCAAGGGCGTTTGTCCTCGGGTTCAAAGACCGACGCAAACTGATGGACTATGTAGTCTCAGCCACACTGGAAGCCGCAGGAAAAACAATTTATCCTAAAAAGGAAAATGGGATTGGTGTTTGATTGCCAACCCGCTGATTTTCATCCAATTCCCATCGCTCCGTAATGAACCCATTGGTTGACAACTCGTTGGGTGAGAATGGTTTGATTTACAGGAGGTTCTGCATTTTTTGCCACTTTCATTTTCCTTTTTAGGTTTATTTTCTGGGGCGCGGCTGAGAATGCCAGGTCCGCCACCGCTAGACCAGCGAGGGAGAGTGAACCTGTCTGGATAAAATCTCTCCGTGTCATGGCGATTTATTTTCCTCCGGCCACGGCAATTTGAGAAACGGTTTTCATCGAAATAGACTCACTCAAGCGCACACACCGTGCCGTGAGCACTGCCGACGAGGTAAATCTACTTCCAAGACCAGAGAGCTGGAGAGGAATAGACCTAAAAAGGAAAATGGGATTTTTATTTTGTTTCCAACCCGTTTATTTTCATGAAATTCCCATCGCTCCGCGATGAACCCAATGGGTGAC
>JAIFLJ010000202.1 GCA_020049135.1 bacterium | reverse complement strand
TGCGTTTCGTAGTTCATTCTTCTCTTTTCTCTTCCCTTGTCGCTTGCCACTTGTCCCTTCCTCCCTTGGCACTGGCTTCGCCAGATTAGGAGTTTGTGATAACGAGGGAAATGGCTCGCGCAATATGTTTTCCATTTTGGCTTGTGTCTGCAGGAATCTTTCCCCCCCATTCTCACTGCCTCCATAACAAATATTTTGTGATGAGCCATCATTTGGGTGGTGTGGATTCCGAAAAAAATTTGTGCCGTTGGTTGTTGAAAAACTGGCGTGTATATGTAATCCTTCGAACATGCCGACACCACCAGAATCCATCTTGAAAGTGGCACTGTTCAAGTTTGGGGACGGGAATAGTTTTTTACTAAAACCCGTGCTTTCAGCTTGTCCGAAATTATTCGCTGCGGAATATTTTTTGTCGCTTCAGGATGCGCCGTCCGTGCTCTGTGCAAATGCCGTTTTTATCGAGGTGGAAGGGGCGTTGTCTGACGATGATGCTGCTAAGGCAAGCAGTTATTTTTCGGCTCAGAAGGATGTTTTGGTGTTCGTGGTAGCCGATTCGATGGGGATTAAAAGAGCGGAAAATTTTGCTGCTAAAATCGGGACGCAGGAGGTTTTTGCAGCAGAATCATTGACCGCACATGTTTTGCTTCGGAGTGTTAGGAGCGCATTGAAAACGCGCGATTTGGAGCGGCGATTGGAGCATGTTGATATGCGTTTCAGGCAGATGACTGCTCTGACGCTCGATGGTGTGACGGAGATGGATGATGCTGGTCGTTTTTTATTTGTGTCGCCGTCGCATGGCTCTGTGTTCGGGCACGCATCGGAGAGCTTGATTGGGCGCGATTGTTTGGAGTTTATCCACCCAGAAGATTTGGCGGGAACCAAGGCGTGGCTTAATAAAATTTCGACTGGTGCGGGTGGTCTTGTGGAGTTCCGCTACCGCCATGTTGCTGGTCATTATCTTTGGGTCGAGGCTAAAGGGCATGTTTTTTCTGGTTACGCGGACGGGGATAAGCGCATTTTACTCAACTGGCACGAGATTACGCATCGCAAGGAGTCAGAGACGACGCTCAGAGAGTCGCAGGAGAGGCTCCGTGCTGTTCTGGAGGGAGTGAACGAGTACATTTATCACGCCGAATTCAGGAGTGGTGAATGCGTTTACAGGTATCACAGCCCAAAGTGCGAGGCGATAACTGGTTACACGCAGGCCGATTACGAGTCTGATGCGAACCTCTGGTTCAGCATGATATACGAGGATGATCGTCCAGCGTTTCAGCGGTTTCTGTTGCAGATACGCAGCAAGTCTGGTTCGGCGACAATAGAACACCGCATATCGCACAAAAACGGGTCTGTCAGGTGGATTTTGAACACATGCTCGGTGGTTCACAATCAGGCAGGGGAACTGATCAGCGAGACTGGCTTCCTCATGGATATCACGGCTCAGAAGGAGTATGAGGAATCGCTGCGTAAGTTTTCCAGTGCGGTGGAACAGAGCGGCAACACGATAGTAATAACAAACAAGCAAGGCGAGATAGAATATGCCAACCCTAAGGCACTAATGACCACTGGGTACACATTCGATGAATTAGCTGGAAAAAATCCTCGAGTTTTGAAGTCTGGAGAACAGCCTGCAGCGTTTTACAAGGAGCTGTGGAAAACACTTTTATCTGGGAGTGAATGGAGCGGACTTTTCCATAACCGTAAAAAGAGCGGTGAGCTTTACTGGGAATCAGCCCGTATTTCTCCAATAAAAAATGCGAGGGGCGAAATCACGCATTTTTTGGCCATAAAGGAGGATGTCACCGATAGGAAGCAGATGCTGGACGATCTAGCTGAAAGCGAGAACCGTTTACGCAGCATAGCGGCCAACCTGCCAGGGGCGGTGTACCAGATGGAGGTGGATGCAGCAGGCAACATGCATTTCGCGTTTGTCAGCGAGGGGATACAGGCGCTGACTGGCATAAGAGACGAGGATTTGAGGAGGCATTCAAACCTGTTTTTTCAAGTGATACACCATGAGGATTTGTCTGCTGCAGTGCATGCTTTCGAGGTTTCAGGGAGGACGGGCAAGCCGTGTTCAGTGGAGTTCCGCATAGAGGCTGGTGGCGGGGCGTGTAAATGGATAAGGAATGAATCCATGCCACAAAAGATACCGGACGGTTTAAAAGTGCTGTACGGTGTGTTGCTCGATATCACCAAGCAAAAGCAGACGGAAGTTTCACTGCGCGAAGCGCAAATAAAAGCCGAATCTGCGGACAGAGCCAAAAGCGAGTTCCTCGCGATGATGAGCCACGAAATTCGCACACCGATGAACAGTATTCTCGGATTCAGCAAGATACTGATGGATTCCGACCTAGACAGCCTGTCGAAGGAGTACCTGAACATCGTCCACTCAAACGGGGAAAAGCTCCTAGCTCTCCTAAACGATATTTTAGATCTTTCTAAGGTCGAGGCTGGTCAGTTGCAGTTCCATTTGGAACCATTCGATCTGGAGGCTTGCGTCAAAGAGGTGGTGGAATTGAACTCTCACGCTGGACAAGCCAAAGGGTTAAAGTTGAAGTGCCAGTGGAACGCAACCATTCCGCACACGCTTGTCGGCGACATGTCCCGCGTAAGGCAAATACTTCTCAACCTGATAGGCAATGCTGTTAAGTTCACCATGAAAGGCGGGGTCACGGTCAAAGTTGCGCCAGTGCCTGCCAGCCAAGTTTTACACACCAATCCAAACGCAGTCTGGATAGAGTTTACCATCGAAGACACAGGAATAGGCATTCCTGCATCGCAGATACATTTGCTTTTCAAACCGTTTTCGCAGATTGACTCTTCGCGCACACGCAAGTTTGGCGGGACGGGGCTGGGTCTTTCTATCTGCAAACGCTTGGTGGATGCTATGGGTGGGACGATCAAGGTGCGCAGCCAAGAAAACCAAGGGACGCAGTTTTCATTTCAGATGCCTTTTCAAAAACTGGAGCACGATGGTGCAAAAACGGTTGGTGTTCAGGACGAAGAAGCAGCCCACGACGCCTCGTTTGCTTTGCGGTATCCCCTTGATATTCTGGTGGTGGACGATGAGGAGATAAATCTGAAACTCTTCGTGATCATGCTCGAAAGACTCGGCTACAATCCTGACATGGCTACGGATGGCAAAGACGCTCTAGCTAAGATAAAGGGCAGAAAGTACGATATTGTGCTGATGGATGTTCAGATGCCTAGTCTGAGCGGATGGGATGTAACTAAGGAAATCCGCGCTATGGAAAAAGCAGGTGCAATAGAACATCCGCTTTGGGTGGTGGCTCTTACGGCACATGCCATGAAAGAATCACGGGATCGTTCATCAGACGCGGGTATGAACGACTTCCTTTCTAAGCCTTTGAATGAGGAATATCTTGCTGCATCTCTCAAAAAAGCGTTTGAAATGCGCAAACGCACATAACATGCAAAAAAATAAAATAGAATGTCCCCGCACATGCAGGGGCGGCGTATTAAAGATGGTGCATGAGTGATTTCCGTGTGTGGTGAAAAAATGGAAAAATTAAAAAACATAACTGTTTGGCAGTTGGTCGCAGGTGAAGTCTCCCACAGGGTGGGCAACTTTGGTTGGAGCGTTTTTTCCGTGGCTGTAAGCACTGCATGTCTCACGGGTTCGCTGCTGCTGCTTCGCGTTCACGATATAAAAACCGACATGGTAGCAGTCGAACAAGAACGCCGAGCGGCGGCAGATATGGCGCAGATGGAAGACAAGTACCGCGTCATCACCAAGAATATGGGTTTCAATGTCCTCGTATTGCCGAAAGACCAAAACCTTTCCGATTTTTACGCCGAAGATTTTGCTTCTAAGCATATGCCAGAATCTTACGCGCACACTTTGGCGTCATCTAAAATAGTCACCGTCCAACACCTGCTGCCGCTCCTCCAGCAGAAAATCAAATGGCCAGAGCAAAACAGAACAGTTTTACTGATAGGTGTAAAGGGAGAGGTGCCCATGCTGCATGGTGGTGCGAACTCGCCTATTTTGCAGCCCGTCCCGCCAGGGTGCGCCACAGTTGGCTACGAGTTGCACAGGAGTTTGAACCTGAAGGAAGGCGACACAGTCGTTTTCATGGGGCGCAGCTTCAATGTCAACAGATGCCATGCAGAACGGGGAACCAAGGATGACATAACGCTGTGGGTGAATTTAGGGGAGGCGCAAGAGATGCTTGGCAAGAAAGGGCTTATCAACGGGATAATGGCTCTGGAGTGTAAGTGCGCGTGGTCTGATCTGGCTAAAGTGCGCAAGGAAATAACGGCGATTTTGCCTGAGACACAAGTCATAGAGTTTGCAGGGCAGGCACTGGCCAGAGCCGAGGCACGCAACCAAGCTAACGCTACGGCCAAGGCTGTCATAGAACAGTGGAAAAAGAGCCGGGCATCATCGCGCGAGCAGAAGGAAAAAATGGCGTCTGTTTTTGTGCCCGCCATGTGGCTGGCCTGCTCATTGTGGGTTGGGTTGCTTGCCCATGCGAATGTGCGGCAGAGGAAGGTGGAAATAGGTGTGCTTAGGGCAGTGGGTATGCATGCCCGTTCTGTCTGGCTGCTTTTCATGGGGAGGGCTTTGCTGGTGGGCGGGGCGGGGTCATTGATAGGTCTTGCGATCGGGTCTGGGGCGGTGGCTGTGTGGGGAGAATTTTCTTTTTCTTGGGAGACCCTTTTTTCCGCTGGGCGCGGATCGGCTTTGTGGTGGGGGATTTTGATTCTGTTTGGCGCGACTTTCTCCAGCCTACTGGCGGCACTGGTGCCCGCCATGATAGCGGCAGAGCAGCAGCCAGCCGATGCTCTGAGGGAGGAGTGAAATGAAACCCTTGTTGGAAACGGATAATTTGATTGTAGAGTATAGTGCAGTAGGCACTCCAGTGCGGGCACTTGACGGCGTATCAATCTCTATCAAGCCTGGCGAGATGGTGGCCGTGCAAGGGCCAAGCGGGTGCGGCAAAAGCACGCTCCTGTTTGCCTCTGGCGGGCTCCTTTTTCCTGACGATGGTAGAGTCTCTGTGAAAGGGGTAGATATTTACACGCTTTCACAGGAAGAAAGAGTCTGTTTTCGCGCCAAGGAAATAGGCTTTGTATTCCAGCAATTCCACCTGATCCCTTACCTGAATGTCGTAGATAATATTTTGCTGCCAACGATAGCGTGGCGACCCGAGGATGAACCGCAGCGTGCCGTAGAACTGGCCGAGAGGCTGGGCTTGTCCAAACGCCTGAAACATACGCCTTCGGAACTAAGCACTGGCGAACGGCAACGCGTGGGGCTGGCTCGTGCGCTCCTCAACAGGCCGTCCCTTATATTGGCTGACGAACCTACAGGCAACCTCGATGCCGATAACGCAGGTGTGGTTATGGACGAACTTGGAAAATTCGTAGCGGATGGAGGGGGTGTTCTCATCGTCACGCACGATGAAAAAATTGCGGCTCGCGCTGGCAGGCGCATCAGCATGTGCGGTGGGCGTATAGTGGCCTATAACACAAAAAGTTTCGTATGAGTGACGATCAAAACAGCCTGGCATCGAGGCGCAAGGATGGAGGATATCCGTTGCGATACCTGACCGACGCGCAACGAAGAGGACGGGCTGTTTTCATCGCCATCCTCCGCACGACAGCTCATGTGAACCTTTTTGTGTTATAGGCCACTAACATGAAATACGCACTGGCTTCATTTGCGGCAGTTTTTTTGTTGGCTGCATTACTTTTCTTTAAACCAGAAAAACAGTCCGACAGACACGGGATGCCCATTCTCGTCTGCTGCGCTGCCGGGATCAAGACGCCCGTCGAGGAGATCATGCGCGATTACGAGAGAGAGACTGGGCGCAAAGTTCAGTTGCAATATGGCGGATCTGGCACATTGCTCAACAACATTGAAATCAGCCGCACAGGAGACCTTTATCTGGTAGCCGATGCGGAGTATTTGGAGGTAGCTAGGAAAAAAGGACTGGTGGATAAAACCATCCCTTTGGCGATGCAGCGTCCGGTCTTGGTCGTTAGAGCCAGCAACCCGAAAAAAATATATGCCATCTCCGATCTACTCAGAAAAGATGTGCGTGTCGCTTTGGCCAACCCGGAGGCGACATCAATCGGCAAGCAGGTGAGAAAATATCTGAAAGCGTCTGGCGAATGGGATGCTCTCGAAAAAGCTGTGACAGAAAGGGGCGTTTTCAAGCCGACTGTGTCTGACTTAGCCAACGACATAAAAATAGGGATCGTGGACGCATGTTTTATATGGGACGGGATGCTCCAACTCTACCCTGAACTGGAGCCTGTGGATATTCCTGTTTTTAAAAATGCAAACGAGCAAATAGGTGTGGCGGTTTTGAAGTTTGCAAAAAACCCAGATGCCGCCCTTCATTTCGCTAGGTATTTAGGGGCGCGGGATCGTGGGCTGAAGGTTTTCAAGAAAAACGGGTATAGGCCAGTGGCGGGGGATGCGTGGGTTGATTGTTCAAGCGGGACTGCGAAGTGATGAATCAGCCACAGTTTTCACCATACAAAGCACCGTCTGATGTCCCGTTTTATCTGGCCTTTGGCACGCTGGCAGGCGTTTACATTTTTTTGATTTTGGCGATGCTGTTTTCGGAGGCGGTCTTCGCATCAGAGAGCGATTTTGCAAAAATATTTGGCAGCCCAGAAATTTGCTATTCGATCAAGCTCAGTCTTATTTCGTGCAGCATGACAGCGATCCTTTCGCTATGGGTGGCCGTGCCGATTGGTTATTTGATGGCTAGGCGGTCGTTTCCTGGCAAGGTCTTGTTGGATGCCATCTTGGATATTCCGATTGTTTTGCCGCCACTAGTGATAGGTCTCGCGCTCCTTATTTTTTTTCAAACTCCCATAGGCAGAGCCATCGAAAAGATTATTCCTTTCACCTACTCAATACCGGGTGTGATACTGGCTCAGTTCATGGTCGGAGCCGCATTTGCAGTCAGGATGATGCGTGCCACATTCGAGCAGATAAACCCGCGTTGCGAGCGCGTGGCACTGACACTTGGGTGCAACGATTCGCAGGCTTTTTGGAAAGTCACTTTCCCGCAGGCTCGGCGCGGGCTGCTGGCGGCCGGCACGATGGCTTGGGCGCGTGCGCTCGGCGAGTTTGGCCCTATACTCATCTTTTGCGGTGCTACGCGCATGAGGACGGAAGTGCTCCCAACCACGATATTCCTCGAAATGAGCGTGGGCAACATAGAAGGTGCTGTGGCTGTTTCGCTGCTGATGGTGGCTGCGGCTGTTTTTGTGCTGGTAGTAGTCAGGTGGTGTGGGTTGGGCAGGGGACTTTACTTGGGAAGCTGAGAATGATAACGCTAGAAAATGTCGCGGTTCGCTCAGGCCAGTTTTGGCTCAGAGATATTTCCATGGAAATCGCTGACGGGCAGTACGGTGTTTTAATGGGCAAAACGGGCTGCGGCAAAACAACTGTGCTGGAGGCTGTCTGTGGTTTGCGGACGGTTGTTTCTGGGCGCATTTTGTTGCACGGCAGCGATGTGACTTCGCTCAAACCGTCTGGGCGCGGACTCGGTTATGTGCCGCAGGACTTGGCTCTTTTTCCGACACTCACAGTGCGAGAACACTTGGCGTTTGCCTTGGTGCTCAGGCATGTGGCTCAAGCGGAAATCGAAAGGCGCGTGACGGAGTTGTCAGAACTTCTGGGGATCGCCCCTTTGCTGGAGAGAAAACCTCATGGACTCAGCGGCGGCGAGGCTCAGCGTGTAGCCATTGGACGGGCACTTTCTCCAGCACCAAAGGTGCTTTGTCTGGACGAACCGTTGAGCGCGTTGGACGAGGCCACCAGAGATGAGATGGTGGAGTTATTGAAACGGGTGCAGAGGGAGTCAGGTGTGACTGTTCTACATGTCACGCACAATGGCCATGAAGCTAAAAAGCTCGCCGACACGCTCCATGTTTTTGAATCAGGAAAAATTTGTTTCCGTGGTGGCGTGCCCATCATTTAACTGCGGGTATGATTAAAAGTGGGTGAGGTTACGAATTATAACAGATTATGGGAGCGCATGCGTCCCGCAGGCATTCTCTGATTTTGCCGGCGAGACGCCAGAGTTCCCAGCATAATGCCGTATTTCTAGTGGCCTGTAACACAAAAAGGTTCGCATGAGCAGTCGTGCGGAGGGGTGTTTGCCTAGGCGCGACGAAGGAGCATGTCCGGGGAGAC
>JAIFLJ010000250.1 GCA_020049135.1 bacterium | reverse complement strand
GCCTCGCAGTATTCGGATTGAGTTTGCTGGAGACCTTTATCAAAAGATTTCAGAATATGGTGCAAACAGTCACAAATGTCAGCCTGACCCCTTTTTCCGCTGCTGCAAAAAAATCTAGGTGGCTGAAATGGCATCCTTGCAAAAGGGGTGATTTCACTGTATATTTTTTAAGCACGAATGATCTATGACTGACATCAATATCAATATTCCAGAACCCCATCCAGTAGCCCCACAAAAACCGGGCGACCAGCACCATGCTGACGAAAAGAAAGCCCATGCGCAGGCATCGCATGAACCTGCCAAAGGCGGCGTCCATCCGCCAGAGCACAAGCCGGCCACACCGCACGCAGCACCAGCTAAGGCGCAAGGGCATGCACACGCCCACCACGGGATGAACTCCCTAGACGAGGATGATGAGAAGGAATCGCTTGAAGATATCGTTGCACGCCTTGAAAAAAAAGTAGCTCGTTTCCACCGCTATAAAATTGCTTTTTTCACCCTGCTTTTCATCAATCTGCTGACAGCCGGCGGCGGCTACATTTTCCCGTTGCCTCCGACTCTGCCAGTAATCCCGAAACAGCAGCTCGGTTTATGGGAAACTCAGGACAAGGCCGAGGTGCAACGCCATATCCAAGATTTGCAAAAAAGGATGGACGGCATTGAGGAGCGCGAGGCTTGGTATCGAACCATACCGCGCCAGCCCAAGTGAAAGAACGCCCAGCACTCGCCTGTTCGTGGGTGGGTTTTGCAGATAAAAAATGGGTGGCGGATTTTTCCAAACGCACTATGTTGTCTGGCATGAAGATGTTGTTTTTTTCGTGCTGCATGGCGGTATATTTTATTTCTGGAGCTAGAGCCGATATCACATTGGTTACGGAAATGAGCGCCGATGGTTACAAAGAGAAAACCACCATGCAAATCGCCACTGGCAAAATGCGGTTTGATGCGGGGGATGGCAGCACGCTGCTTTTTCCAAAAGAGGACAAAATGGTCATCCTCATCCACCCAAGTAAAGAGTTTATGATCATGCGTGGGCGGCAGTCACACCGCGAAGTCCCCGCTGGGACGGCTGCGACCGATGCAGGGGATAAAGGCTCCAAGGAAAACCAAGAGACCAAGCCCAAAATATCGCGCACGGACAAAAAGGAGAATATAAACGGCTTCGATTGTTACTTGGTCGTCATAGAGTATCACGACCACGCCAAAGATCACCTCTGGCTGAGCAAGCAGGGACCTTCGTTGAGCGATTTAGCCGAGGCTGCGGGCGACCAACTTTTTTCGATGGGCGAGCAGCTCGCCAGCTCGTGGATGAAGTGGGCAGACAAAGATTCCGACCTTTTGCTTTCTTACCCGATCCGCCAAATTTCGTTCAATCCTGGCGGGGAAGAGACATCGCGGACAACGCTCCTTTCTTGCCACAAAAACCCGATTGAGGAAGGAACTTTTGCGCCGCCGCCTGATTACAAGGAACACAAAATGCCAGACTTTTCTCCAGATGACATGGATGCCGAATTGTTGAAAAAGAAGTCGGAAGAGATTGGTGGCATGGCTTCCGAACTGGAAAAACAGCTCAAGGCAATGGATGTTCCACTTCCCCCGTGAGTGAAAAAAGAATGTCCACCACATAGAGCACATAGTTCACAAAGGAAGTCACCTCGTTCTGGCGAACACCACAAACGATGAAATTGTGGTGCGGGAATCCTTGCCTGCATCTTCAGATTTCGGCGGCGAGATGCCGTTACGAAAGAGACGGGCTGGAAGCCCGCCCTCCGTTCTATTTTCAGATGAAATTCTGCGATGCAGTCCGTTTTTGTGCCCTTTGTGATCTTTGTGGTTAAAAATCTTCTTGGCGTCTTTGTGTCTTGGCGTGAGAAGAAAAGAGATTTAACCACGAAGGGCAGTAGAGTAGAGAGACATGTCATAAAGATTTAGGCTTCCGTGGCTCACTAACCGCATGCCATGTCTTTTCTGACCCGTCTCCCACTCGTCGAACTTGAATTGGGACTGACTCCGCAAAGACCGTAAATGGGTGTGGAAGAACTGGGCGTGCCTATGTCTTGTCGGCAAAATCAGAGGATGCCTGCGGGACGCAAGCGTTCCCGGCGGCTGGTGCTGCGCTTGGTCGTTCGCGTAAAAGGGAAAAAAAACAAAATTGCACCTGAACATTTTTCCTCTATAATCATGCCATGAGCGTGAGAGAAATGGTTTTAACTGCCCTGCCTCGTCTTCCTGATGACTTTCCAGACCAGAAAATGATTTACAACGATAAAAAGGTCAATATTAGGTGCTACACCCTCTTCTGAAATATATGAGCCCAGAACTGAAAACTGCATCTCGTATAATCTGTGAACGGCTTCGCCAGCGACCCTATCAGCGGGGAGTTACGATCACGGCGTGGTCCGCTGTGATCGAGCAGTTGCTCAATGGGAGTCGCTGCGGCGCGTTCTCGTGGCACAAAGCTGTCGAGACCGAGATTCGCAACTACATTGCTGAGCTGGACGAAACGACTAGACGGAGGATATGGGAGTTGACCGAAGATGCCAAGATTATCCCTAGCGCGAGTATAGATGCGATTACTCACTGCCTTTATCCATTTTTCTTTAACGCGACTCGACCGCGGATTTTTCGAGCGGTGCGAAATCGAAGACGGAAACAAGACCAGACGAAGGGAGGAGGCAGTCCTTAACGAAGGTTCGTCTGAAGGATTTATGTCAGATTCGTTGATCAGATTATTGAAGGAATCGTTTGGTTACGGTGCGTTTCGTCCGCTTCAGCGGGAAATCATCGAAACCTCATTGGCGGGACGCGATGTGTTGGCGATCTTGCCAACGGGTGCGGGCAAGTCGCTTTGCTTTCAACTTCCTGCATTGGCGCGGGAGGGGCTGATGCTTGTGGTCTCGCCGCTCATCGCATTGATGAAAGATCAGGTGGACGCTCTCATTGCCAGCGGCGTGTCGGCTACGGTGCTCAATTCCTCCCTCTCGACAGGCGAGGCGTGCCGAAGGCGGGAAGGCTTGGAACGCGGTGAATATAAACTGCTCTACGCCGCTCCAGAGCGGGTGATGATGGAGGGGTTCATCCAAGATTTGCGGCGGTGGAATGTCACGGCTGTCGCTGTGGATGAGGCGCATTGCATCAGCGAGTGGGGTCACGATTTCAGGCCCGAGTATCGGCAACTCGCGCAGTTGCGTGAGGAGTTGTCTGGAGTGCCTTTTCTCGCGCTCACTGCGACGGCTACCGAGCGGGTGCGGCTGGATATTTCTCGCCAGCTCCATTTGCGTGAGCCAGAGATTTTTCTGGCGAGTTTCAATCGCCCGAATTTGAATTACTCCATTTTGCCCAAGAAAGCGGTTACGGGGCAGGTGCTCGATTTTGTGCGCAGTCGTCCAGAGGATTCGGGCATCGTCTATGTGCAGTCGCGCAAATCGGCTGAGTCGCTTGCCAGTGCGCTTGTGGGAGAGGGTATAAAAGCCGTCGCCTACCATGCGGGGCTTCAGCCTGAGGAGCGGGCGACCAATCAGGAGGCGTTTATCCGTGACGAAGCGCAGGTGGTGTGTGCCACGATAGCGTTTGGCATGGGGATCAATAAACCCGATGTGCGGTTTGTAATCCACGCCGATCTGCCGAAAAACATCGAGGCTTATTACCAAGAAACAGGGCGGGCTGGGCGCGACGGGTTGCCGTCCGATTGCATCCTTTATTTTTCCAGAGGCGATTTGATTCGAAATCTCAAGTTTTTGGATCAAATGACTGATGCCCGTGCAGCCGAAGTGGCGGCACAGCAGATGCGGCAGATGGCTGATTTTGCCGAGAGTGAGGGCTGTCGGCGTGCAGCCTTGCTCCGTTACTTCGGCGAGGACTGGCCGGAGGAAAATTGTGGGGGCTGTGATGCCTGCATCCATCCCCGCGAGGTCTGGGATGCTACTGTGCCTGTGCAAAAATTGCTGAGTTGCGTTTTTCGTATCCGTCAAAAAAGCGGTTTTGCCACGGGATTAAAGCATGTTGTCGAGGTGCTCGCTGGAGCGGCCACGGAAAAAATACGCAAGTGGGGACATGGGGAATTGACCACTTACGGCATAGGTCAGGAGACTTCTCGTGAGGAGTGGATGATGATCGGTCGCCAACTCATTCACCTCGGCTACCTCCAAGTGAGCGGGGACGCATTTCAGACGCTAGACCTTTCGGAAAAAGGGCGCATGGCACTCAAGGAGCGAGTGCCGATTTCCTTGCGCCGCGCACGGGAGCAGGCTTCGGAGGGTGGCAGGGTTTCTCGGTCTTCCCGCGCTGGCTATTTGCCTTGCGACGAGGGGCTTTTCGAGCAGTTGCGGCAACTGCGTAAACGCTTGGCGGACGAGCGGGGAGTGCCGCCATATGTCGTATTTGGCGACACGAGTTTGCGTCACATGTGCAGAGAATATCCTCATGATGAACCAGCTTTTCTCGCCATCCCTGGTGTCGGACGGCAGAAGCTCATGGACTATGGCACGCACTTTATGGGTGAGATCAGAGGGTGGTTGGATGATCATCCGCCCCAGACCTTTGCCGCAGAAAATGAGACATCTAGCATCGAGCGAAGAAAGGAAAAGGTGGTGGGTGGTTCGGCATTGGAAACGGCGCGGCTTTTTCAATCGGGAAAAATTGTGGAAGAGATCGCAAAAATGCGCGGCATCTCTCAGAGCACGGTTCTCCAGCATTTGGCGCAATGCATTGCTTCAGGAAAACTCCAAGTCAGCCCGCGCGATTTTTATACGCCAGAGGAAGAGGCGTTGATGCGAAAGGCTGCAGAAGAACATGGCATCGAGTATCTCGCCCCCCTGCACCAAGCTCTGGGAGGCAGTATGCCGTATGAGAAACTGCACATCTTTCGCGCACTTCGCACGGTCGAGGGGGAAAAAGGTTCTCTCTAAACGCACTTTCTTTTTCAAAAAGCACGCAGTTCCAATTTTTCTGCTTCATCACAAAAGATTGGTTATACGCCAGTGAATTTGAGCGTCCGAAATTGCGGGGAGCTGGGCTATCGAGACATCTATTATTTCAGCCTCCAATTCAAGAAACATCACGGCGACTCCCCCGTCAAATGGAATCAGCGAAACTTGGTGTGAGTCACCCAGCTCTGAATGGGAGAGCCGACTTTCCTGTCAGCTTCTTTTTCCGTGCAACGACGCATAGACCTCTATAGAAGACACAGGCAGGATTGCCTGTGCTACACTCTGAAAATGTATAAAAGGCAGGTATGGATGCCTACACCGCTTGTTTTTTTCGGTGGGCGATGGCTGTCTGCACATATTTTTCCGCAGAGAGCTTTATCCTAGAAAACTCCTCTGCATTTATAGGTCTGATAACTTTTCCTGGCATCCCCAGCACCATGCAACCATCGGGTACGACCGTGTTTTGCGTCACCAGTGCTCGCGCCCCCACGATGCAGCCTTTCCCTATCACCGCTCCATCTAGCACCACAGCACCCATCCCGATAAGACATTCATCGCCGATGGAACACGCATGCAAGATCGCCCCGTGCCCCACCGTGACACGGACACCCACTAGGCAAGGCCGCTCCTCCGAAAGGTGCAGCACGGCACCGTCTTGGATGTTTGTCTCATCACCCACTTCGATATAGTTGATGTCACCTCTGAGAACAGCCTGATACCAGACGCTGCTTCCGCGTCCTAGCCGAACATCGCCACACACAGTAGCACTGGACGCGACAAACGCTGCGGCCCCCACACTGGGGCGTGCCCCCAAATATTTTTCTAATCGTTCTTCAAGAGTCATTCAGCTTTGCTACCTTCTATTTTAAAAAATGCAACCCGTCCGACATGTTTATGTCCATGTGCCTTTCTGCCCACGGATATGCCCCTACTGCGCGTTCAGCGTCCTGCCAGCAGACAGACGCCAAATGTCGCCGCTAGTGGACGCCATCCTGCGCGAAAAAAAAACCGTGTCCAAGCTCTGTGTGCCTCTGCCAGAGACGCTCTACCTCGGCGGCGGCACCCCGAGTGCCCTCCCTACACGCGAACTGGAACGCCTTCTCATCGGCCTTCTCCCAGTCTCCACAGGCGCGGAGCTGACACTTGAGATGAACCCAACAACTGTCTCCAGAGAAAAAGCCGCCCTGCTTCATTCCATGGGCGTCAACAGGATCAGTCTCGGCGCACAGTCGCTGGATGCTGAAACGCTCTCTTTTCTGGGGAGGCAGCACACGCCAGAACTCATCCGCCGCTCCGTAAAAATTTTGAGGGATGCTGGTTTCTGCAACATCAACTTAGACCTGATTTTCGGCTCACCTACTGAATCTCTGGAGAAATGGATGCGAACTTTGGAGCAGGCTGTCGGCATGTCGCCCGAACACATTTCAGCATACCAACTAACAGTCGAAGAAGGGACGCCGTTCGCCCAAAAACTCTCCGCCGGAGCATGGGTTCAAAACGAGGATGAAGACGCAAAAAAATTCCTTGAGACGGGCAAATTTTTGGAGTCGGCTGGATATGGGCAATACGAGGTTTCCAACTACGCGAAACTGGGTTTTGAATCGCGCCACAACCAAGCTTACTGGCGTGGGGAAGACTATCTGGGGCTCGGGCCAGGGGCGGTTTCCACAGTTGGCTCGGTGCGATGGACGAACCCGACAGACCTACTGCATTACGGGGGGAGCGTCACGCCGGAGGCTCATGGCAAAAGCGGGCAAGAAATACTCACGCCCGAAATGCGCCAGAAAGAAAAGCTTATGCTAGGACTGCGCACTGCGGGAGGAGTAGTTATCGAGTCGGGCTGGGAAACAGCCTTGGCCGACCTCCTAGAAGCTGGCTACGCCACCGAAAATCAAGGGTGCTGGAAACTGACCCGCGAAGGACTGCTGCGGGCTGACAGCATCGCCCAGCTATTTTTCTGAAAAAGCGTCAGTCCGATTTGCCTTCGTAGCCGTGCGGGTGGCGGCAGTGCCAGTCCCACGCCGTTTCAAGAATCTGCTGCAAGCGAGAGTGTTTCGGTTTCCACCCGAGTTCCTTGGTAAGCCTGTGCGCGGAGGCGACTAGGCTAGGCGGATCTCCTGCGCGGGCTTCCTTGATGACCGAGGGTATCGGATGCCCTGTGACTTTTCTGGCCATGTCAACGACTTGGACAACTGAATAGCCCTCACCCGTCCCTATGTTGTAGCAGCCGCTCTCCTTGCGCGTGAGTGCTAAGGCGTGAGCCTGTGCCAGATCCAGCACATGGATATAATCGCGGATGCAGCTCCCGTCCGGCGTGACATGCTGGCTACCAAAAATTTCAACGGCATGTTTCTGGTCGAGCGCCACCTTGAGCACATTCGGGATGAGGTGCGTCTCTATGCGGTGATCTTCACCGTAGATTTCGCTGGCGCCAGCCGCGTTGAAATAGCGCAGGTTCACATAGGTAATACCGTGTATTTTTTCATACCAAGAGAGGATTTGCTCAAACATGAGCTTGGACTGGCCGTAAGGGTTGATCGGCTTTTGCGGGATGCGCTCGTCCATCGGGATTTTTTCGGGGATGCCGTATGTCGCGCAGGTGGACGAAAAAATAAAAGTTTTCACCTTCGCCTCCACTGCGGCGTCCAACAAGTTCAAACCGTTGGCGACATTGTTTTGAAAATATTTGGAAGGGTTTTGCATGGATTCGCCCACAAGTGCATAAGCAGCAAAGTGGAGTATGGCCTCCGGCTCAGCTTTTTTAACAGAAGAGATGATGAGTTCGCGGTCGTTCAAATCCCCATGTATAAAATCAGCCTTCGGATGGACAGCCTCGCGGTGTCCCTCGACCAAGTTGTCGAACACCGTCACATCGCAACCTTGGTTGATTAAATACTCAGTGCAAACGCTGCCGATATAGCCAGCACCACCTGTAACAAACACTTTCATGCATCCCTATTAGCAAATCGCTGATTGTTTGGCATCCTAATTCTACTCACAGTGTAATTTAAAATTTGTGATATGGATGCTGCAATACCTCATTCCTTGGAGTGCTGAGACATGTCATATCACCACTCACCCAGTAAAGGGTGTGATTTAAAGTGGGTGAGGTAGATTCGATCAGTTCCAGATGGATATCTTCTGAAAATAGAACGGAGGGCGGGCTTCCAGCCGTCTCTTTCGTAGAGGCGTCTCGCCGCCGTAATCTGAAGATGCAGGCAAGGATGCCTGCACCACATTTTCATCCCTTGCGGCGTTCGAG
>JAIFLJ010000086.1 GCA_020049135.1 bacterium | reverse complement strand
AGTCCTCTACAAAACTTGCGGCATCTCAAACATGGATTACTTTTTCCTCAAACTCAGACAAATTTCGTTGCGAACCTGAAAGAGACCCGAATATCCACTTTCAAATAACAGCACCAAGCGCACCCGTTTCCGCATCCCGCTTTTATTCCATAATCCAAAAACAACCTCTCTCGACCTCTATCTACGAGCGCGTAGGTCTCTCGCAAAACCTTCTCCCATCCGCCGCCTTTTAACAATGGCTTGTCCATCCCTTTTTAAATAACACGAAAAATAAATGAAATCCCAACATTTCGGCCCCATCGAATCTTTTGCCGCTAACGCCGCCGCCGCCCGTTTCTGGTTCACCGCGTTCGTGATCCTTCTCTTTTTCTGGTTCATTGACCGCCAGCACATCATCGAATCCCTCAAAGCCGCTGAAAAAGTCGCCATCGTCACGGAATCAGGCACGATCTACATCTCACCACTAATGAGTTTCGAGCGAGCTGATAAGCTCCATGCCCAAGTCTCTGCCTCTGTCGTTCTCGCCTTCTACCAGCGCAACCCCAACGGCCTGGACCTGCCAGACCTCTTTGAAGCCCTGTTTGCAGGCACCGCCGTTGAAAAAGCCAAAGAACTGATCAAAAAGGACAAAGATGAGTTTGTTGAAAAGCAAATCCATCAAACGCCGAAAATTCATAAAATCGAAATCCTCAAGCAATCGGAAAATAAAGTCGTCACGCTCGTTTCTGGCCAGCTCATCCGCTCCGGTTATTTCAAAGACCGCAAAATCGCTTACGACCCTTGGGACTTCAAAATGGAAATCCACTTGATCAAAAATGCCAACATAGCCAAAGCTGGCCGTTTCCCGATGTCCTGTTTTCATTTTATGTATAAACAGGAAGAAACTAAAATCACCCAGTAACTATTATCTGTTTATGCGTTCTTTTTACCTATACCGTCTCGCTTGTAATATCTGTATTTGTGCATGTGTGCATCTACTGTTTGTCTCGTATTGTGCCGCCGCGTCACGCAATGCCGTCAAATCGTTCCTGCTCGATGACCGCACCGTTTATGATATTCCTGTCCCTGTCTCCAACGGTGTCACCACCATCATGTTCCCTGCCGCTTCTTCCGTCACGCGCGACCCCGCGCAAAAAGCTGATTTTTTGATCACCTTCAAGCCCAACACTTATTATTTTTCTATCCGCGCCTTAAAATCCGACGCCAAAGACGGGATCAATGTTATCTTCAACAACAAAATTTATGTGCTAAATGTGCAAGCCTCCGATAAGCCTTTCCGTTCTGTCACTTTTTTTACGGAAACTTCCTCGGGCACTTCGTTCAACGATTCGGCTTTCCCTCCTTCCAAAGTCCGCCTCCTTTCTTTGCTCGATAAAGCGAAAATCTACACCGTCCTCGAAAAACAGGCCTCCCAACAATGGCCGTCCGTGGATTACGCCAAACCCGCCCGTATTATGCTCTACAAAGATTTTCGGGTGCTCATTGATGAAATCTGGCGGTTCGATCCCGAGGACACTATCGTTTTTCATCTCTTGTTGGAAAACAATTCCGAGGATGCCATCCTTTACAAACCCCAAGACATCTCCATCCGTGTCCGTGAACGCATCTTTTACCAATCAGTCGCCGATGCCTCTGGCGTCATGCCCCCGCAATCTACCACCCACGCTTATGTCGCCTTCACGGGCAACCCCAACGGCACTCGCGCTCATCTCTCCCTCGATAACGCTTTCAATGTCCTTGTTCCAAGGGTCTTCCCTTTGGAAGCTAAAAACTGATTTTTCTGGCACGGTTTAAACAAACCCTACCCCCAGCCGTGCGGGGGAAAAAAGAAAAAATATATGATAATACCCACTGAAAAAGAACTTACAAATGCCGCCCGCAAAGGAACACTTCACACATTCGATGCCTACATCAAAAGGAATCCTGAATATATCATTCATGTCTTTGATGAAGATAAGCTATCGGCTTTAGATTGCGCCATTCTTGAGGACAAAATCCCTGAAATCGTCCCCTATCTAACTCGCGATCTGCTCGAAAAAGATTTTATTTCTACTCGCAGCATCATTCTGGATAAAGGCCACGGCAAAGACATCGTCCACCTCCTCGATCGCGATTTACTAATGAGACCTTATCCTATGGACAACTGCCAGTATGAGCCGGTTGAGGTGACTCACGCCGAATGTTTTAACCGACGCGGTGAACTCCATCTTATCGCCGACAAGCTTACTCCGGAGGATATTGCAACCGTCCATGCAGACCAAAAGAAAAACGGTGAAATCGTTCGTCCTACAATTACATGGAGCGCAAGAGACACCTTAGACAATCGTTCCATCCCTCTCAAACCCGCGATCAATCAGCCTACAGAAGAAGGCTCAATCCCTTCGATCAAACAGAAAATTTAACCCGCCGTTCTTCCTGATGACCCCGCCGAAACAACAACTCTAAATGACCGCCCGTGAACTCATCTCCCTGGGCCGCTCGCAAAACGGACGAGCGGCCTTGCTGATCGGCGGGGTGCTCCTTGCTTGTCTCATCATTTACATGTTCCGCGTAGATGACGCTAAAAAAGTCGAGGCCAACCTCGAAGACCTCAAAGAACTTCCTTCCAAAGTCCCGTCCATTTCGGAAATCATCACCGATACCGCCCCCGTTGCCGCCAGCGCAGAGAAAAAACCCGAACCTGCCAAACAACCCGAACCGACCAAAGCTCTCCCTCAGCAGCCCGTAGCCGCCGCCAAACCCGATGCGCCGCTCTCCATTGACCTTTACTCCGAAGAACCAAGGCCGATCCTTTCCACTCTCGCCGCCCCTTTCGGACGGCTCCTGCATTGTAAATTAGTCATCACCGTGGATTCATCCAAAACCACCACGCCCATCATTGCGATCATCACCCGCGACCTCGTGGATAAGGCCACAGGCACAATCCTCGTTCCTGCTGGCACGGAAGCCCATTCAACCGCCTCCGTTGATACCGCCAACCAACGCATCACTTCCCAAACATCTTGGAACCTCGTTTGGACGGACGGATCCCGCCGCGAACTTCCCCTTTCTGGTCTAGCCCTGGACAAAGACGCCGTTTTGTCCGAAGACGGTCAACCCGTCTCATGGGGCGTTTCAGACGGCTCCGCAGGTCTCCGCGGCACCGTGATTAAAACCGACAAGATGGCCGAAATCAAAATCCTTGCCGCCCAATTCATTCAAGGTCTCGCGGGGGGACTGGTTGAGCAAGAACTCATGCAGACGGGTGCAGGAGCCACGGCTCAAACTACCGTGGTCAAAAAATCCGCCATCAAAGATGCCGTTGCCCAGGGCGTTCAATCCGCCGCCGCCATGTATGCCCAGCAAATCGTCGCCGCCGTTCAAAAAGATGGGTTCTTTATCCGCGTCCCCGCAGGTTCAGATTTCTACCTGTATGTCACCCAAACCCTCGATGCTGACAAAGCGACCGCAGGCGGCAACCTTTACAAAGACCCGTCAAAAACAACGGCGCAATCTTCGATTGCGCCGCGCTAAGTCTTTATCTGTTTTTTAGCTTTATTGCATTTTGTTTATTTTCGCCTTTTATCCTCAGCGATCACACGATCAATAAGCATTAATATGGTTTTATCCTTCGCCAACAACCGCAGCCCGCACCGCAAAATAGCCGCGTCGCTCGCCTTTCTGCCGTTCTGCCGAAAAAAGACCGCGAACTCGTCCATAATCGCCCTGTCAGCAGTTGACACAACGAAAGAAACCCTGTCCGTTCTAGGCGGCACGCCGCCCATGCTTATCGGTTCTTCCTTCGTGTCCAGCCCTTTCACCTTGTCGAAACTAGATCCTAATGTTTTTGCTAATTCGTTTTTTGCTTTCATTCTGTTTATCTCCTTTTGTGTTTATTTGTTTAATAGGTTTTTAGGCAATAATGGCAAGCCCAATCCTGAAAATTTCTTCTCTCGCCTCGGGGCTCAACCCAGCCCAGCCTTCCAGCAAAGCCATCTGGTAGGCCATCCGTTGATGCACCACTTCCCGCACAGGCGTTAACCCGATCTGCTCGACAATGAACTCTCTTTGTTTTTCTAACCGGCTACCTGCCACGACACGGTTAAAGAGCAATTTGATGATGGCATCTTTCCTTTTTAACCGATTCAATATCTCAGCCGTTTTAATGCTTGTCCACAAATCCGCGGGACTCGGCGAAGTCACCAGCAATATAATGTCACTCTCTTTCACCGCGCTCAGAAACCCGTCGCTTTCCAGATTAGGCGGCGTGTCCACAATCACCACATCCCCGCCGCTCTCTCTCAGTGTCACCCCCGTCCCTTCTATCTGCCCCAAGCATTGGCTGGCCGTGCGTTGCCCGTCCCTATCCGAGAAGCTCACATCCTTCCCCGCTTGCGCCAACGCCAGCGAGACCAGCACCGATAAACTCGTTTTCCCGACTCCGCCTTTCCCGTTGCAAAAACATATCTTCATTTTGTTTTACTCCTGTTTGTTTTGTTCGTTCGTTCATTTGCTATTTAACACATTATCCGTTTTTGTCAAATACTTCTTTCGATAAATTGCGTTCTTCACTCGTATTTATTTAATTGCGCTTCTTGTCTAATATCTGTTTTTGTCTGTTTCGTGGTAAATATGTCTTCACAAATCATTAACTAAACATCATTCGCCCTTTATGTTGAACAGTTGTCATTATCCGTCCAATCCGAAAAACTCCATCCGTCCGCGGATGCTCCTTCTTTGTTGCCTCCTTGGCTTGCCGGCGTGCGCTTCTTCCAAAGGCAAAGTCGTTGTCACTAAAACCATCCCTGTCCAAGAACAGCCGCTCCCGATAGCGGGCACGCAGGTGGCTGTTGATAATCTCGATGCCATCCGCACCCCAGGCAATTACAAAGCCTACCCGTTTGGTCGCCAAGTGGACTCATCCGATCCCTCCGTCCTTCACGAGCGGCATTTGGTTTATCGTCAAGAAGACGCCGAACGCCACAATTTGCAGCCCACGACTCCTCTAGCCATCCCTCTAGGCCCCGCTACGGCCGTTTCCGATCCAGCGCGGCAACCCAATCCGATGACCGCCGAGTTTGAGCAATCGCTCGTGCGCCAAAATCAGATCATGGCCGTGATGATCGAGCAAAACACCGCGCTAACCAAAGACCGCGAAATGACGCAGAAAAAGCTCCAAGAGCTTGAAAAGGTTTTGCAGACGCTCGATGCCGAACGCTCTTCCTCTGCCCAAGCCGCCGAAGAACTTAAACGGGTTAGAACCGAATTGGCTGTTTTACAAGAAAAGCAGGAAAAACGGGAAAAAGAGGGGAAACCAGCCCCCGTTCCAGACGCTCCCTCCCATAAAAAACCCGCATGGAAAATTTGGTGAATGTCTCATCAAAACGGAAAGGCTCCCGCCTCTCTGTCAACAAATACGGCCTCTCAAGGCTTCATTTATTAACTCGGAGAATCAAACGCAATATGATCAATTCTATCACGCTTCAATGCCGCGCTGGGCGCGACCTTGAACACATCAAGACGGAAAACGGCAGGGTTTATTTTTGTGAAGTGTTCGCGCTTCACGAACGCTATATCCCGCCCTCAGATGAAAACCCGAACGAGGAGCGGAGCGTCATCATCCCGCTCTATATCAAGTTCCGTAAAAAAACGGCCAAGCTCGCTTCAATGACAATTTCTAAGGGAACGCCCTTTGTCGTTTCTGGCCAGCTCGATTATTACAAGGATGAAAAAACCAATGTCGAATGGTTTTCGATCATCGCTTACGACCTCGCTATCGGTGCCATGAAACCGAAGGACAACACTCTCACAGATGAACCCGTTTCGAGTGAACCGGGACATTTGTAAGAAACCAACACCAACCAAAGGAATATTCGTATGTCATCCGACAATAAACCCGTTTTAAAAACGGTCTCTATCCCCGTCAGAATAGATGTTTTTAATCTCTACGAGGAAGCAGACGCAAAAATCAAATCTCTGCTAGGATTTTCGCCTGGTATCCCGACTCTGATGGGGCTTTCTCTTGCAAAAGAAACAGCCAAAGACGTCGTGGACGATTTTGAAAATTGTGTCCGCGATTCGTTGCGGAAACCGAAAAAAAACGAGCCGACTGAAAAAAGCGCTTGACTTTTTTCCAACCCATGCCACTTTATCGCTTGAAGCTAATCGCTTCACTCTCGTGTCAAAGTGCATGGAGTTGTAAAACTAACGGAACTTTTGTTCCAAAGAAAAACAACTGGGGAATATAATTCTCCAACCAAGAGAGATTCTATGCAAACTGAAAATACTGCTCCCATCGAGCACAAGACGAACACAAACATTGACGCGCAAATCAATCAATGGATTCAAGAGAATCCTAAGCGTTTCGAGGCTATTGAAAAAACAATCGCAACCGATCCTAAATGGGCGGCTCGTAAACAAGCTTATGCTGAAATGCGTATGGATGCTGCCAAAGCGAAAACCGAAAGCCGTATCGAGCTTTACAACAAAGCTGGCGAAGAAGTCGTCAAAGAGTTGCTTGCAAAAAAGGAACACAAAGAAATTCGTGTGAATTTGGAGAAGCGCTACGAGGTGACGCAGATGAAGCCAGAGGTGAAAGAGAAAGTGATTCTCCGCGACGCGAAAGCGGCGCTTGCCGCCAAGGGCATTGACATGCGGCCTGACATCAATAAAAAAGTCGGCGAAATTTTCGCCAAAAAGCAAGGGTTCAAACCCTAACATCGGAGGGGGAGGGGACTTGTCCCCTCCCTCTTCCTCTTCTTTCAACAAAGTCGATTTTTTTAGAAAAACAAGGACTCATGCGCGGAGAACTATGAATTCTATCGCCCCAAGCCCCAAAAAATACGCCCACGCTTTTGAGCATGATAACACCCCGCATAAACCTTCCTCGTATTTCAAAATCTGGAGACCTGATAGGCCAGGCACCCAAGATTGCGGGTTTCATTACGGCAAGTTTTTTTCAAAGTCTGAAGCCGAATTTGTCGCCGTGAAAATTAACATGGAACTGGATGCGGGCATGAGGGAACTAGACCTTTTTTTGAAACATTCTCTCGCTAAAAACGGGTTTGCTAAACATGGCCAAATCACCAGTCTCGGTGTGAAATTCCTCTCTAGTGCCGCCTCCAAATACCAAGCTCCCAAATGGCACGAGGCCAATTCGTGCGATGATTTTAGAAAACTGATCCGCTCGTTTCATGCTCAATTTTTACTTCCTCTTCCCGATCTTTCCAACCCGAAGAATCTCCAGTTTCCAGAGGAAAAACGGGAGTTATCCCCAAGCGAGAAAGGAATTAGTTTTAGCGTGCCAATCCTTGTCCAAGCACCCGACCGCGAGGGGTGGCAGAAGACTTTCGAGCGGACGCATGACAATAAAATAATCTGGTCAAAAAACGATCAAACCGCCGTTTATAGCGCGGCCAACGACCGCATGGAGCCGATTAAACTCATTAAACCTAAATTACGATAATATGTTAAAAGAAATTCTGCCAAACGATCATGCGCTCTTGACTCCTACCCATTTGCTGCCCAATTATCAGTCGTTAGAAACCTCGCTTATAGACAACCTTTTTTCGTCCACGAAAGCTATGTCACTCAACGAATCCGCTCCCCTCTATAAAACCGAACGCAACAAGCCTGTCGCCATTCTCATGGCGGGTGGCACCGGCGCAGGTAAATCTACCGTCCTGGGGCAACTCAAAGAGGCCATGATGATTCCTGACCGCAATTATCTCAAAATCAATGCGAATGATTTTAAGGAGCAAATGCCGCAGTATCAAGAACTGGTGAAACTCAAGGACCGCAGAGCCGCCGAGGTTGTTCATGAAGCCTCTTCGATGATTGCTAAAAAATGTGTAAACCGAGCAATCGAAGAAGAACTTTCCTTTTCTTACAAACAAGACCTTTACTATGATGGCACGCTGTCCAATAAAAAAGAAGCCATCTCCCTCGTTGAACGGCTCAAAACCGCTGGCTACGAAGTCATCGTGGTCGGGGTCACCATCGAGCCCGAAGTCAGTTACGCTCGTGCCGAAACCCGCTCCGAAGACTCAGGCCGATGGGTGCCGAAAGAGGTGATGGAGAAAAATCATAAAGGTTTCACGCTCGCTTTCGAGGACATCGCCAATCCCCAAATCCTTCCATAAGGATTTGAACGCTGGGAGCGACCGAAAAAAGAGCCGTATTTTTCGTCTGGCGACGGCAAGGAGACGGTCTGG
>JAIFLJ010000173.1 GCA_020049135.1 bacterium | reverse complement strand
CCTTGTAACGAGCGACTAAATCCGTTGTTGATTTCATGAACACACTTTACCACATCCACCTCCTCTTGGCACTGGCTTTGCCAGCTTAGGTATCGATTAGAATTATTTAAGCAGGTTAAGCAAGATGCTGGCGGCAAGGTTTTCTATTTTTTTGGTGTAACAGTGGGTTTTTCGTCGGAGGCGAGCCAGATAAACACGAAGGCGGTTGTTGTGGCTTTCTATCGTGAAAGGGTGCGCTTTGCCTTGCAAGTGCTGGTGTTGGGAGAAGATGAGTCCGTAGGGATGCCAGAAGTCCGGGCAGAAGGTGATGGGCTTGGCGTGAGGAAGTTGCGCATCCAAACGGCGGGCTGTTTCGGTTCCACGATCCCCCAGTGCCCACCCGCAGACTTTCTTGGTAGCACGATCAATAGCCCACCACAGCCAGCAGTCCGTTTTTTTTTACCGACATAAGTCCAGAGTTCATCGGCTTCGATCCATTCGACTTCCTCAGGTCCGGCGGCAGCCAGCGCCTTGCCCTCCACCTCTTCAAGCACCCAGTTCATGACCGAGTTGTGGCTCACCCCTACGAGCCGTTCGGTGGCTCTCAGACCCACGCCCTCCAGATAATGCGCCAAGGCCGATTCGCGCTTGTCAGGTTCCACCCGCCGCCCGTCGCTCTCACCGAAGGTCTTCCCGCACTCCCGGCACAACCAGCGTTGTTTGCCGTGGCGGCTACGCCCGTTCTTAACCGCCAGATCACTCCCGCAATGTTGACATTTCATGCCAGCCATCATGGCGGCTGTCTTGCACGGCGTCAATACCTATTTAGCAATCCCGCCAAGCGAATGGTGTCGTTGTTCATGCGCAAGAGAGTGGCACATCTATATAGGTATGTCAATATAATATTTTTCAGCCCACTCGATTTAGATTTTCAAATGTCCAAACTCCAGGACGATTCGACTGAGGGTTATAGGATTATCCAAGTATTTGGAATCAAATCTTTTGTGCATTTTCGACTGTCTAAAAACCATTTCCTCGGGCAAATTACAGTTTTATTTTTTCCAGAACCGAGCCAGGCCGCCCACCAACTAAGCGAACTGTTCGCAATCACAAAACTCCGACAAGCTGTCATCAGAAACAAATCCCACCAAGCTTCGTTTGATGAATTTATATCCACCACGGTGGTCGAAATTGATGTCGGAAAATTAGCTTGCACCCACTCTGGATCATCCGAAAAAACAAAAGCCTGAGGCTTTGCCAACCCAGAGACAGCGATGGCGAGTGCCTTCTGGTAGTAGTCGGATGAACAATGTGCATAAACTTTTGAGATTGAAGAGTCATGCACATAATCCCCTCGTCGGATGTGAACACAAACCGAATCGCTCTCGCATATCTGCTGGCGAATATCTTTACACTTTTCTGGCAATTTATATCGCGCAGAAAAGTCAGCAAAAATGACATCACGGTAGATATCAAAATACCGCTCGCTCTGCCAATACCCCTCCAGATACACTGGATGCTTAAGCTCAACGAATTTTTGGCTAAAATGGAAATGGGGCTCACGAAAGATTTGAACTCCCATCCGAGTTAATCCTAATTTCCGAGATAACCGGCTTTCCAGCGATTTGAGAATTTCTGGCCCAGGAAGCTTAGATGATACAATATTTTCTTCGATTGAAAACTTTCCAAGAGCATACGAGCGGGATTTTCGACCTAGAAACCAAGTGGTGTCAAGTTGAAGTGGTGCCTTCAAACGCAGTGAAAGCGCACGCCCCGCCGCATACTGAAACATCTGATTCCCAAGTCCACCCGAGAGACCAACAATTACTGCTTGACTCTTTTGGCTCTTCAGACTTTTCGGTGGAACAGGCATGGCAATAGATTCCCCTAAAAACCAGTTAGATCGCTTTACACAGTTTAGCAATCAGTCGATCATAAGTTAATTCAGCCTCGACTACTTGATACGCATTTTTTGCAACTTGATCACAATAGGATTGATCTTGCATACGGTCAAAAACATTATCGATATTCGAAAAATCTTTTTTCAATGATATGTAATGTGTGTCTGGCAAAAAATAATCGTTGTAGCGACCCTCAAAAAGAATTTGCACAGTTTCACAAGCCGCAGCCTCTGTGTGCCGACCACTAATCATCCAGCCCGTGCATGGATCGGGGACTTTTGAAAAGAAGCGCTCCTCCAATTCAGCGAGATCAGCATCAGGGTGCTTTGCTGTGTATTGATTCACAGCATTCCGCGTCCGATCCTCAAGATCAAAGAATCGTCCACCAGCCTCTGTTCCAATTTGAAATTGGCAACGATTAAGAAATTGAACCCATTCGCTCGTGGTAAAGCGATCTTCTGGATTCGTTGAGATATCCGTCAACAGCCCCAAACTTCTAGCGTGAGAACCGACCCGATCCGCAATTTCTATTCGTTCATTATGCCCAAGATAAAGAGGACTGGCGTAGGCTCTGTAGCCAATGCTGATGGGGCGCTCTGCTCTAGGGGTCAACGATTTGAAGATATCGAGATTAACACCAGCACTTGGAATACAAACAACATCACACTTTAAACATTCTCGATACAACTCATGCGCCTTTTTTTTAGGGTTCATAGTCACGAGCAAATTGACACCGACCCGTTGCGCAAAAGTCATTTTTTCAGGCATCAATTTGTATTCATTCCCGATAAAAAAAATCTTGCGTCTCTTGATCTTTGCTAGCGCATCTTGAATGCTTAATGCCATTGCACATGAGTTAGAAAAGACCGAATGCAAAATAATCACAGCATCGCACGAAAGAAATTGAATAAAAACCTTTCGCCGCAATTGATTAGCTAAGCTAGAAGACGCAAGATTAATGGCGGTGCAATGAAGACCGAGATGCGAGCACAGCGCATGAGGCCAGCCCTGCTGGTAGGATAAAGTCTTGTTCTCCTCATTCGCAGCATAAAACAGCAAGACTTTAAATGGCTTTTTTAAAGTTACAGACATAAATTAGCATGGATTTGCGGATCGCAGGTCATCTGCTAGAATCAAGACTCTCTTCGACTTTTGCAATTGGCTTTCTATACAAATGGCAAAAAAACGCTAGATATAAAATGGAGAAGAAAAGCAAATCAAAAATGCCTCGCCCATACATCGCTGCCGTTGAATCCAACACTATCAGCAAAAGCCACAAAACGCCAATGGAAATGGAAGGATAGACAAGACCCACGATATTAGTCAGCAAGACATTTCGCTGAGCCATGATTGAGACTCCAAGAAGAGTCGGGGCAAAACTTAACCATATAATAGCCCAAAGGAATGCTCCCAGATGCGCAGCCTGCACATATTTTTCGGAATAAAGGATGGGGATAAAAAAATAAATTGCAGCCCCACCCAAAAGGGCGAGCGCGACGCTTGCAGAAAAAATCATAGTTATTTTAGGACGCAAGTAAGCCCAAGCTTCTTGGATTGTCCTAAAAGAGTAGAGGCTTGGGATAAGAATCCGTGAAAGCATTCGAAATGCCGTTTTAGCATGATTTGAAAAGACTGTCGCCACCGAGTAGATCGCGACAGCTTCCACACCAAGATACCTTTCTACCAAGATTCTATCGCTCATGAGCACGGAACCCAAGATAGACCCGCCACTCGTTTTGACTCCATATGCGATGACACCCCGATCAACCGTGCGATTTGCGCGAAAAGAACCACGATAGAAGAATCCCAAAAAGATCAGCGTGCATATAGAACCTGGCAGAAACATTCCGAGGAAGACAGCTGTCGGATTTTTCCCTAAACTCAACCCTATAACGACAAGAGAGCCGGCCAAAGCCAACAGTGAGTTCAGCACCTGCTGGACAAGAATGCTGTTTAGCTTGCCCGCCCCAAACATCCAACCCGACCAGACATCAATCAGTCGGCTAAAAGGCAAGAGGCCCGCAAGGATGAATATCGCCAGACCCGTTTCTTGGGAGCCATGAAAAAAATAGTGGCAACCCACACCCAAAACAGCCAGTCCGCCCACAATGCCGGCGGCAAATTTGTAGCGAATTAGAAGGGAAAAATTACCATGGTAGCCTCTGGCACTGGAAATGGCGGCACTTTCAGAAAGCCCACTCAAGCAAAAAACCCCAACAATATCCGAAATGGAAGTCGCGAGCCTAGCATAACCAAAAAGCTCCAGCGAGACGGATCGAGCCCACAGCGCAGATGTCATTAAACCCAACCCCATGATTATGAAATGGGATAAAACCTGATTGTTAAGAATTTTGAGTTTTTCTCTACTTTTAAGAGCGGATTTGCACGCCGCAAAAATGACTCGGCATTCGTGCGAGATTTTCCCCTTCATAACGATTTGAGCAGGCGCTCGTAGTTACCCACAATGCTTTCCCAGTTATACTTGTCTTGCACTGCTTGTTGACCTTCCCGACCAAGACGCCGCAGCACCTCTCCGTTTGCAAGAAGCTGACAAATGTTTTTTCCCATCTGCTGTGCATTTTGAACGACCACGCCACCAGGAATCTCGTCAATGCAACCGACATTGAAAGAAATAAAAGGAACACCAGCACCCATAGCCTCGAGTATCACGAGAGGTTGAACCTCCGTTCGGGATGTCAGCAAGTAGAGACCCGCACAGCCGAGCGCAGCATCTTTCATCGCAGATCCCGTAAACTGCAAAATCTTGACTCGAGCACGAATTCCAAGTCGCTCGCTGAGATCTAGCATCTGTTGGCTGTAGTTATTATAGGCTTCACCGATAAACACAAGTGTTGCATCGATATTTCCAGTAACTGCAAAAGCTTCGATAGCCGCTAGCTGATTCTTGAGAGGATTGAAATTTGAAATGGACAAAATGAGATATTTTGTCGTGATACATTGTGCTGCCCTAAAGTTCGATCCCACTTGCTCACGACATACGAGATCCGCTCCGTTCGGGATTGTCGATAACCGCTTCAGCCCTAGCTGGAGCTCGATCGTTCGATCATAAAAGCGATCCCGATCTGCTTTATCCGAAAGAAAGACGACATGATCAAATGCCTGCAGGATCTCTGGAAGCCTCCATGCATACGGTCGCCATGCCAGCCAGTTGTAAAGATTCCTTGGAAACTTTAATATTGTGTTGACCGATACCCCATGACTCACAAGGACTTTTGCCGCTGATATACGATTGAAGACGCTTACAGCTAAATCAGTGCTCCATGTCTGCAGACAGTGACATACAATCGCATCAAGATTGGACGAAAGAAGATAGTTCTGATATTTTTCAATTTCACCCGTGTAACCCGTTCGGAGATTTCCACTCCCCTTGACATCAAAATTGACGACCGCAACTCCTGCAGAAATATTTTCTGCCGTCCTGCTCGCGCAAGACTCAGTTACAACGGTAACCTCATGACCGAGTGCTGTAAGACCCATAGCATGACGAGCCACCACCTCCCCAACACCCCCAATGAGGGGGGGATAAAAAAAGTTGTGATGATAATTCTCATGCCTGATCACAGCTCATCCACCCCATGATCGTGCATGTGCGATTTTGGATAAATCAAGGTCATGCCAGGCAAACCAGTGTTTAGAACAATCTGTCTGTAGGCTTTCCCATAAACATCCATCGTGTCAGCGATCGCACGATAGGGTCCAATATTATATTGCGCATCAGCCGACTGATAAAATGTATCGTGCACCAAGATGATGGCACCTGGCACCTGTTTGATGATTGCTTCAAGCTCTCTTTTAACTGAGCTATATGAATGATCTCCATCCAAGAAAAAAAGAGGACGCGCAACGCCGTTGATTTCCTTCAGTAAAGTCAGCGATGTTTGCAAACCGTCTCCAAGATGTAGTGTCACTCCCTGTAAGCCCCTAACAAGCTTTCCGCGATGCCCCCCCGGATGCTCCACATGCTCAATGTCATCGGGGAGGTCAATCGAATGGATCTGCGTGACAATCCTGTAGTGCTTGGCCGCCTCGTAGAATACCCGAGCCGATTTGCCGATATTGGTTCCCCATTCAAAAAGATGCGTTGGTTTGAAATAGGCCAATGCCGACACCATGAGAGATAGCTCACTCAATGGAAAAGGATGAACCCCCACTTTTGAGATCAGTTTTTTAACAATGAAATCAGAGATGGACCAGTTATCGACCTCAAACACCGCACAACTTGGATTCCGCGTTGGATCCTGAACTCTCTTTGGTATTAACTGTAATATCTTTTTGAACATGGGATTAGCCGCAAATTGCATATTTTAGCAAAGTTGTCATTGCCTGAATTTTTCCTGGGTAGGCAAATGCATATTTGCCAAGCAACCTCATATGAAACCTGATTTGTGCCGATTTCTTGTTTTGCTTGGACATACCCTCTTTGGACAAATAATCCACACCCACGCCGCCAATGATGAACAGTTTGCCGACCATCCCCAGTCGCAGCCACAAATCCCAGTCCTCGGTATAGCCCAACCTCGGGTTGTAGAGTCCAACCTTCTCGGCATCACTTTTTTTAAAAATCACAGAAGAATGACAGAACGGATTCTCGCTTAACAGCCGTTGTCGGATCTGCATATCATCACTTTGCATGTCAGATCGGCGGAGTTCAGAGCCTTCTTCATCTAGGACACGAAAGCCCGTTCCGATAAGGCTATACTTAGGATTCTCCTTCAAAAATTGGATCTGATTACCCAATTTACCCCTATCAGACCAAATGTCATCGTCGTCTAGGCGCACCAGATATTTGGAAGCAGCAAGAGATATCCCACGATTGAGGGTTTTAGATAAACGAAGATTACTCTCGTTGACAATGATCTGGATCCGCCGATCCTGATCCGCGAGTGGCTTCACCACGGCAAGGGTATCGTCTGTGGACGCATCAATCAAAACAAGTAGATTCCAATCTGAAAAGTCTTGTCGCTGGATACTTGCTATGGAGCGAGCAATCGTTTTAGATCCATTAAATGTCGGCATCAAAACTGTTACTTGCAATGCATGCATAGGGGCCTCAAGAAACCGTTTCGCAAAGCTTTTGAAAAATTTCACGGTGTGCCGCCAGCCAGACTTCTTCGTTGCCGACCTCATTGGCACGCCGTTTAGCCTGCATGGAATAATCATCTATCTTGGACCAAACCGCTATTACCGCATCTGCTAGCTGTTCAGGGCAGGGCACTATATCCTTCTCCCAAAGAATCTCAGAAGGCACCCCGATTCCAGCAGCAGGCCCCACAAGCTCAGGCGTCCCGCCTGTTGCTGAATAAACAACAGGCAACCCGCATGCCATGGCCTCCACAACGGCGGTCGGGCAAGGATCTAGATACTTGGTGTGAAGCAAGATGTCAGCCTGTGCAAGGATCGCAAGAAGCTGGGATTGGTGATACGGCCCTGTGAATCGAACCTTCCCTCCAAGCCCAAAATTCTCCAGCATCTCATCGGCCATCTTCCGTGCCTCGGCATGATCAGGAATCCAAGAAAGCTTCCCGGTGACGATAAGTTCGCT
This sequence comes from bacterium, assembly GCA_020049135.1. GTDB lineage: Bacteria > Verrucomicrobiota > Verrucomicrobiia > JADLBR01 > JAIBCM01 > JAIFLJ01. The sequence continues at coordinate 754 of JAIFLJ010000173.1, read as the reverse complement.
CAGACATCCGCGATCATTTAGAAGACCGGCAACACGCAAGGCAGCTTCTAAGCGGTAGAATTGGTATTGGTTCCCTCCCAAAATAAGAACAGGAAATTGCCCTCGGTTTTTTTTTAAGGCTCCACACATCAACGATGAAGGAACTGGATTATACAAAACAGCGTCACCGAGACAACGGCGAGGCGACGGGAGATATTTGTCAGCAGCAAACTTGCAAAATTGACTTTGATAAATAATATAGTCAGCCCGCTCTCGCACCCATGCGTTTGGCTGGTTCAAGACATTCCAGTCATCAGGCCGATAGCCGGGATAAACAACTCCGTTTTGGTTTAACACAATCTTAATGCCAGCAGCGCACGCCTTTTCGACCCAAATATCCACATGATCGGGCAAAGCACTGCTGACAAGATAAAGAATATTAAATGAGTCGGATGCTGCTGGGAATGCGTTGGCTAGAGACGCCAATTTCACCCGTCCACCTCCCACAACCTCGTTGGGCTTAGGTTCCCGGCCCGCATACGAAACACGCGCAGTTTTCCCACTGGAGCGAGCAAATATCAGATTAGCGATGTGTTTTCGCTCTACCAACTTTCGATAATCTCTAACCCATCCTCGCAAAAAAGAAGGCGCAAACTTCGCTAATTTTTTTTTATCCAACTTCATTGGCTCTTCGGGGAATTCCGTGGGATTCGAGTTGGGGGAGTCGTTATCACCCAATCCATGTGAATGGAAACAACAACCTCTTGAGGGACGC
>JAIFLJ010000206.1 GCA_020049135.1 bacterium | reverse complement strand
ACGGGCAACCCCAGGCTGACATATAAAACCCCATCGGGGTTTAAAGAAAACTGGCGGCATGAGCCTGATTCCATCTCCCCACACTGTCAGAGAAAGAGAGCGCTATTTCCCAACTCTGGTTTGCCCAACCTCACCCACTTTTAATCACACCCATCTAAAACCCGAATCATTAGCATCACCATGCTGAGACCGCCAGCGTCCCGCTGGCTCTTCTGATTTTGCCGACAAGATGCCAGCGGGACGCTGGCGATCCCAGTAAAAACACTGCGATGCCGCGTTTTTATTGAGCGGTCAAATAGGGTCAAAGTTCCTTTTCGATCCGTTCGGCGAGCCACTGTTTAATCATGCTCTGGTAGTTCAGATACCGCAGCCTAGCAAGCCTTTTAATGCGAGCCAGCATCCGCGGATCCATGCGGAGCGTGATGGTCGCCGAGTCGCCAGTTTCGGCGTAAAGCGACTGCCTGATGAGTGTATGGGATATTTCATTTTTTTCCCAGTAGTCGCGCTCCTCTTCTTCCGAGCAGAAGAGGGGAACATCGTCCCAAGATTGGATGGCGTTGCGTGCGATGCTCATGCTAAACTACCTCCCTAAGTTTCCCCTCGTAAAAATTCAGTTCGCCCGGTGCCATGCGCCGCAAGGCTACCACACGAATCTGTTTTCGGTTCATGGTATAGACGATAAACCAAGGTAGCCCTTCGAGGTCTTTGCCCAAACAGATGAACCGTGCGTGCTCTGCGAAACGGGGAGAATCTGGGATGAGCCTGAGTCCAAACGGGTCTTCAAAACATTCTTCTACTTTACTAGTGGTGCATGGAAGTGCCACCGTTCCGTGGCTCCAGTCAAATTCCATTTGACGAAGAGTGGTTGTCGTTTTTATGCGGGGGGGCGTTCCTGACATGATGCTTGTGGGCGGAGACATGGCGTTTCGGAGCGGTCTTCCACAGGAGCATGATCAAAAAATATCCGATCAACCCAACACCAAGACCGATGCTAAGACACCCGAAAAGAAGTGGCACACCGATCTCTCCCCACAAAAATTGCCACGCGCTCTGCACGGCTGCAAAGCTCATTCCACCTTCGGAAAAAATATTGATCTGCTCACCTATCAGTGCGGTGCTCAACATATCTTCGCGCAGAACTTGACAGCCGAGCCAATAGGCGAAAATACAAAAAGGGATAATTGTGGCCGGGTTGGTCAGCAAGATGAGAAATATGGTCACGAGGATGTTGCCCCTAAAAAAAATATTGAAAGGCATGGCCATGGCAATCTGAAAACCAAGGAATGGGTTGGACGCTGCCAGCGAGCCGATGAGCCAACCCCTAGCCAATGAGTCCCTGTGAAAAAGCCACAAGTCTTTGCACAATAGATGGTTGCTCAACCAAGCAAACATCTTGTTCTGGCTCAACTTGCGGCGCGAAACGCCGTGCTTGTTCATCCAGCGGTGAAAACGGAAAGAACTCATCCGCCTATCTTCTAACACGGCCTCAAAAAAAAACAACAGAAGTATTGCCAACCATCAATTTTTTGCTAGAAAGCAAGGCATGGAAACAGCAGGCACAATAATTGGAAAAACAACCACCTTCAAAGGTGACTTGATTGGAAACGAAGATTTGACCGTCAAAGGCAAAGTCGAGGGCACGATCACCCTCGAAAGCAATGTCCAAGTGGACACAGAAGGAACCGTTCACGCAGAAATTAAGGCTCAAAGCATAACGGTAAAAGGGCATGTCACAGGCAACATCGTTGTCAGCGACAAGTCAGAAATCGTAGCTAATGGAACCGTCATCGGCGACATAAAGGCTCCACGCGTTGTTATCAACGATGGAGCCCGCATTTTGGGTCGGGTCGAGATGGATGTCTCCCCCGTCTCTTCTTCCCGCTGGAACTAACCTTTCTCGGCATCATTTAAAAAAGCTATCCGCTCCCGTTTATCAGGGGCGGGTAGCTTTATTTTTTGTATGACACATGTGCCAAAGAAAACGGAAAAATTATCCGCCCGACACCTTTTAGAAAAAATGGCACCTTTTCAAACTGCCCAGAAACAAGGCTCACGCCCAAGCAGAATGTCGAGTAAGCCAGCCGCTGCGCTGGGTGGATGCTTTTTTCATGCACGGTTGTTTTCATAAATATCTCTCCTTTCTTTTTGAATTAGCATAACCCGTTCCACTTTCATGGGTGTTTTGGCTGTAGAGCCACTTTTTATCAGATTCGTGAAATCGTGCTTTTATACTTTTTAGTTTCATTTCGTCGCAGCCGAAGGCAAACTACTGCCACATCGAAACCATGATACGCAAGACAACCATCGGATTTGCACTGGCAGTGGCACTGTTCGCAGGGGGCATAGCGGCACTCTTTTTTTGGCAGAGCGCACTCCCAAATATGGTCGTTTTCAGCAACGACACCACGCTCGGCTCAGTGGTCAAAATTGGCTCCGAAACGCAAAACCCTTTCTTGGGCACATGGCGCGATGAGCAGTGGCTGGGCTTTAACCAAGGCCCGTATTTTCTCTCTCTCAGCCACAGCCTGCTTACTCTGAAACCCATTTTATGGGCCAAAATATACGCTCCGCTGAGCATATTTTTGGCGGGCTTCTGCGCTGCTATATTTGCTAGAACGATAGGTCTGCGTTTTTTGCCCTCCGCCCTTTTCGCTTGCGCCGTGGCACTGAACAACAACCTTTTTTCGCACGCCTGTTGGGGGCTGGGCTCACGCCCCATAGTCGTGGCTGGCGACCTGTTGGTTTTGGCCGTCCTGATGAACCCCGCCGCCGGGCCGCGCTGGGCTCGCCTTGTCTTCGCGGGACTCACGCTGGGGCTGGGGATTTTGGACGGGCTGGATTTCCCGATCATCCTTTGCATTTATATCGGCGCGTTTGTGATTTTCCATGCGTGGAACTCCCGCGCAGATCAAGGCGGAAAATGGTGGAGCACAGCACTTGGAGCTGTCGCCGCTCTGACTCTCGTGACACTTTGCGCGGCGTGGATGTCATCGCAGGCATTGGTTTCCATGATTCCCACGCAGATCACAAACGCGGAGGGCATGGACGATTCAGAAGAGGCGCGTGCAGAGCGATGGAACTGGGCCACGCAATGGAGCCTGCCAAAATTAGAAGTCGTGAGGACAATCATACCTGGCTTTTTCGGATACCGCATGGATACGCCGAACGGCGGTAATTACTGGGGTAGCGTCGGGCGCACGCCAGGATGGGAAGAGACGCGTAAAGGATTACGCGAATTTTGTGGGGCTGGCGAATACCTCGGCCTGCTGGTGGCCGTGGGCGCATTATGGGCGGTCTTGGCGGCTGCCGGGAAGTACCGCCGTCACCCGTTTTCTTGCGATGCGCCAGGGGAGCCGATTTATTCTGAGAGGGAGAAAAGGTTCATTTACTTTTGGGCTGCCTGCGCTCTCGTATCACTGCTGCTTGCCTTCGGGCGTCACGCCCCTTTTTACGAGTGGGTTTATTCGCTCCCATATTTTTCTACGATTCGCAACCCGATCAAGTTCATGCACCCTTTCACACTTTCCGCCCTCATCCTTTTCGCCTACTCGCTGCTCGGGTGGAGCCGCAGATATTTTAGCGCGGGCATTTCATCTGGGTCAGATGCAGCCCCGCTCCCGCCAACGCCGCCCGACCTAGACGCGATAAAATCGTGGGCGACAGATGCCGCATCTCCAGATGAGCGGAAATGGTTGGACGGGCTGAAGTTTGCGGTGGCAGTGGCAGTTTCGCTGCTGTTCAGCCAGATTCTTTCGCGACATGCTCTCGGCTCATTTTTGCAGGCCAGCGAGTGGGGCGGACTCTCCAAGTTTATCGTGGCACACCTCACAACAGAGCTTTGGATTTTCTTGTTTTTTCTTTTACTCACGGCGGTGGCTGTGGTGAGCGTGATGGCCGGATGCTGGCGCGGCCCGCGCGCGGCCTGGGGCTGGCTGCTTTTGATCGCGCTTTTGATCGTTGATCTAGGTCGGGCCAACGCCCCATTTATCTCATTTTTCAACTACCGCAAAAAATACGCCACTAACCCCGTCATTGACTTCCTTCGCAAAGACTCCCACGAGCACCGTGTTGCCACGCTACAGCGCGAAATACCGGAGTTCAGCGAGTGGCTTCAGAACCACTTCCTCTTTTACAAAATACAGTCGCTGGATGTCGCCCAACTCCCGCGCCCGCCCAAAGATTACACGGCTTTCATGAACGCCCTTTCCGAAAAACCAGATCGCCTCTGGCAGCTCACGAACACGCGCTACATGCTCGCGGCGACCAACGCGCTCGAAAAGCTGAACGCGCCTTTCGTGGAGAAAGGGGAGGATGCGCCGTTTTCTGTGAAGCTCCACTTCGGGTTCCAAGGTGTGCCAGGGCGCAGCCGCGTGATAGAGGGGCTAGGCGGTTTTGGCGTGATTGAGTTCAACCGCGCCATGCCCAGAGCCAAGCTTTTCAGCCAGTGGCAAGCCGCGGATGATGAAAAGACCTTGGAGCTTTTGGCGGATGAAAATTTCGACCCCTCTTCCCGCGTGATAGTGGCTTCGTCCCACGGACAGTTTGTCCCGATTCTCCCGCCGCCTGCCCCAGTAATAAAACAGCCGAAACCTATGCTGGTCAGCGAAGCTGTGACAGAGAAGAAAACCAAACCGAAAGCGGCAAAAAAGAAGAGTGCCGCCACATCAGTAAAATCGGCGAAGCCCGAAGCATGCGCAGAAATACAGATGCCGCCGCTACCAGAACATGACGACCGTCTCAGTTTTGTTTCTTACAAGGCAAACCGCATTGAACTAGATGCGGACAACAAAACGGACGCCGTGCTGCTTTTGAACGACCACTATGATACTGGCTGGCGTGCTACTGTGGATGGTGCATCAGCCCCGCTGCTCAGGTGCAACTATGTTATGCGCGGCGTCCACCTGAAACCGGGAAAACATCGCGTTATCATGGAGTTTGTCCCGCAGCGATACGGCTACGACTTTTCCCGTGCAGCGTTGCTTGCATGGGTTCTTTCCGGCGGCGCTCTGCTTTTCTTTTCGTTGTTTGTAACACCTCCGGCAGCGCGCCCGCAAAAAGATGAAACTGCTACTTGTTGACGGCCACTACTTCGCGTACCGCTCGTTTTTCGGGATGCAGCCGCTCACCCATTCGAGCGGGCGTCCGGTGGGTGCTGTTTTTGGGTTTGCAAAAACATTGCGCAGAATGTTGGAGAATCTGAAGCCTGACTTGGCTGCTGTGGTGTTTGATGGAGGGCTGCCAGAGAGAAGGCTGATTTTGCAGCCCGAGTACAAATCGCAACGGGCACCCATGCCAGAAGATTTGGCAGCGCAACTTTCGGGGATGCAAAAAATTACAGAGGCGTTTGGCGTGCAGGCCATCCGCATGGAAGGCCAAGAAGCCGACGATATAATAGCCACGCTGACTAGACGGGCGCCATCCGGGACAGAAATTGTGCTCGCCACTTGCGATAAGGATTTGATGCAGCTAGTGACCGAGAATGTGAGACTGTGCCAGCCGTCCAAGGGCAGCAAAGGGTTCGACATGACAGGCGAAAAAGAAGTTTTTGAGAAATGGGGTGTGCCTCCAGCAAAAATTCCAGACCTGCTCGCGCTGACTGGGGATTCTTCCGACAACATCCCTGGCGTTCCTAGCGTGGGTCCCAAAACGGCTGCCGTCCTACTGCAAGAATTCGGGAGCATCGAAAACCTGCTTGGACATATCTCGGAAATCAAATCGCAAAAAGTCCGTTCCGCGCTAGAACTCCACAAGACACAGGTCATCTGCAACCACGAGATGGTCAAGCTCGACTATTCGCTGGAAGTCCCAGTGGCATGGAACGATTTAAAAATATCGCTGCGTCCACACCAGATGAGACAGACGCTGTTGGAGTTTGAGTTCCACTCCATGCTGAGAGAGCTGGAGCGCGGGACGGCCACGCCGCCTGCTGTGGCGCAAGGCGAACTTTTTTGATTCTCGTTCTCGTTAAAATTTGCCAGTCTCACCGTTATGACAAAATTTCTCATGCCGCTCGCCATTTTATTCTTTGTTGTTTGCAGCCTTGTGGCGCAAACGGCTCCGCCGCCACCCACAGGTCAGGTCAGCCCCGTTTTCAAGTTGGGCAAGCGCAAACCGAACCCGTCCGACTTCCCTATACCCGTAAAGGAACAAATCGCATTTTTTTTCCAGACGATGATGAAGGACAGAAAAAATATCCACCAAGCCTACGAACATCTTTTGCGCAACTCGCGCCTGTCTGAGCGCAAAGAGAATGTGGACAATTTCACTGAAAAAACGGCTTCTGTCATAGACCTTTTTGGCGACATGATAGACTACGAACATTACGACACCCAAAAAGTTGGACGCAGGATGATCGTTCTCTCGTACATAAGCTGGCACAAGCTCTACCCTGTGCAGTGGCGCATGACCTACTATCTTTCCGACAAAGACTGGACGCTGATAGACCTGATTTTTTCTACACAGGTGGAAGATTTGATCGAATAGTTGGCAGCGGAAACAAGGGACTGTTTGCAATGAATATGCTCGATTCACTTTTTGAAAAAAACCGCACTTGGGCAGACGGCATACGGGCGCAAGAGCCAGATTTTTTTCTTAACCTGTCCAAACAGCAGACGCCGCAATACCTGTGGATTGGGTGCTCCGACAGCCGTGTTCCCGCCAATGAAATTGTCGGCCTGCAACCCGGCGAGCTTTTCGTCCACCGCAACATAGCCAATCTCGTCGTCCACACAGATTTCAACGGCCTCTCCGTTATGCAGTTCGCCGTGGATATACTGAAGGTGCGGCACATCATAGTCTGCGGCCATTACGGTTGCAGCGGCGTAAAAGCGGCTATTTCCGGGACAAGGATCGGCCTCAGCGATAACTGGCTGCGCCACATCGAAGATGTCCGGCAAAAACATGCTGGATTTTTGGATATAACAAACACAGAGCCGTGGGCATACGACATGCTTTGCGAACTGAATGTGGTGGAACAAGTGATGAATGTCTGTTGCACAACCATTGCACGCGACGCGTGGGAGCGCGGGCAAGAGCTGACGGTTCACGGCTGGATTTACGGGCTGCAAGATGGCCTGCTCAAAGACCTCGGCATCACGGTTTCCAATTTCTCGGAAGCCGCCACAGCTTACAGAGCGGCTCTCGGCGTGCTCTCCGCATCACCGCGCTATGGAAAAAACGGTTGATATTCTCGGCACGCCGCTACGAGCTACCACTTACGGGAGGTTGCTTGATTGCCTGAAAGAGAGAGCCAAACAGGATGCTCCTTTCCTCGTGGATTTTTCCAACACGCACATCGTTGCACTGCGCAGGCATCGCCCAGATTTTTTTCAAACCACCAAGGCCATAGACTACTTTGTGCCAGACGGTATGCCCCTAGTCTGGTGCATGAACCTGCGCGGGGCAGGTCTGCGCGACAGGGTGTACGGCCCATCTTTCATGAAACACTGCATCGAGTCCACGCCCGCCCCGTGGAAGCATTTCTTTTTCGGCGGCACACAGCAAATGCTGGAAGATTTGAAAAGGGAGCTTTTGCGGTTGCAGCCTGACCTGCAAATCGCCGGGATGCTCGCCCCAAAATTCGGGCAATGGACGGATGAAGAAAACGAGTTCTATATCGGCGAGATAAACGGGGCAGGAGCAGATTTTGTATGGCTCGCATTGGGCGGCGGAAGGCAGCAGGAATGGATGGCCTCGCAGAGAAGCCATTTCAAGAGAGGTAATTTTTTGACCGTTGGGGACGCGTTCCCGCTTCTAGCCAGACACCGCTCTTTTGCCCCGGCATGGATGCAAAAGGCAGGTCTCACATGGCTGCACCGCGTAATACACAGCCCAGTTGCGCTAGGTTCGCGCTACTTTACATACAATTCGCTGTTCGTGGCCTATTGCGTAAGGGATTTCTTTTCTTCTCACGCCAAGAAGATTTTCAGCCACAGATTTACACGGATGAACACAGATTGAGGATTGAAAAAGTTCCCTCTTCCTTCGTGTGCTTCGTGCCCTTCGTGGTTAAATCTCTTTTTTCTCTCGCGCCAAGAGAGGAAGACGCCAAGAAGATTATTAACCACAAAGATCACAAAGGGCACAAAAACGGACTGTATTCCAAAAACTTCCTTTGTGATTTATCCTAAGCTGGCAAAGCCAGTGCCAAGAGGAGGTGGATGTGGTAAAGTGTGTTCATGAAATCAACAACGGATTTAGTCGCTCGTTAC
>JAIFLJ010000012.1 GCA_020049135.1 bacterium | reverse complement strand
TATCGCAACGGATATCTTCCCTCCTTGCGCCTCGATGCCAGGCTGTTTTGATCGTCACTCATACGAAAATTTTTGTGTTATAGGCCACTAGATTCAAATGTCCGTTTTCTTTTTCAGAGGTCATCTGCGTCCTGGAAAAATTGGTGTGTTGTCAGAGCCTTTAAACAAGCGGTCATGAGCCATCACTTGGTTGGCACCGCCGTTCATTTCGAGCGTCTTGAACATTAGTTCGCGGGCTAACCCCATCTGCCCGTCGGCATGGTCGCCGCCAAAGAAAAGCGATTTTGCCACAGCCGTATCGAAAGCCGTCTCTGCGGCCCGCGTCCCGCGCACATCCTGCTGCCACGCATCTCGCCAAAGCTGGTAAATACCGCCGCGTGGGGCGAGCCATTTCTTTTTTAAGTTTGCGGAAAATGTTTTGTAATCAATTTCGCCCGAGAGGTAGCGCCACCTTTCCTCCGTATAGTCTGACGAAACTGCGCGTGAAAGAGCCGTCCTAAAAGAGAGCCCCGAAGACTGGCTCATGCCCAAGAAAAATACATGACCCATGTTTTTCAAAATATCTGGATGCCTCGCCCCAGCCACCGCTGGCAGCAGTGATGCGAACTGCGCAAAGCGTTCGTTCCAGACAAACGATGCAAAAAACTGCATGAACTCCACGGCCATAGTGGAGTTGCGCGAAGACTTTAAAATACTGAACGACTCCGAAGAGCTGGCGTAATCGCTCGGGCGGTACTTCGCCCACTCGTTCCAAGTCTCTCCAACAGCAGGGAGCGGCGGCAGCAGCACGCCGACCGGAAAATCCACTGCGTTGAGTATTGCGCTCGCGTAGGTGATGCTGGCCACGCGCATGGCGGCACGCCCCTGTATGAATGCGAAATTGGCCTGGTCTTCGCCCGCCGCGAGGTAGCCGTCCGTGCAGACATCACCCAAGGCGCGGCTGCACTCAAAAAATTCGCGCACGCATGGCTCGTCCAACGAGAGTTCCCCTTTTTGGATAGCCCCGTAAATTTCTTGGGGCGAAAGCGAACCGCTCATGTCGCGGTCTAATTTTTCGCAAAGGCCGTATGTAAAAGGGCTCATGTAGAAGTGCTCGAAAAAATCATCGGGCGTAGTGCCCAGTGCGGCGATAGGCACGATGGGAAGTCCCTCTTTCGTCTCCATTTTTCGGATAGCTTGGCACGCCTTGAAAAACTCACCCAACGAAGCCGGGGGCGCATCGCTCCCAGTCGCTTTTTTGAGAAGTGTTTTGTTGTAAAAAAGGCGTGTGTTCAGCGTGACCGTGGTGAACGCAAAATACCTTGCCGACTCGTAGTGGTAGGAGCCCTGCATCCTGTCTAAATATGTCTCCCGCAGAGGAGCTTTTTTCAAAAAATCGAGCGTGGCTGGTGATATGCCAGAGAGAGATTCACGCAAGGTGAACTTGTGCGGCAAGCCTTGCGGCACCGCCCCGAAAATGGCAACCAAATTTCTGTGCAGGTCGAGGTCGCCAGCTTCACCTGTGAGTTTGTCGAAATCGTTGAACGGGTTCGGGCGTTCCAGTATTTCATCCAGCGGCAAAAAATGTCTCTCGTAGTAATCCGCCCGGTATTGAATCCTCGATGCTGGCTGCTGGACAATGTCTGGCGCGGTTCCGGCGGCAAGCTGTGTGTTTAACCATGTCTCGTAGTAGCGGCTAGGCACTGGCACCGCCTCCACCCGCACGCGATTCCCGCGCCGCCTCTGTATTTCCTCGAAATCCATCGCGATCGCACGCAGTGCCTCCCTGTATCCCGGTTCAAGCTGGTAATGCGCGATACGCAGCAGAGTTTCTCCGCCACGCGCCCCGAAAGGCTCCCACACGCGCCACTGCACGAGCGCGGCGGCGAGGCAGAGCGCAGCCGCTACTACGAAGAGCCACACGGCGGATGAGTATTTCTGCTTCATGAAACTTTCTTCTTATTTGCCGCGCTGCCTACTGGCACGCGCCTCACCCGCGCACTTACGCCAGTAAAAATTTCGTAGCTTATTGTTCCTGTCATCCGCGCTATTGTTCCTGCGCTGACTCCTTGACCGCCCATGAGCAAAGCTTCTGTGCCGTTCTCCACGCCAAGCATCCCTGTCACATCAACCACCGTCTGATCCATCGTCACGCGCCCAAGCACTGGGCACTTGCGCCCGAGCAACACCACTTCGCCACGGCTCGAAAGACTCCTCGGATACCCATCGGCGTATCCTGCGCCAAGCACCGCCACGCGCATGTCGCGCGGCGCACGGAATGTGGCACCGTAGCTTATCGGATGCCCGCGCCGCACATTTTTTATGAAAGTGACCCGCGTCTTCCACGCCATTACGGGACGCAAAAATTTTTCCAATCCACGGGCTGGAGCGGCACCATAAAGAGCGATGCCAGGGCGGACGATGTCGCCTTGCATTTCCGGGAAACGGAGCAGTGCAGCACTGTTGGCAGCGTGTAGAAGGAACCGCCTGCGGCAAGCCGTTGAGAGCCATGTTTTGACGGACTCCAGCCTAGCCCATTGCGTGCGCGTGAACGGGCGCGAGGTGTCCGCACAAGAAAAGTGCGACATTAATCCTCCCAGTCTGAGGTGTTTTGATGCCAGCAGTTTTTCTAAAAAAGGGCGGGCTTCGCCGTGCCAACAGCCAAGGCGTCCCATGCCCGTGTCAATTTTGGCGTGAACCAGAAAATCGCGTTTCCCCTGCCGCGCCGCTTCCCTCTCAAACCAGTCCACCTCGTGCGCGGCGGAGAGGGTTGGAATAAAATTTCCTTCGACAACATCTTTGACCTCGGCATGGAGGCAATCGCCAAGAATCAGAATGGGGAGCCGAATTTTAAGCCTTCTCAGTTCGCAAGCCTCTGCCACATTGGCCACGCCAAACATGCGTGCTCCAGCCCGTTCCAGCGCGGGCGCGACAATTTCTATACCGTGCCCGTAGGCATTGGCTTTCACGGCGGGCACTAGGCCAGTCGCCTTTTTCAAGTGCAGGCGGCAGGCTCGGAAATTATGCTGCAGGGCGTCCAGGTCAATCTCTGCCCAGCATCGCCATCCCTCATCATTTTTCATTTTTCATTTTTCCCGCAAAGACCCAAAGAAGATTTGTTTAAGTTCGAGTTGAAAAGTTTAAGGAGCAGTTCACAAATAACATAAACAAAATCTGCTCGTCCTTTTGCCGCCATCCTGCGTTGCGCCTCAGTTACAGACCCCTGCGGGCATGCTCCTTCGTCGCGCCTTGGCTGACGACAAAATCACTTCGCATCTTTGATCATGTTATTTATGAACGGCTCCTAAGAGTTGAAGAGTTATCAGCTAACAGGAAGTCTCTGCATTACCACTCTTACTCTCTTGCCGCGGGCTGTTAGCTGATTTGCTGTTAACTTCCTCATTCAATTTTACCCCCTTTTTCTCTTAACACTTATCTCTTTTTCTCTTCTTCATACAATCTGCAATTAATACATATTGTTGAAATCTGAAAAGAAAGATTGCACGCCGCCCCGCATTCCTGCCACCATTTTCGCACATGGAGCCGTTTGCCCCCACGCTAAGTTTAGTCGCACCCGTTTACAACGAATCGGGCAACCTAGAACCACTTCTTGCCGAAGTCCACGCGGTGCTGGATTCTTACCCCTCAGACTGGGAGCTGATCCTAGTGGACGACGGTAGCTCCGACGGGACGCGCCAAGAGCTTTCCGAACTGGCCGTCCGCGACCCACGCCTGCGGGCTATCTATTTGAACCGCAATTTCGGGCAGACCGCAGCACTCTCGGCTGGGATTGACACCTGCCGTGGGGAAGTGGTTATCACGCTCGATGCAGATTTGCAAAACGATCCGGCAGATATTCCAGCCGTCCTGAAAAAAATGGGCGAAGGCTACGATGTTGTGAGTGGATGGCGGAAAAATAGGCAGGACGATTTCGTGAGTCGCACCCTGCCTTCGCGCATGGCCAACGGGCTTATCTCTTGGATCACGGGCGTGCAGCTACATGACTATGGCTGCTCGCTAAAAGCCTACTACCGCGACACGCTCCAGAGCTTCAGGATATACGGCGAAATGCACCGTTTCTTGCCCGCGCTTTGCACATGGCGCGGGGCGCGTGTTACGGAGATGGTTGTCAACCACCGTGCGCGGACGCGGGGCGTGTCGAAGTATGGGATAAGCCGCACTTTCCGCGTTATACTAGACCTGCTGACGGTCAAGTTTTTGCTGGAGTATTCCACCAAGCCCATGCGCGTATTCGGCTCGTGGGGGCTCGGGTTGGGCGGGCTCGGTTTTTCAGTTGCGCTGTACCTTTCTTTTCTCAAAATAGCTATGAATGAGCAGATAGGCAACCGCCCTCTTCTTCTTCTGTCGGCACTGCTGATCATCGTTGGTTTACAGCTCATCATGCTCGGCCTCATCAGTGAGCTTCTGGTGCGGGTCTATTACGAGTCACAGGGCAAAAAAGTTTATGAAATCGCCCATCCTAGAAGACGCCAGCACTGAGGCTCAGACACCCGCCAAGAACATCATCCTTGTCGGTATGATGGGCTCGGGAAAATCCACCGTGGGACGCGACCTCGCCGATTGGCTCGGGTATAGACTGGTGGATATTGATGCCAACATCGAATACGAAACAAAACGGCACATCACCGAAATTTTTCAAAAAGAGGGTGAGGCATTTTTCAGGGATTTGGAGCACGATGCGATAAAACAGGCCGTATCCAACGACCGCAGCATCATTGCCACTGGGGGTGGTGCTTTTACTATAGAACGCAACCGCGCCATCTTGCTTTCCTCGGGCATGGTCTTCTATTTGCAGGCTTCTGCCGATGATCTTTACGAGCGCGTGAAACACGCCAAAAACCGCCCGCTCCTGCACTCACCAACTCCGCTGCAAACGATGCGCGACCTGCTTGCTGCACGCGAGCCAGCATACGAACTGGCTCACCACACGGTGCCTGTGGGGCACACGGACTGCCAAGCCATCGTCCAGCATATTATCTCTCTTTACAGGAATGAACCGAATCATTAGCACCTCCTTTCTCGGAGTGCTGGGGACGCTGGTGCTCCCAATATTCAGAAGATGTTTGCGTGACCTCAAGTTGGAGGGTGACTGGGACGCCTCTGCATCCATGCGCCTGCTCTACGCCACAGACGCATCGGTGTATCGCGAAGTCCCTGCCGCTGTGGTTTTCCCGAAGTCTGCCAGAGATGTTCAAAAACTCGTCTGTTTCGCCGCAAAAAAACGGCTCTCCATCATGCCTCGTGGAGCTGGCACATCGCTGGCGGGGCAGGTTGTCGGGAATGGCGTGGTGCTTGATTTCTCGCGCCACATGAATCGCATTTTGGAGTTTAACGAAGCGGGGCAGTGGGTCGCTGTCGAGCCCGGTGTCGTGAGGCACGACCTGAATGTTTTTCTAGCTCAGAAAGGTTTTTTCTTTGCCCCAGAAACTTCTACAGCCAACCGCGCTACCATCGGCGGCATGTTCGGCAACAATGCATGCGGGGCAAACACTTTGGCACACGGGACAACTCGCGAACATATCATCAGTGTCGAGGCTGTGTTGTCCGATGGGAGCATGGCTGCATTTGGGTCGCTCACATGCGAAGCGTTTGACATCATCGCATCCCGACAAGACGGCTCGTTGGAATCCGCCATATACAGAGGCATCAACGAAATGCTCTCACCGCCAGAAGCAAGGCGAGCCATCGCCAACTCGTTTCCCAACCCCGCACTGCGCCGCCGCAACACCGGCTACGCACTCGATATTTTGGCTGAGATGAGTCCATTTTCTCTAGGCGGCGAAGATTTTAATTTCTGCAAGCTTCTGGCTGGTTCCGAGGGGACACTCGCACTCGCCACAAAACTGAAGCTCCGCATCCTACCGCTCCCACGCCATGCCGTCGGCACGCTTTGCGGCCATTTTAATTCTGTCGCAGAAGCTCTGGAGGCCAACACGGTTGCTCTGCGCCATGCACCGACCGCATCGGAACTCGTTGACCGACCTATACTGGAGGCCGCTCGCCTGCAAAGGGAGCAGGCGCGGAACAGGGCATTTGTAGAAGGCGATCCTGCGGCTATTTTGGCCGTGGAACTGGTCGCAGAAGACACGGGTTCGCTACGCTTGGCGGCTGGCCGTTTGCGGGATGAATGGAAACGGCGTGGACTCGGTTATGCCGCTGTTTTTCTCGAAGGCTCAGAAGCAGGCAAAATAAACTCTCTGAGAAAAGCTGGACTCGGTCTGCTTTCAAATACGCCGGGTCGCGCCAAGCCCGTTGCAGTCATAGAAGACATGGCAGTGATGCCAGAGGATTTGCCTTCGTTCATCCGCGAGGCCGATGCTGCGCTAGACAAGCTGGGGCTTGCATCCATCCATTACGGACATGCAGGGTCTGGGCAGCTACACTTGCGCCCGCTCCTTGACCTGAAAAATAGTGCTGACAGGTTGCGTTTCCGCGAAGTCTCCGAAGTCATGGCCGACTTGGTCAAGCGGTTCCACGGCTCGCTCAGTGGCGAACACGGAGATGGGCGACTCAGGGGCGAGGGCGTGGCTCGCGTCCTAGGAGCCGGAAACATCGCTCGGTTTGAAACACTGAAACAGACATGGGATCCGCACGGCATTTTCAACCCCGGCAAAATCATTCGCACGCCGCCGATGAACACTTTTTTGCGGCAGGAAACAACTGCCTCTACCCAAGTCCCGCCTACGCCTTTTGATTTCGGGGACGATGGCGGGTTGCTCGGGGCGGTGGAGCGGTGCAACGGCTCGGCAGATTGCAGAAAAACGGCTGTTTCTGGTGGGCTCATGTGCCCGACATACATGGCCACGCTCGATGAAAAACAGACCCCACGCGCCCGTGCTAACATCTTGCGAGAATGGCTCTCAGGCAGTGGCAGTGAGACGGGAGCTGATGCCTGTTCCGTTCGCGAAATCATGGGTGGGTGTCTCTCCTGCAAAGGGTGTAAATCCGAATGCCCTTCAAATGTGGATATAGCCAAACTCAAGGCTGCGGCTCTGTATTTATCTCACCGCCACCACCTCCCTTTGCCCAGAGATATAATCGCGGCGCACCACGCCACCCTCATGGCCTATCTGGCACCGTTCCCCGGACTTTACAACTTCCTCTCATCATCATCATTTTTTAAGCGCGTTTTAGGGTGGCATCCCAAAAGGTCGCTCCCGCCGCTCTCCCCCGCTCCCGCCATGGCGTTTCTAGGCGTAGGCGGCATTTTGACTAGCCCACCGAATCTCCGAGGCAAAGTCTATTTTTTTCGCGATGAATTCACTTTTTTTCACGATGCGATTATCGGCATGAAAACCGTCGCGCTCCTTTCGTCATTGGGCTACGAGCTGGAAATTCCACGACATGTTGAGAGCGGACGCGCATGTATTTCAAAAGGTTTCTTGGATAAAGCGCGGCGGCTGGCCATTGAAAATGTCACGGCACTGGCGCCGATCATTTCCGAAAAAACGCCATTGGTCGGACTTGAACCATCTGCGATCCTCACATTCCGCGATGAGTACCCCGATCTCGTCCCGCCTTCTTTGCGTGCGACCGCCATCAGCTTGGCCAAAAACTGTCTGCTGCTCGACGAGTTTTTGGCTCGCGAAAAAATGCGCGGCTCCATTGATGCCAGCCTTTTTACGGATGAGCGACGGTATATTTTGCTGCACGGTCACTGCCATCAGAAAGCACTTGCCTCCATGTCAGACACAGTTTCAGCTCTCACGATTCCGCAAAATTATAGCGTGGAAACTATATCCGCCGGATGCTGCGGCATGGCGGGGGCGTTTGGACTCGAAAAAGAACACGCTGAAATTTCCATGAAAATCGGGGAACAGTTTCTTTTTCCAAAAATACGGCAAGAACTGAAAACGACTATCGTGGCGGCCACAGGAACGAGTTGCAGAAAACAGATCAAGTATGGAACCGGGCGCAATGCCCTGCACCCTGTTGAAATTCTCTGGGATGCGCTCCGCAATAATTATGGCCAAGACTGAAGGGTTTGAATCATTAGCGAGTAGAGTGGGGCAAATAAAAAAGGGTGAAAAGAGAGTTTAATCAAAAACACCTTTACGCTATATGCTGGGACTGCTGGCGTCTCGCCGGCATCTTCTGATTTTTCCGACAAGATGCCAGCGATCCCAGCACTCCGTGTTCAGCATGATGCCGTATTTCCAAGATGGGCGTGATTAAAAGTGGGTGAGGTGAATCTCTTTCTTTTCGATAAGGGCATTTAAAAATAGAAAGTGGTTAGCGCATCTTGCCCCTCTGG
>JAIFLJ010000255.1 GCA_020049135.1 bacterium | reverse complement strand
AATGAGCGGCTACTCAAGCTGATTGATAAGCACTTGGCGTGGATGCTTCCCTTGGGTTTGATTTTGTTGCGTCTTAAGATATATCCCGTATTTGGAAGACTCTTGCCGATTGTGGATCTATCTATATACAAGAAGTTAAAATTAAGTAATAAAGAATTTAAACAATGGGTTTTGCTGGATACTTTCGACATGCTTTCGCCTGAATATGATCAACCTCAAAAAGCTTCTGAAGTCAAAAATGAATTGGAAAAAAATGGGATTAAAATTGAGTTTTCAGGCAAAGTGTTTTATGGTGACAATCTGGTATCGAATGTAGTTCGTGGCATTAAGTTGGCGAGCAAATAAACTGCCAAAACGGAGTTCCACAAGTGACTGAAAAGCGCAAGTTTATATTTACATTTCTGGCTGTTGGAATCGGGTTTGCATTACCCCTTTTATTGGCGGAATTATCACTTCGGTTGTTGCCCGTGAACGCTGGATTTGATATGGCTTCTGTGAACGAAAAATCACCTGTCCTCAGGTTCATGCCCAATCAGACGGCATGGTTTTCACGCGGATGGAATTTTCCGATTAAAACACGAGTCCACTTTAATAATGAGGGATGGAGGAGTGACTTTGATTACGAAAAAAATAAAAAACCTTTGTTGGCGGTTATAGGCGACAGCTTCATTGAGGCTTCCCAAGTAAAATGGGAAGAAAGTATTCCTGCTTTGCTTCACGGAAAAGCTCCTTCAGAAAAAGTGGTTTATGGCTTTGGAGTCAGTTATGCGCCGCTTTCGCAGTATTTGGCGATGGCAAAGCATGTGAAGGAAAACTATAATTTATCCGCTTTAGTTGTTTCTGTCGTTGGGAATGACTTTGATGAGTCTCTGATTCAATATAAGCAAATTGAAGGCTTGCACTATTTCAATAAGAACGAAAAGACAAGTTCATTGGAACTTATTCGAACAGACTTTTACTCCAAGAGAAAACTCCATCATTATTCGCATTTATACTTGTATTTAAGTAGTAATTGCGAGTTCTATGGTTTCGGTGCTATCCAGGGAAAAATAGCAAACTTAGCGAAAATAAGGAAAAATGAATCTTTTGGGCATAAAGTTTTAGCATCGTCCCAATCATCTGAATTGAAGAGAGATAGAATTGAAGAAAGTCAAAAAGCTGTCGATAGATTCTTAGAGCTGTTACCAGATTATGCGGGATTGGAGAAAAATAAAATTCTTTTTACAGTTGATGCCGAAAGATTGGATATTTACGAAACCTCAAATAGGGAGCAAAGTGTTGAAAAGAGTTTCTTCGCCATCATGCGGAAATATTTCATCAAAATAGCAAAAGAAAAAGGTTGTGAAGTGATTGATTTGGAGCCTATTTTCAAACAACAGTATCTAAAAAATAGTCAAAAGTTTGAGTTTGATTGTGACGGACACTGGAATCAAACGGGTCATCGGACGGTAGCCGACGAAATAGTCCGCACTCGTGTCTGGACTGATTTCATAAGACTAAAACATGATGTCCCATGATTTTGGGCTTATTTAAAATGAAGGGTTATGGAAGGTGGAGGAGTGTGAGGTTCTCTGATCCTCACTAATTTATTTTTGAAAAGATTTTATTCATTTCTCTTCTTCAAGTACGCATCCTTTCACCAGAAGCCTGATGATTCAGGTGCTGAAATATTCATATCAACAGACGAACGACCTTTCAGGATGATGCTGCATTTCGGTCTTTACTTTTTTGCTGTTTGCTGCATTCTGGTCTGAAGTGGTGAGAGATCGAATCTATACTGATTTTTTTGAGCGGCATCTGAACGAGAACCGTCAGATGCTTTTTGCCGCAGGATCGAGGCAGGTGGGTAAAACAACGCTCGCGCGAATGTCTGGAAACCACTACCTTGATTGGGATAATTTCGACCATCGGGCGATTATTTTGAAAGGCCCCGCAGCCGTCGCCAACTATTGTGGACTTGAGGTTGCTTCGGATCAACCCGTGAGGATTGTTTTTGATGAACTACACAAATACTCGCGGTGGAAAACTTTTTTAAAAGGTCTTTTTGACACCTACGAGACGGCTTGCAGAATTGTCGTGACTGGGTCGGCTAGAATGGATGTTTATCGTAGGGGAGGTGACAGCCTCATGGGGCGGTATTTTTCGTGCAGAATCCACCCGTTTTCCGTTGCCGAAATTATCCGTCCGCACCGTTCTTCAGATGCGATTGTCCACAAACCAACACCAATTTCTCAGAGAGATTGGGATGATCTGATGCGGTTTGGCGGTTTTCCAGAACCTTTTATGCGGAGAGACGATCGGTTTTCGCGCCGCTGGCAAAAAACTAGGAAGGAACGATTGTTCAAAGAAGATATTCGAGATTTGACGCGGGTGCAGGAGTTAGGTCAGATCGAAGCACTCGCTCAGATTCTCGCTGATCGCTCTGGGCAACAAATCGTCTTTGCAAACCTTGCGCAAGAAGTGCAGGTGGCTCCCAACACAGTCAAAGGATGGGTTCAGACGCTTGTCGCGACTTACTACGGATTCCTTGTTCGCCCGTGGTTTCGGAATGTTAGCAGAGCACTACGCAAAGAGCCGAAATGGTTCTTGCGCGACTGGAGTGAGATTGCCGATTTTGGGGCACGGGCTGAAACGATTACTGCCTGTCATCTTCTCAAAGCTGTCGAGTATTGGAACGATTGCGGATTAGGCGAGTTTGACCTCAGATATATTCGGGACAAACAGAAACGGGAAGTGGATTTCCTTGTCGTCCGTGACGGTGAACCTTGGTTTCTGGTAGAAAGCAAGCAAAGCGATTTAGGTCTTTCGCCTGCGCTCGCTCATTTCCAAAAAGAGACGGGTGCTCGGCACGCTTTTCAAGTCGTCATCACTCACCCCTACCACGACAAAGATTGTTTTTCGTTTTCCAGCCCCGTTGTCGTCTCCGCACGCACGCTTTTTTCACAGCTTGTTTGAGGTTCATTGTCAAATAGCGTGGGTTTCTTCGGAGATGACTCATGCTCTTGGATTCCAAAATCCCCTTGGGGGGTATTTCAGCTTGCTGAATTGGAAGATGCCTTTTTTTCTCAATTCGACACTATTTGACGAAGAACCTCAAAATGCCTATTACGCTAGAAGCGGTAAACACCTTGGGTTTAGCATTCCGTTTTGCAAAAGCCTTACGCCAGTTGATGGGAAACCAATCCGATACTATTCGATGAAAAACACGACTGAGGCTAAACCGTTTTTATGAGAATCATATTTATATCATACGATGGAATTTTGGAGCCACTCGGTTATTCCCAAGTTTTTGAGTATTTGAAAAGGCTTTCTGGAAAACACGAGATTTGGCTGGTTTCTTTCGAGAAAAATAATGATTTAATCGGGGTTGGAAAATATGATGCGTTGAAAAAAACGATGATTGAAAACAAAATCTCTTGGAGCCATCTCCGTTACCACAAGTTGCCGACGGTTCCGGCTACGGCTTACGATGTAGCGCGGGGGCTCATTCGAGCGTTGTTATTGATCAGGAAACATAAAATTGAAGTTGTCCATACGAGAGGGTATGTCGTCTCTCTGATTCCCTTGTTTCTTAAAAAAATTCTGGGTTTTCGCTGGATTTTTGATATGAGGGGTTTTTGGGCGGATGAAAAAGTCGAGGGCGGGGACTGGACTCCAAAAGGGGGATTATATCGAATCACAAAATATTTTGAAAAAAAATTTCTACTTAATGCGGATGCTGTTATCTCTCTGTCATACGCGGGTAAAAAGGAATTGCTAAAAATGATGCCTCCTAAAAAGGGTGGTTTTAGAATCGAAGTGATTCCGACTTGCACAAACCTTGAAAAATTTACCCCTGAAAAAAAGAGTCGGCGTTTTATTGAGAGGGGTGACCCTTTATCGCATCCGACGGTAGGGTATTTGGGCAGTGCTTCTTTTTCTTATTTGTTGGAACCGGCACTGCAATTTTTTAAAATCGTCTTAAGCCGTTTTGAGAAAAGCAAATTTCTGATCATTAACCGGGAGCATCAATCGTTGATCAGGGACAGGTGTCTTGAGATGGGTATTCCAGAGAGTGCTTTTGAAATTCGGGCCGTGGAGCATGAAGCGGTCGCCGATGAAATCCGAAAAATGGATTTTGTTGTTTTTTTTATCCGCCCCAGTTTTTCAAAAACAGCGAGTTCTCCCACCAAATTAGGGGAGATATTGGGGTGCGGCGTCCCTTGTGTGACCAATGATAAAATTGGTGATGTCACGGAAATTATCGAAGAGAGTCAGGTGGGGTGTGTGGTGAGGGATTTTTCTGAAACCTCGCTTGTCTTAGCGTTGGATCAGGTTATCAATCTGACCAAAGACGCGGGTTTGGTGGAGCGTTGCGTGAAGGCTTCAAGAAAATATTTTGATATTAATGAAGGCGTGAAAAGCTATCATCAAATTTATGAGTCTTTTAGAAGGTAAGGGGAGAATGACAGTTAGGGGAGAGAAAGAGGATGCTGCCGTGTTTCTCGATTTTTTAGCACAAATTAGAAGTGGGGGGAAAACCAGTGAATAACGATGTCTTGAAAAGCCGTATGCCCTTGATTCTTTTTGGGGCATATTTTATTTATTCGTCGGCTGTTGCCTTGCTCATCCAACTGGTCATCTTGCCGCATTTTTTACCGCAAATTCATTTGGGGCATGGGTTGTGTATAGGTGACGCCATGAGTATTCACGAGTGGGCTGGGGAGGCTGCAGCAAAGATGAGGGAGCAAGGTTGGGCCGCATGGGATTTATATCCACAAAGTCAATTGACGGGAGGGATTGCTTCCGTTTTCTATTATTTGATAGCCTCGGAGCCTTGGGCGATGATTCCCTACAACGCTTTTCTTCATGCCAGTGCGGGGGTGTTGCTTTATCTTATTTTAAAACGGATCGGGTTGAGTTCTCTGCCCGCAGGAATGGGAAGTATGGTCTTTGTGCTTAATCCAACTTCATTGGAATGGGTGGCGCAGATGCAGAAGGACGGGATGTTTATTTTAGGGAATTATTTGGTTTTTTGGGGAGTGATCGGCAGGGAGGCAAATACATGGAAGGCCTATACCTCCAGAATGATTCCTGTCGCGGTTTTAGCGTCCTTTTGTTTTTATTTGAGTCGGCCTTATTGGTATCAAATATTGAGCGTGATCCTTTTGGGTTTAATCCCAGTTCTTTTGATCCATGCGTTTTTCAACGGGCGAGATGGAAGGGAGAGCTTCAATTTGTTGCACTGGAAAATAATGGTAGGTTCTTTCTGTTGTCTGGTTTGTTTTTGGGCGGCAGACCAGGGGTTGGTTCAGCGAGAAATTCAGGCAGGGAATCCCAGATTAACTTTTAGATATGTGCCGGAGGTTCCTATTCAGATAGAAATGAAGCAAAGCGCGACGCAACAAAGCGCGACGCAACAAAGCGCGACGCAACAAAGCGCGACGCAACAAAGCGCGACGCAACAACGAAAAGGAGACAATATCCTGGCGGAAACTCCCTCATGGACAGGAGGATATTACGCAAAAAAAGATGATTTTAATTGGATAGAAAAAAAGAAGGTTTCATGTCCATTTCAAAAATGGGAAAAAACAGGTTTTTTCCCAGACTTTATTGAACGACGGATGTTCACGATTTGGTCAACGAGAGGGTCTCCTCTGTTGACTCCAGGAGGAAGCAAGGTGGATCGGGATGCGGATTTAAGTTCATTTTGGAAAATAATCGCTTATCTCCCGAGGGCTGTTCAAGTGGGCTGGCTGAGCCCTTTTCCTGATTTGTGGACTGGGCAGGGGAGCAGTGCGGCGATGACTTTAGTCCGCCCGATGGTGGGGGCGATGACGCTGGTTTGCTGGCTCTTTTTAGCGATGGCGCTTGGGTTTGTTTGGAAAAATAGGAGCAGGGTGGAAGTTCTTTCTCTGCTTTATTTATGTGTGGGAGCTGTTGCCATTTTTGCACTGGTTTATCCCGTGGTCGGAACCTTGATCCGTTTCCGATACGGTTTTTATATGGTGGGCGTTTCGCTCGGAATCGCTTTTCTAGTTGAGAAAATAATGCTTTGGCAAAAGTCAAAGTCTGAATCGGTTTTGACAAAAGAGGAAAATCCTAGCAGGATGACAAAGTGATAGCGTGTCAGGAAAAGAAACCTTATTGGAAAATACGCCCTCAGAAAGGGTGGAATCCATTGGATTTGCTGGAACTGTGGGCTTATCGCGAGGTTTTGTGGATGCTGGCTTTGCGCGATATCAAGCTGCGTTACAAGCAGACTGCTTTGGGCGTGGTATGGGTGATTTTGCAGCCGTTATTGCCTGGGCTGATATTTGCCGTGATTTTCGGAAAATTTGCACGGTTGCCGAGCGATGGCCAGCCGTATTTGCTCTTTGTTTTTTCGGGGTTGATCCCCTGGATGCTTTTTTCGAACATGATCCAGAGGAGCGGTGGCAGTTTGGTCACAGAAGCTAGGCTGATTACAAAGGTTTATTTTCCTAGGATGCTGGTGCCACTCGCCAGCGGCGTTTCTGTGCTGGTAGATTTTTTTGTTTCCATGGGGCTGATGTTTTTTTTAATGGTTCTTTATGGGGTTCCTTTGCAGCCTGTTTTAGGACTTCTTCCAATTTTTCTTTTGACAGCTATTCTATTGGGGGCAGGCATAGGGCTATGGCTCTCTGCGCTGAATGTGAAATATCGCGATTTTATGTATGCCCTCCCTTTTCTTGTTCAGGTCTGGATGTTTGCGACACCGGTGGTTTACGGCATGGCAGTGGTTCCTGAAAAATGGAGGTTTCTCTACAGTTTCAACCCGATGGTCGGTGTGGTGGAAGGTTTTAGGTTATGCTTTCTAGGCAAATCGTCTGTCGGAGTGGAGCATATAGCGTTGAGTGTTGGTGCTGCCCTTGCGTTTTTTATTTTGGGTAGCCTTTATTTCCGTTCGGTAGAAAGAGGGTTTGCCGACAAACTGTAAGCGCATGAGCGAAGTTGCAATCAGAATAGAGGGTTTAGGGAAATGTTATCGGCTGCGGCATCAGGGCGCAGTCCGATACAACACCCTGCGCGACGATCTCGTCAACTGGATGAAAGCACCGTTCCAGTTTTTATCTGGCCGCGAAAAAAAGGGTGCTTGCGAGCAGGAAGATTTTTGGGCTTTGCGCGATATTTCTTGCGAGATCAAGCACGGTGAAGTGGTCGGTATTATTGGGCGCAACGGGGCGGGCAAAAGCACGCTCTTAAAAATATTAAGCCGTCTGGTGGATCCCACAGAAGGAGGGGCGGATTTGTTCGGGCGCGTTGGTGCGTTGCTGGAGGTGGGCACGGGATTTCATCCTGAATTGACCGGGCGCGAAAACATTTATTTGAGCGGGGCTATTCTAGGAATGACTCGCCACGAAATCCAAAGAAAATTCGATGAAATCGTGACCTTCGCCGAAATAGAAAAGTTCTTGGACACCCCCGCTAAATACTATTCGAGCGGCATGTATATGAGGCTCGGGTTTGCTGTGGCGGCGCACTTGGAGCCTGAAATTTTGGTTGTGGATGAGGTGCTTGCCGTGGGGGATGTCCAATTCCAGAAAAAGTGTTTAGGCAAGATGAAGGATGTCAGCGTTTCTGGGAGAACGGTTTTGTTTGTGAGCCACAACATGTCGGCCATCCGTTCTTTGTGTTCGCGGGCCATTTTGCTTAAAGACGGGCGTGTGGCCGCCGACGGGGATGTGGAAAAAGTGACTGAGGCTTACATGGCTTTGCACACGGACAGCAAAGCTTTTGCCGGTAACTTAGCGGCGCATCCGGGAGCGAGCGGAAGCAAAAAAGTTGTTTTTGAATGGGCTCGCGTGGGGCATGGGGATGGGGTCGAAAACGGCCAGTTTTGCATCGGTGACGATTTGCATATTGAGTTTAAAATAAAGGCAGGAGCAAAGGTTGTAGAAAGCTTCTTAAAGCTTGGAATCATGATGCGCAGCCAAGATGGCATCAAACTTTGTTCTCTTGTGGACAGTGATTCTGGTTTTGTAATGGATGATTTCTGTGCTGAATGCGAATTAAGTGTAAAATTGGAAGATATGCGTCTTTATCCTGGAACCTATTATATTACACTATGGGTGGGGGATATCACCTCAATTAACACCTATCACTGGGTGGAAGAATGTCTCAGTTTTGAAGTGATTGATGGAGGTAAATTGACTTCCCGAAAATTAAGTAGAGCTGGAGGATTGCTGTTTTGGACGCCTGAATGGAAAAAAAACAATATAAAACAAGGTCATGAATAAAAAAATATATATAATAACAACAACCATTTTAGTATTGTTGGTTTTAGCTGGCACTGTTGAAGTGATCGGCAAGTGGTATATTGTACATATGCGTAAGAAATGCGACAGACCGAAGTTTCGTT
>JAIFLJ010000231.1 GCA_020049135.1 bacterium | reverse complement strand
GCGTTTCGTAGTTCATTCTTCTCTTTTCTCTTCCCTTGTCGCTTGCCACTTGTCCCTTCCTCCCTTGGCACTGGCTTCGCCAGATTAGGATGCTGGCGAGACGCTGGCGTTCCTAGTGAAGATGCCGACGAGACGCCAGCGGTCTCAGCTATTAGGGGGTGTGTTCAAAAAAAATATTTCTTTTTCTTGCAACGCGAAATTTTCCTGATAAACCAGAACGCCCTGATATGAAAGCTGGAATACATCCTGATTATAAAGAGACAACGATCCGATGCACCTGCGGGGCGCTATACGCCACCCGCTCGACCCGCAAAGACCTCCATGTGGGAGTCTGCGCGGCGTGCCATCCATATTTCACTGGCCAACAGCGTTTTGTTGACACCGCTGGCCGTGTGGAGAAATTCACCCGCCGCTTTGGCTCTGCCCAACTGGTGAGCAAGAAGAAGGAAAAGGCCAAGAAATAACAACCGGTTTAAAAGAATGCGCGGGCAGGATTTCTGTCCGCGTTTTTTATTCTGGAAACTGTGTTTGTTAGTGGTTGGCTGAAGTCAAAAAATGAGTCTTTCGGGCGGCAGAAAAACACTTCAAGAACGGGAGGCGATGACGGACATCGAACGCCTACGCCATTCGTGTGCCCATGTCATGGCTACTGCTATCAGCCGCCTTTGGCCTGAGGCGCAGTTCGCCGCTGGGCCGCCAGTCGAAAACGGTTTTTATTACGATGTGGAGATGCTGCATCGCGTGACGCCGGAGGATTTTCCTAAGATTGAGGCGGCGATGCAGGAGGTTGTTACTGCTGCGCAGCCGTTCGAGAAAGAGGTTGTTTCGAGGGACGAGGCACTGAAGCTGGCCGAGCAGGGGCGTCTTGCTGCACTGTCAGCACGCCCAGCACCGAGCAAGTTCAAGCTCGACATCATCCGCTCTATCCCTGATGGCGAGCCTATATCGCTTTACAAGAACGGCGATTTTATTGATCTTTGTGCTGGGCCGCATGTCGCTGACACTTCGCTGATACGGGCGTTCAAAGTAACAAGTATTGCCAGTGCATATTACAAGGGCGATGAGTCCAACCCGCAACTGCAACGGATTTACGGAACCGCGTTCCATGATGCGGCGGCGATGGAAGCTTATTTTCTCGCACTGGAAGAGGCTAAAAAAAGGGATCACCGCAAGCTTGGTAAGGAACTGGGTCTTTTCGTGGTTGACGATGAAGTGGGTCAAGGTCTCATACTATGGCCTCCCGCAGGTGCAATACTCCGCCAAGAGTTGCAAAATTTTATCAGCACGGAACTCCGCAAGCAGGGCTACCAGCAGGTTTTTACGCCGCACATAGGCAAGTTGGCACTTTACAAGACCAGCGGCCATTTCCCGTTTTACAAAGACTCGCAGTTCCCGCCGATTATTGAAAAGGAGTCTTTGGACAAAGTAGTTTCGGAGAACTGTTCTTGCGCGGAGATGACGAATCGGCTTGAGGCAGTGTCTGCGCGTTTTGCTGGGGCACTCAACGAGCGGACGGGCAGCAACATGATTGAGCAAGAAAGCGTCATGTCCGATGACAAACTTTTGGACGGCTACCTTCTCAAGCCGATGAACTGCCCGCACCACATCAAGATTTACGCATCGCGCCCGCACTCTTACCGCGACCTTCCGATGCGCTTGGCGGAATTTGGAACTGTTTACAGATGGGAGCAGTCTGGCGAACTCAACGGCATGACGCGTGTGCGCGGGTTCACGCAGGATGACGCTCATATTTTTTGCACAGAGGAGCAGGTGTCCGGCGAGATACTCGGCTGCTTGGCACTGGTAAAAAAAGTGCTTTCTACGCTCGGCATGGAAGAGTACAGGGTTCGCGTGGGACTGCGCGATCCAGACTCGACCAAGTACACTGGTGACGCGGCGAACTGGGACAAGGCCGAGGCGGCCTGCCGCGATGCAGCCAAGACGCTCGGAGTCCCTTTCACGGAAGAGCCAGGAGAGGCTGCGTTTTACGGGCCGAAAATAGATTTTGTAGTGCGCGATGTGATCGGGCGCGAGTGGCAGCTTGGCACAGTGCAGGTGGACTATAATTTGCCTGTTCGTTTTGACATCTCGTATGTCACGGCAGAAAACACGCGGCGCAGGCCAGTCATGATACATCGCGCCCCGTTCGGTTCGCTGGAGCGGTTTTGCGGTGTGCTGATAGAGCATTTTGCAGGGGCATTTCCGCTCTGGCTTTGCCCGGAGCAAGTGCGTGTTTTACCTGTGACAGATGCGCAGGTGGACAAGGCACGCGAGTATGAGGCGAGCCTGCTGGATCGCGGTGTGCGTGTGACGGTGGATGCAAGCCGCGAGAAGCTGGGGGCAAAGATTAGGCTTGCCCAGACTGAAAAAGTTTTTTATATGCTCGTTGTCGGGGCTAGGGAAGCCTCGGTGGAAAGCGTCTCTGTCCGCAGCCGCAAGCGCGGAGACGAAGGTGTTAAACCCTTTGCAGAATGGCTTAGGCTACTCTGCGAAGACATTGCGGAACGGAAAAACTAAGGAGAGCTATACAACACTCAACTCGAGTAAACGGTAGGATACGCGCCAGAGAGGTGCTAGTGATCGGAAGTGCCGGCGAGAAGCTGGGAATAATGAGGACCGATGAGGCACTCAATAAGGCTCGGCTGGAAGGTCTGGACTTGATCGAGGTCGCACCAAATGTAAACCCGCCAGTCTGCAAGATTCTGGATTACGGAAAATATCGCTACCAGATCGCTAAGCACGACCGCGATGCCAAGCGCCACGCTTCGACGAGCAAGGTTAAAGAGATAAAATATCGGCCAAACATCGCACAGCATGATTACATGACAAAGGTGCGCAACGCAGAGGCCTTTTTGGACAAAGGGATGAAGGTGAAGTTGACGCTGATGTTTCGAGGGCGCGAGGGGCAGCACGCATCGCTCGGGTTTGACTTGGTGAAACGGGTGTGTGCGGACTTGGAGCACATAGGCCAAGTGGAGGCGCCACCGAAATTGGCGGGGCGTTCGATCACGACGATGATTGCGCCGTTGCCAGCGAACAAGAGAGTGAGAAAGTACAGTGCTTCGCACGAGGAGTTTGAGGAGGAAGAGGACGAAGAGACGAACGAAGAGGATTGACCGTGCGCCTCAGGTACGGGGTGGAAAAGAATCAACAGAATGTGAAGAAAGAGAAAAAAATATGCCTAGATCAATAGCGAGAAGAAAAACAAAGAAGGCCGTGAAGAAGCGGTTTAAAATAACAGGCACTGGCAAGATGCTGCGCAGCAAAGCTGGTCGCCGCCATTTGGCCGGTAGCAAGAGCAGCAAGCGGAAACGGTTGCTGAGACAGCCTGGAAAAGTCCATGACACCCTGCTGAAGCGTGTTTTGGATACAGTGCCATTTGAATAAACGAATTTAACCCTTAACGAGAAAAAAAATATGCCACGCGCCACAAACGCCCCAGCTTCAAGAGAACGCCGTAAAAGAGTATTGACGGCATCGAAAGGTTATCGCCTTCGCCGCAGCAAATTGTTCCGGTATGCCAAAGACGCCCAGATGAAGGGCAAATATTGGGCTTACCGCGACCGCAAAACTCGCAAGCGCACCATGCGTAGTCTTTGGATTACACGCATCAACGCAATATGCCGCGAGAATGGTGTGACTTACAGTCGTTTTGCTGAAGCACTAGACAAGTCTGGCATCGAAATAGACCGCAAGATTCTGGCCGAAATCGCCGTGTCTGACCCAGCGGTTTTTGCTGAGATATTCAAGGCCGTGCAGGCCAAGGCAGCCTGAGGCGGGTCACAGTTGTTTAAAGCCAGTTCCCAAACCTGTCAAAACAGGTTTGGGAATGGGCGTTTTAAAACCCAGAAAAAACCATGATTGAGGAGTTGGAAAAACTCTGCGCTTCGGCTCAAAGCGAAATCGCGGCGGCGGCGGATGCACAGGCTCTTGACGGGGTTCGCATCCGTTTTTTTTCTAGGAACGGAGAGCTGACAAAGCTTGCCGAACGGCTCAAGGATGTGCCGCCTGCGGAAAAGCCCGTGGCTGGAAAAAAACTCAACGAAACAAAAGGCATCCTCTCACGCCTTTTCGATGAGAAACAGTCCGAGTTGGAAGTAGCGAAGCAAAACAGCTCCGTGGACTTTTCCTTGCCAGGACGCCCTTTGACTACAGGGCGGCTCCACCCGATCACCCAAACGGTCAGGCTCATGACTGATATTTTTAGGCGCATGGGATTTTCCTTGGCTGAAGGGCCAAACATTGAGACTGAATGGAATAATTTCGACGCGCTCAATACGCCAGCGGATCATCCGGCGAGAAACGAAAAGGACACTTTCTACATTGCCACGCCGCCGCACCCCACCGAGGGACGCCACCTTTTGAGAACGCAGACTTCGCCTGTGCAAATCAGGGTGATGAAAACGCAAAAACCGCCTGTGCGCATAATCTGCCCAGGTCGCTGTTTCCGTAGGGACGAGATAGACGCCACGCACGGCACCAGCTTCCACCAAGTAGAAGGGCTCGTGGTGGGCGAGGATGTGACGCTGGCAGATTTGAAAGGGACGCTGGAATTTTGTTTTCGTGAGTTGCTAGGGCAGGGGACGCAGGTTCGTTTTCGTCCGCACTTTTTCCCGTTCACCGAGCCAAGTTTCGAGGTGGATTTCAAGCTCACAGGTGCAGCACGCGGCAAGGAGTGGCTGGAGATAGCGGGCTGCGGCATGGTGGATCCGAGGGTATTTGAGGCGGTGGGATACGACGCTGAAAAGTTCACGGGCTACGCATTTGGCATGGGGATCGAACGAATAGCCATGATTTTGCACGGCGTGAATGATCTGCGTTTGTTTGAGCAAAATGATGTCCGTTTTCTTTCACAGTTTTGAACTTGCACATTATTCTCAAGTAAATTGAAAATGGTGAAAACACGAAAAAGAACACTTGATTTTAGGCGTTATTTCTGTAAACAAGAATCAATTAACTCATGAAACCAGCCATCCCATTTCTTGCTTTGGGTCTTTTTTCAGCAACAGCTTCCGCCGGATTTGTCTCTGCACATTTTGACAGCAAACGGTTGCGCGGCCAGATGGAAGACCTGATAGTCAGGCAAGAGCATCTGGAGGACAACTTGGCTGACCTGCGTGTGCAGATTGATGAAAAGAACGCCATCATAGATCAGATGAGTTCGGCGATCAAATATGTGCGTCAGCCTGTGACGAGCCCGCGCTCGCACGGGCAGGTCACGGTTCGTTCCGTGGACACTGTCAAAAAGTCGCCACAGGCTCACGCCAAAAAATAGTTTTTTATAAGGAGGAGCATCGTGCCCATCCTCGAATATTACTGCCCCGACAACAACAAGATTTACTCTTTTTACGCCAGGAGCAAAGAGCAGGCGGAAACTATGCCGTCATGCCCAGACGACCCTTCGCTCCGCATGGAGCGTGTCATGTCTGGTTTCGCCGTCCATAGCGGCGGGCACGCAAAAACGCAGGAGTGCGGTACTGGCGGCGAATGTGGAGACGGTGGTGGCCAGCCCAACCCCGCCGCCGAAGCGAGGATGGAGTCCGTCATGCGCGACATGGAGAGTGAAATGGCATCCATGAGCGACGGCGAGCCCGACCCGAAACTGCTAGGCAAAATGATGCGGCGCATGGCAGATGCATCGGGCGAAAAAATGGACGATGGGACGATGGAGATGATTCGCAAACTCGAAGAGGGTGCTGACCCAGAAAAACTCGAAGAACAATTTGCGGGGATGATGGGCGGCATGGGCGAGGGCGGCTCGTTTGGGGGAGGCGGATTTTCTGCACCGCCATCGCGCGACCCGAATCTTTACGATTACGATTGAGCCATTTTCCTGCGCTGGCAGTCGTTGTTAAAAAGTCACAGAAGCAGGCTTGTTATTAGAAAAGCGAAAGGGATACTTTTTTATGAAACTCAAAAACTTTTCGGTTTTTATCGCGGCGGTTTCAATTCTTTTTTTGGCGGCGTCCTGCTCATCGGAAAAGCAGATCACGAAACTCTCGGGCAATAAACGCATCAAACATTCCGCCAGCATCACGCGCTCGCCAGTCGTCATAGGTATTAAAAAAAGTAAGGCTGATGCACTTGGCATGACTGGCAAGCCGCTCAAAATCCAAAAGTTGGTAGATTTGGCTTCGGAAGGCAAGCTGAGATTTCTCATGTCCAACCCGACACAGAGCAACTCTGGGGCGATGGGCTATCTAGGTTTCTTGCAAGGGATACTGGGGCGCGAAGAGGTGCTGACGACGGAAGACCTAGCCAACCCGAAAGTCAAAAAACAGGCTGGGATCGTTCAGAAAGAAAACCAGATATACTACACCATCAAAAAGCCGGAGCTTGTCCAAGATGGTACAGATGGAATCCAGCCTCAAATCCGCGCTGCAAAAAACAGCTTGAAAATGATTCTAGTGGTCTATAACACAAAAAATTTCGTATGATCCCCCATGTTCTACCGAATATCACAAGCGATGAAAATGTGGTGCGGGCATCCCTGCCTGCTTCTTTCGGCGGCAAGATGCCGCCGCTTCTACTTTTTCTGCTCCCGCCCTTGCCCCTTGTCGCTTGTCGCTTGCCCCTATTTTCAGATGAGATGAGACCACTAACAAAGCCGTTTTATTCGGTTTAAAAAACTGCTGCAACAACATGGCAACACGCCCCGATGTTTTGCTGGTTAATCCCAGTTCGCACGCCCAAGTCTATCAAGGACTCGGGAAAAATTTGGTCGCCATCGAGCCGCCCGTTTGGCTTGTCCTGATAGCATCGCATCTCCGCGCCAAGGGGTTCTCGGTGGAGGCACTGGATGCAGAGGCGGAATTTCTCTCGCCCGCACAAGCCGTCGAAAAAGTGCGGGATGCGAATCCGCGCTTGGTTGCCGTAGTGGTGTACGGACAGCAGCCTTCCGCATCCACGCAAAACATGGCTGGAGCCAGCCTTTTCGTCAGCACCATGAAATCGGCGCACCCGGAGTTTCCCGTCATACTCGTGGGCGGGCATGTCTCTGCGTTGCCGCTCCAAACTATGGAGGAGGAGCAGGCCGATTTTGTATGTCAGGGAGAAGGGCCGCGAACTCTTGCTGCGCTGCTGCGTACGGATCTGCGTGACGCTTTGCAGTTATCAAAAGTCCCAGGTCTTTGGTATCGCGATAGCGGACGCATTGCGTCCACGCCGCTGGCACCGCTGATTTTGCAGGAGGAGATGGATGCCGAGATGCCGGGCGACGCCTACGACCTGTTGCCGATGCAAAATTACCGTGCCCACAACTGGCACTGTTTCGGCGACATCGCGGCGCGACAGCCGTACGCCTCGCTTTACACCAGTCTAGGATGCCCGTTCCACTGCTCGTTTTGCTGCATCAACGCTCCTTTTGGAAAAAACACATTCCGCCACTGGTCTGTGGAAAGCACGCTGGCCAAGTTCGATCTGCTTGCAGGAAAGTTTGGCGTTCGCAATATCAAAATATCCGATGAAATGTTCGTGTTGAAAGATCAGCATTTTTTGCGTTTGTGCGAACGGCTGGCCGAAAGGGATTACGGTCTTAACATCTGGTGTTACGCACGCATTGACACCCTGCGGGAGCACCATCTTAAAATAATGCGAGCCGCAGGAGTTCGCTGGGTCGTCTTGGGCATTGAGTCGCATAGCGCACATGTCAGAATCGGAGCGGACAAAGGAAAGTTCAACGAAAACGCGATCGGGCGGGTGGTGCGCTCTTTGCAGGACGAGGGTATCAATGCGATGGGCAACTACATTTTTGGATTACCGGACGATGAACAGGATTCCATGAAGGCCACGCTAGAGATGGCTATGGGGCTAGGGTGCGACTGGGCCAATTTTTATTGCGCCATGGCTTACCCGGGTTCGGCACTGCATGCCACCGCCATCAAAAACGGGTGGGAACTTCCGAGCACATGGGCGGGCTATTCGCAACATGCGTTCGAAACGCTGCCGCTCCCGTCGCAGAAACTTTCAGCCGGAGAAATACTGGCTTTCAGGGACTATGCTTGGAAAACATATTTTACTGACCCCGCCTACCTGGAGAGGGTGCTGAGAAAGTTTGGAAAAGAAACGCACGACCATGTTGTAGAAATGACAAGATATTCCATGAAACGCCAGCACGCCGTTGGTTTACTCTGAAAATGTGGTGTGGGCATCCCCTTGCCTGCATCTTCCGATTTCGGCGGCAAGATGCCACCGCTCGTGCGTTAATCGAGTCATGCGAGTCTGTCAGGTGGGAGAGAACAACGCCATATACCCGCACGCACGGTTCGGAGGGAGGGGGCGGCGAAAAGATGTCCCTACCCCTATCCAGCTTTCGGATGCCTACTTAGGCTCCTAGCAAAAACAACTTGATACAAAAGTAAAACGGTGTTAG
>JAIFLJ010000203.1 GCA_020049135.1 bacterium | reverse complement strand
CTGCTCGAAGCACTCAAAATCCCCCTGCCAGAATGATGTGATTTTTTTACCACCCCTTAACATGGTTAATCTTTTTTAAAAGATTTCAGGTTTCTAGGGTAGCCCGCAGACGGGCAACCCTAGACTGAGAGTAGTCAATGAATCGCAGATGCGCCCAAATGAAAGATTTGGGATAAACACGCTTGCCCATCTGTGCGGCTTTTGTAGCATAGCACCGTGGCTGAAATCAAACTCACTCAGGGGTTGGCCCAAACGCAAGTTTTCACCCCGCAAATGCAGCAGGCTCTTGCCCTGCTACAAGCACCTGTCTTGGAGTTGCAGACGCTAATCCAGCAGGAGATTATGCAGAACCCTGTCTTGGAGGAGATAACCGACAAGCCTGACAGCGACAACTCCGAGAGCGGGCTCAGTGATGATTTTCTAGATCGCAAGATTGATCAGATGCGGCAGATAGACGAAGATTCGCGAGCTTTTAGCACTGGCGACAGGCAGACGCACCGCAGTTCTAGGGATGACGAAGATCGGCGTCAGTTTTTTTTCGATTCTCTAGCCGAAGGTGAATCGCTATCGGAACACCTTTCGCAACAGCTCCGCTTAGCCACGCGGGACGCTTCACTGGTGTCGGCGGGGGAAGAAATTATCGGCAACTTAGACCCGGACGGTTTTCTCAGAGTGCCACTTGATGATGTAGTAGCCTCAAGCGGTTTGCCCGCTGATAAAGTGGGAGCCGCCTTGGAGCTTTTGCAAACTTTTCATCCTGTCGGCGTGGCCGCACGCAATCTCCAAGAGTGCCTCGCCATACAGCTCGCCCGCATGGGAAGGGAAAACGGGCTCGAAGGTTTGATCGTGGCGAACCATCTCGACGCGCTCGCCCACCACCGCTACGACCTGATCGCCAAGGCACTCAAGACAGATGTGGATTCTGTGCGCTACGCGGCCTCATTCATAGGCTCACTAGACCCGAAGCCAGGGCGTGCTTTTCTGCCGGACGAAAGGCAGAATGTGGTTCATCCAGAAATGGCCATCACCAAGGTGGGTGGAGAGTGGACGGTCATAATGAACACCGACCCTATACCGCGTCTGCGCATCGGCAACGAGTATAAAGATATGCTCGCAGCGGACGGCGACCAAGCCGACCTACGCAGCTATCTCAGGGAAAAAATCCGTGCGGGCAAAGCACTCATTCAGTGCATCCAGCAGCGCCAGCAGACGATCGAAAAAATCGCTAGAATCATAATACAACGGCAGAGGGAGTTTCTCGAATCTGGCGTTTCCATGCTCAAGCCGCTCACGCTCTCCCAAGTGGCCGATGAGGTTGGCGTTCACGAAACTACGGTCAGCCGGGCTATATCCAACAAGTACGCCAAAACGCCTTGGGGCGTTTTCGAGCTCAAATTCTTTTTCACACCAGGCTACCGCAACAGTGCTGGCGAAAGCTTCTCGAACAAAAGCATCAAGGACGCCCTTCAAGACATCATTGAGAAAGAGGACAAGAAGCACCCTTATTCCGATGAGGACATCATACAAATTTTCAAAGAGCGCGGCATCAAGCTGGCACGCAGGACTATAGCCAAATACCGCTCAGAACTCCACATATTGCCATCCAGTCTCAGGCGGAAGCACGACTGATTGCGGGGTTAGTTTTTCCCCACGATATATTTCCTGCCACATTTTTTATGCCATTAATCCAATTCAGACAGATAACACTAGGCTACGGCGGCTCGCCGCTGCTTGACGCCCTAGACGGGTATATTGATAGCGGCGAAAGGGTCTGTCTTTTGGGGCGCAATGGGACTGGCAAAACCACGCTCATGCGTGTGCTGGCAGGCGGGGTTCAGCAAGATAGCGGGGAAATTATAACTATTCCCGGCACGGCCTGCTCTTTTCTTCCACAAGATATACCAGATGATCTGGTGGGGAGCGTGGGCGATGTGATCCACTCTGGCGTGTGCGGAGATCACCACGAAGAACAGTGGGAAACCGACCGCCGTCTTGACGCTCTCATGGACGAGATGGAGTTGCTCCCAGAGGTTGATTTCAGTTCGCTTTCTGGTGGACTGAAACGCCGGACGCTCCTAGCCCGCGCACTTGCAGGACGGCCAGATGTCCTGATGCTGGACGAGCCGACCAACCACCTAGATGTGGAGACGATTCTATGGATGGAAGATTTTTTGTTGCGGCAAAAAATGGCTCTTTTTTTCGTGACGCACGATCGCGCTTTTCTCCGCAGACTGGCCACGCGCATTGTCGAGCTGGATCGCGGCAGGATGACCAGTTGGCCTTGCGATTACGATGCCTACCTAGAACGCCGCGCCGCGCAGCTAGAGGCCGAGAAAAAACAGTGGGCTACATTCGATAAAAAGCTGGCGCAGGAGGAATCGTGGCTGCGGCAGGGCGTCAAAGCCCGGCGCACACGCAACGAGGGCAGGGTGAAAGCACTGGAGAGAATGCGCGATGAGTTCCGGAACCGCCGTACGCGGCAGGGCACGGCACGCATCGGAATACAGGCGGGATCAATTTCTGGACAGAAAGTCGCAGAAGTCAAAAACGCCTCGTTCCAGTACGGCGAAACCCCAATCATCAGAAATTTTTCAACCGTCCTCTGGCGCGGAGATAAAATCGGCATCTTGGGCAAGAACGGTTGCGGCAAGACAACTCTTTTGCGCCTCCTTCTGGGGCAGCTTACCCCGAATGATGGTGAAATAGTTTTAGGAACGCAGCTCCAAATTGTTTACTTGGATCAACTCCGTGGAGAAATTGACGGCGAGAAAACTGTAGCCGAAAATGTTGCTGGGCTCTCCGAGATGGTGCAGTTCCAAGGGCAATCACGCCATATCAGAGGATATTTGCAGGACTTCCTTTTTCCGCCAGATCGAATCCGCATGGCAGCCAAGTGGCTTTCGGGTGGAGAAAAGAATCGTTTGTTACTGGCAAAACTTTTTCTCCAGCCCGCCAATGTCCTAGTCCTCGACGAGCCGACCAACGACCTCGACGCCGAAACGCTTGAGCTGCTAGAGAACTTGCTCGTCGAGTACGAAGGGACGCTCATCCTCGTCTCGCACGACAGGGAGTTTCTGGATCATGTCGTGAGCGGGCTTCTTGTTTTTGAAGGGGATGGCATCGTCGGCGAATATCCAGGCGGCTACCAGGACTGGCTCCGCATGCGCCATGCACGCGATGCTGCCGACACCTCGGGCAATGCCACTGCACCAGCCCAAGAGACTGCCACTGGAAAACAGTGGAAAAAAGAGCGCCCAAAAAAGATGCTGAACCGCGAACGAGCCGAGCTTGAAAGGCTGCCAGTCCAGATTGAAGAGATGGAGCGGAAGATGGCTGGGCTCACCGTAAAACTTGGCGAGCCGGAACTTTACCAGAAAAACACGGCGGACTTACTTGAAGCGAAGAAGGAACTCACTGGCCTAGAAACGGCTATCGCCACCGCATACAAACGGTGGGCGGAGCTTGATGCCAGTGCAAAGAACTTCGAAAATATTGGCTGAATCTAATATGGCGGAGTCGGTGTCAAAGATTTTTTGAATATCGAATAACGAACAAGGAATCACGAATTACGAAGGGAAGACGCAATGCGTGTTATAAAAGTTTAAGTTGAAATGTTTAGGGTTGAAGAGTTTAAAAACATCCTCTTTCTCTGCGCCTTTGTGCTATGTGTGCCCTATGTGGTCAAATCTTTTTTCCCTCTCACATAGGGAATAATTTTAGCCACAGATTCACACATATTTTAAGAAAACCGAATTATCACGCTTGCGTCTTTACTTCATCCAGATCAGGAAGGAATTGGCATGACCAACAGCATGTCAGAGAAGAGTGGTGAAGGATGGTGACCAGCGATGCTGACACTTCCTGCAATGCGTATGACACCACCTGGCTGGCTATCCCAAAGAAATTGAATTTCTATTTTATATGCCGCGCCAGATGGAGAGTTTATCTCGTATGCCTCCATGTGCTGGGATTTTGCAAGGGGGACGAGTTCGGCGTGGATTCGTCCACCAAATTGAGCAATTTCTTCGCGTAGTATTTTTTCTGCCTCTAGCGTTTTATCTGGTGTCGCGCATGGGTTGGTGCTGGGTTCAGGTGGCGAGCCGTAGAATATAATCTTGGCGTGCGTGGTTTCTACCAGAGCCTCGTGTCCAGTGATTTCTGGATACCGTGCCGACTCAATAATTTTTGCGCGGTAGTATCGCAGGTCGCACAGGCCGTGCTCGTCCCAGTCGAAAAAATCTTGGAACGAAAGGACGGCTTCACCTTTCATGAGCGTGTTTACAGGATGATCCCAGTAGCCAGGTTCTGCTGCATCTCGCGAAACCAGCGCGTTCATACCTGCGCCCGACGGTTCTATCAAAAAACGGTTTTCTTCAATAGCAGCCAGCGGATGTTCACCGTTTGAGGCAGCAACGCGCTGCAAAACTAGCTTTTCAAAAAGGAGGCGGGCGATTTCTTGAAAATCATCAACCACTTGCCAGTCTTTGGATTCGCGTGTTGAAAATGCTGTATTGCGAAGATGCCTTGCACATTCGCGATATGAGTCGAACAGGTGTGTTACATCAAGGCGCATGTTGTTTGCCATGTTTAGTCTCAATTCCGCATCCAGCTCCGCACAGTGCGTTTTCCCAATAAACTATTCAACCCTTCAACTCTTAAACTTAAACTTCCCCCCATGAGTGGGTTTTCGACAGGCCGTTAAAATGATGGGAGAGAGCCGACTGGATTGTCTGTTATTGTTGGCGAGCCATTCACAAAATTTATGCCTGAGGGAGCAGTGCCGCCGAGTCTGTAAACAGTGATGTTCGGGTTTGTGCTCATCAAGTCAACAGTTCCCCCAGAAAAGACGATTGAGCCAGCACTCAAAACGATGTTGGACGCCCTCATCTGCACGCCTGCACCAAAAGTCAGCGTGTTGTATGCGTGGAGTTTTATGTTGCCTCCTGAGCCAGCGTTGAGAGTGGAGTTGCCGACTGTCAGGTTGCCGCCCAATGCACCTATACGAATTGTTTCGGCCATTATGGATGCACTTGAAATGCTTACATTCCCAGAACCTTGGTTTTTGATTTCCACCTTGCCGTTGCTGTAAACCGATCCCGCATTGTAGTTGGCACTGACAGTCGCAGGGCCGACAATGATGTTGCCGCCGTTGGTGCTTACTATCTCGACAAGCGCTTGCGTGGACATATTCGTCAGTGCTTTGATTATCGAAGAGTCGCCAACATAAACGGCTGAACTTGCACTTGCTTTGCCCTCTATGCGGACACGACCGCTGCTGCTGGATGTGCTGCCGCCTTGAATGGTGGGCGAAGATGCCGAACCGATATTTACGCGGTTGCCTGTTATTTGCACATCGCCAGCCTGTATGCCGTTGTTGCCCGCTACGGTGGTTGTTCCCAGTGCGTTGAATTCAACCGAAGAAGCACCTGTGATGTTCCCTCTGAAATCTAGGTTGCGTGTTGTTTCGGCAAGCAGTGTTCCGCCGCCCATAGTGAATGTGCTGTTGATGTTCATATCAGAGAGCGCCCCTCTGGCGTGAAGCCACATGTCGGTGGTGTAAGTGTTGAATGTAAGGGTGCTGTCCAAAGTCATGTTGCCGTTTGTGCCCAAAAAGAATCCTTTGATGGGGATGCCGCCAGCCCCGATTATATTTACGGTTCCGTTCGATGAGCCAGAAGTTATGTCGCCCGACATGGCTAAGAATCCGACTGATTTGCTGTCGAGCATGTTGAATGTCATGCCTCCAGATATTTCTATGGAATCAAACGCAAATAAAAGTGCTGGCGTGTAGGAGTCAATATCTGTCGGGATGCCTCTATTGGAAAAAGACCCCTGCGATCCCATAGCCCAAGTCAAGAATGCTGGATCCCCAACTACTCCACGATACACTGAACCCTGATATGTCCCAGAAGAAGTAGTAAGTATCGGCGGGGTAAGTCCATTCAAAACAGCCGATGAATCCAGTCTGGCAGTTCCAGGATGTCTGATAACTGGCGTTGTTCCGTTAGGCGGTGGGGGTGTGACCAAATCGCCCGAGGAAACCGTCCTGTCGGCTTGGTTTTTGAGCGTTACCAGATTGTTTATCGCTCCAGGGTCTAGTCGTAACTCAGTGCCTGTCCCAGCTATGAATAAAGGTGTCACATCAAACGCCCCCCTAGAAATAGCTAATGTCTGTTGCTGTATGGACGGCCTGACTTGCTCGTGGTTGAAATTATCTTCTTTAGCTGGAGGATTTGTTCCAGCCACAGGCGGCGCAGCAGTCCCGGTCGGCGATGTTGTGGAAGCGGCTGGCTCGCTCTTTTCTCCCATCTTGTTTATCAGGCCAGAGGTCTTGTAAAGTCGGTCTAAGTTTACGGGGACAGGCTCGGGTAATTTTTTCGCATCTGGGCTCATGATGATCATATTTCCCGGTTTGATGAGCGTGGATTCGCCCATGCGGTTGTTCAGGAAAAGCCTGAGCGTCCCTTCCAAAACGATAACTTTGACGGCCTGCCTTGGAGCGGCTTCCATCATGATTGTTGTCCCAGTGATAGCGGC
This sequence comes from bacterium, assembly GCA_020049135.1. Classification (GTDB taxonomy): domain Bacteria; phylum Verrucomicrobiota; class Verrucomicrobiia; order JADLBR01; family JAIBCM01; genus JAIFLJ01. The sequence continues at coordinate 1,873 of JAIFLJ010000203.1, read as the reverse complement.
GGTTACGGCGGCTGATTTGACCGTTGCCCCGCCAGCACCTTTAGGCACTTGTAGGAGTATGACTCCGTTGTCTAGCTTCATGTCGCGCGTGCCGTTAGTGAAGCTGAAGATAGAGTTCGCGCCGAGCCGAGCCAATGTCTGGTCGGTGAAAAGGAGTTCCGTCCTAGATTTTTCCCCGGTTCTCACCTCGTTTGCTCCGGATATTTTTTCGTTCAGCACTGCGGGGCGTGTTGTTTTTGCCGGAGCCACGACACCAACATCATTGAGGATGCGCGTCACCTGAGCTTCTTTCAGCGGGGCGGCGTGGAGCACAAACCCGCCCAAAAGAAAGAAGGTAAGAAACAGCAGCAATGTGCTGCATTTATTTGAAAAATGTTTTTTTGTTTCCATAATGTCTCTGGTCAAAAGCGAACATTCATGGCGAGTCCACCGCCTGCACTGAGGTTCCTGTAGTTTCTTTCCGAACGGTTAGAAATATTCTGTGTGAAAGACCACGATAAGTTAATGGTTGCCCACTCCGTCAGCTTGAATGCGTAGTTATTCGAGACTACTTGATTCCCATCAGCACGCCCAGATTGCATGATGTAATCGTTGTATGCGTAACGGTAGTTGACGCCCGTCTGGAACCAGCGCGACACATCTAGCGTGTAGCCAGCCGTGGCAGAGTACTCATACCGCTGAGGATCCACCTGATCAGGCTCGCGGTAGTCGGTCATGCCGAACTTGGCTGCCGTGCCAGCGTAGATGTGCTGCGCCTTGCTAAGTTCAAACATTTTTTGCAGTCCGACGGTGACATCGTGGTTTTTGTAAAACTCGGTTCCTTCAGCTCCACCCAATGGCTCGTTATCGCTGTTGCCATAAGTCAACCTCGTGTAGTCGTAGCGGGTGTAAAATGCCAGCTCCCACCAATCCTTAGCCACATAAGTAAGTCCGCAGCTAGGGTTGGTGACATCGAACGCCAAATCCGTGTGGTTCGAGTACCTGAAAAACTGGTGGCGGTATGTAACATCACCGAAAAACAGAGGCGTAAAAGTGTGCTGGTAACTCGCCCCGACAGTGCCCACCTGCATGAAATCAAAAAATGGGTTAGCTGCCGTCATGGCTGCGTTATCAGTGTAAAAACATGAGTAGTCGCTGAAAAATGTCAGCGGGCGTTCCTTTTTCTTTTCTTTCAAAATCTGTTGCACGCCCAAGTCGGCATCGCCAGTTGTTGCTGGCGCTGATTCGCCCCAAGTATCAATGGGCTGTGATGCTACGCCGCCCTTCAGTTTTTGCTTGGCCTGCTCCTGCCTCGACTGCTCAATCTGTGAGACGCCCCCTTGTTGGGCAGGCACTCTCTCCACACCTATGATCAAGACGGAGGCACACGCCATTGCCACCATTAAAAAATGCTTTTTCATAAATCAAAACTCGCCGCCCTAGTTTACCTTGGCAGTTCATTGATAAGTTATGCAGCTAAAAACTTATTAGCAAGCATCTTCAAGGTGTTTGTAAAGCTGCCTAAATCATTGCAATGCATAACAACCTTGGTGGTGTGCCAGATTGAAGAAGCTAACAGGAAGAAGTGGGAGGAAATCGAATAACGAAATCGAAAACGAATTTCGAAAGAAAAAGAGATTTAACCACATAGAGCACAAAAGGCACAGAGGAAGATTTTTAACTACGAAATACGCAAAATACACGAAATGGAAAACGGAAGAGGAGGTTCTGAAGCCCCAAAGGGCATACGCGTCAAGTTAGCGCGACGCGAGTTTTCAAAATGGATTTTTTGAGTTTTACCACTCGTAGGAGAAAGGGGTTTCTCCCGAGTAACATGAGAGCAAATGATTCTCTTTTCCCCACCCAAGCGAGGGTTTAGTTGCTGACTTAATGG
>JAIFLJ010000099.1 GCA_020049135.1 bacterium | reverse complement strand
GGTATAAAGAAATCCTGCGGCATAAGCCCAAAAACACGCTGTCACAACTTATTCCAAAACAGACTGTTGCATCCAGTTATACAGGAGAATGAAGATTGTGAATCCACGCATTAAATCTTCCCTTCGTGTTCGCCGTGCCTCCGTGAGAGAAAAAAGAGATTTAACCACATAGATCACAGATGACACAGAGGAAGATTCTGGGACGCAGTCCGTTTTTGTGCCTTTTGTGATCTTTGTGGAAAAATAAAAATCTCTTAAAATCTGAATTAATCTGTGGCCAAAAATCTTCACTCCGTGTTCCTGATATATTTGTGAGCGGATCATGAGTCAAAATGTTGCATACATGATTTGCTTGCGGATTGGATAGGAATAAGGCATTTATGACAGATGGAGCATGTTCGGGTAAATCTTGGGTCTAAAAGTTATTCAATTCACATTGGCCATGGCATCCTTGAATCGGCTGCCACCCATATAGCCGAGTTGGGTCACACAAAAGTCGCCCTCATTTCACATTCGGAAATAGCGGGTTTGCATGGAAAAAAATTGGTTTCTGGCCTGCGTGCGGCTGGTGTGTCTGTGCTACAGATCAACCTAGCTGATGGGGAGTTGGCAAAAAATTTTTCTGAGGTGGAGCGGGCTCTTTCCGAGATGGCCAGAGAGTGCTTCGACCGATCGTCCTTGGTGGTGGCACTCGGCGGTGGTGCTGTGGGCGATGCAGCAGGGTTTATAGCCAGCCTATACATGCGCGGCATACCGTATGTTCAGATTCCAACAACACTTCTTGCCATGGTGGATAGTTCCGTCGGTGGCAAGACGGCTGTTAATTTAAAAGAAGGTAAAAATCTGGTAGGAGCTTTTCATCAGCCCATTCTTGTTTTGGCGGATCCGGATGTTCTGGGAACATTGCCGCTGCGGCATTTGCAGGCCAGCGTGGCCGAAATCATCAAGACAGGAGTCATCCGCGACCCTTCGCTTTTAACCATGATGGCTCGCGGCGTGCCAGAGGATTGGAGCCACGCCATAAAACGGTGCTGCGAAATCAAGGCTTCCATCGTCGAGGCCGATGAGTTTGAAACAACTGGTTTGAGGATGCTCCTTAATTTCGGCCACACGATTGGGCACGCCGTGGAGGCTTGCGCCGGATACTCGGAGCTCATGCACGGGGAAGCCATCAGCATAGGGATGGTCGGTTCAATTTTCCTGAGCGTGAGGCACGCCGGGCTTTCGCCTGCTGAAGCCAAACAAATCACAGACGCAATGGCTTTGCACAGCCTGCCGCTCTGCTGGAATAAGTTGGATACAGACTCTGTGATGGAAGTCCTCATGCGCGATAAAAAATTTGCGTCTGGCAAAATCCGTTTTGTTTTGGCGGGGAACATCGGGGATGCTTATGTCTCAGAAAAAGTAACCTTGGACGATATCCGAGAAGCTGTCGAAGTTTGCAAGGGATAAACAGAACTGTGCGCCAAGTTCGATTTTATTGATAATAACATGCCGATCAACGATTCAGAAGCTTATGTGGCATTGAACCTCCTGCCCGGCATGGGGCCAGTGCGTGCACGCCGTCTAGTAGAGGCATTCGGGTCTCCGTCGCAAGTTTTGCAAACCCCATCCTCGCGCCTGAAACAAGTAGAAGGCATAGGCAACGAACTGGCCGAAACAATATACGGCTGGGAAAAGCTGGCCGACCCGACCCGCGAAAAAGAACTCGCCAAACAGTGCGGCGCAACAATTCTGACCCAAGCAGACGAGGCTTATCCCGAAAGCCTGCGCCACATTTACGACGCCCCGCTGACACTCTACATCCGTGGCAGCCTGCTTGCGCGAGACCAGAAGGGCGTGGCCGTCGTCGGAACCCGTTCCCCTAGCTACTATGGCAAAGAGACAGCACGCAAGCTTAGTTTTCAGATGGCCTACGCGGGGATAACCGTGGTAAGCGGACTGGCTCGTGGCATAGACTCCGCCGCGCACGAAGGTGCTCTAGCGGCAAAGGGGAGAACTGTGGCCGTGCTGGGCTGCGGGATAGACCAAGTTTATCCCTCCGAAAATAAAGCGCTCGCTGAAAAAATTGCGGCTGCTGGAGCCGTAGTTTCTGAGTTCCCTGTTGGCACCAAACCTGATCGGCAGACTTTTCCCATACGGAACAGGACGGTGAGCGGGCTTTCCATGGGCGTGCTAGTGGTGGAAGCCGCTGTCAATAGCGGGGCACTGATCACTGCTCGCATGGCGTTGGATCAAGGGCGGCATGTTTTTGCTGTGCCCGGGCGCATAGACACGCCAGACGCTAGGGGCTGTCACCAGCTAATAAAACAGGGGGCGCGGCTTGTTGAGGAGGTGGGGGATGTCCTCTCCGAATTCGAGTTCCTTTTCCCTAGCCAATCTACCGGCCCAACAGAAAAAAAACAGGCCGGAGGGCTTGAGGGCGATGATCTGGTGGTGTGGGACGCAGTCGGAACAGGGGAATGTGCGATAGACGAAATCACCAGAAATTGCGGGTTGCCCGTTTCTAAGGTCTCCGCTATACTGCTAAACCTTGAAATCAAGAGACGGGTCAAATCCCTCCCCGGAAAATATTTTACAAGAGTGTGCGAATGAAAACATTGGTAATAGCAGAAAAACCGAGTGTGGCCACGGACATAGCCCGTTGCTTGAAAGTCCCAAAAAAAGGGGATCATTTCGAAAATGATGAGTGGGTGATCAGCTCTGCGATAGGGCATCTCGTCACGCTTTTCATGCCGGACGACATAGATAAAAAGCTGCGCTACTGGACGCTCGAAGCACTGCCGATCCTCCCTGAAACTTTCCAAGTCAAACCCATTGAGGACACCGAGGCACGCTACAAAATGTTGGAAAAACTCATCCACCGCAAAGATGTCTCAGCGATAGTGAATGCCTGTGACGCCGGCCGTGAGGGTGAGCTTATTTTTCGCTACATTTGCCAGCTCGCCCAAAACACCAAACCCGTTCGACGCCTCTGGCTCTCTTCGATGACACCCAAGGCCATTCGTGACGGTTTCGGGCGGCTGCGCGACTCCAAAGAGTTGGACCCATTAGCAGATGCAGCACTCTGCCGTAGCGAATCAGACTGGCTCATCGGCATCAACGGGACTCGGGCGTTCACGAGGCGTCTCTACGGATCGAAAGGCAAACAGAAAGCCACCGTGGGGCGCGTGCAGACACCGACGCTGACCATGCTTTGCGGACGCGAAAAACGCATCCGCGCTTTCGAGAGCCAGCCGTTCTGGGAAGTCAATGCAGTGTTTGAAATTCAAAACGGGGAATATGCTGGCCGATGGTTTGACGAAAAATTCAAAAAGCCGCAAAGCCAAGACCGTGATGAAGATTTTTCTGTTCTGAAGGCTGAACGGATTTGGGACATGGCCAAGGCCGAAGAGATCGTTAAAAAATGCGAGGGCAAACCCGGCATAATCACGGAAGAAAAAAAGCCGACCACGCAGGCACCGCCGATGCTCTACGACCTCACTTCGCTTCAACGCGAGGCCAACGGACGATTTGGTTTCCCTGCACGCCGCACGCTGCAAATAGCACAGTCGCTCTACGAAAAGCGCAAGATGATCACCTATCCTAGAACGGATTCGCGTTGCTTGCCCGAAGACTACATTTCTGTTTCGCAGGAAACTTTGAGTGCTATCAAAGAAAACGGCGGCCAACTTGCAGCGCACGCTGCGCGTGTGCTGGGCGAAAAATGGGTGCGTCCGAACAAGCGCATTTTCAACAACGCCAAAGTTTCGGATCACTTTGCTATCATCCCCACGGGGCAGCACGCATCTGGCCTCGATGCCGACGAACAGCGGCTATTCGACATGATCTCGAAAAGGTTTGTGGCGGTCTTTTTTCCGTCCGCACAATTCGAGGTGACGACACGCATCACGCGAGTGGAAGGCGAACCGTTCAAGACGGAAGGCAAAATACTCCGCGATGCCGGATGGCTGGCTGTTTACGGCAAGGAAGAGATGCTGGAAGATGTTAAAACACCACCAGTGGTCGAGGGCGAGAAAGCGCGGACTGTGGACATACACGCCGAAGGGTTGCATACCCGCCCGCCCGCCCGTTTTACGGAAGCCACGCTGCTCACGGCCATGGAGACGGCCGGGCAACTGCTTGATGACGATGACCTGCGCGAGGCGATGAAAGAGCGCGGCCTCGGCACGCCCGCCACGAGGGCGGCCATCATCGAATCGCTGCTCAAAGAACTCTACATCACCCGTGAGGGGCGAGACCTTGTCCCTTCCGCAAAAGGCATGGCACTCGTGGAGTTGCTGGAAGGCATTGAGATCAAAGAGTTGACATCACCAGCCATGACAGGCGAATGGGAGCACAAGCTGCGCGAAATGGAGCAAGGGAAGTTTTCCAGAAAAACTTTCATGAAGGACATTATGGCTGTGACGAAAGATATCGTTCACAAAGCCAAATCGTTCGAAGATTCACAATTTGAATCCCTGCCGCTCGACATAAAAAGCCCTGTGGACGGAGCTGCCATGGTAGAAACTTACAAGACCTACCAGTCTGTCACAGGCGATTTCATTATTTGGAAAATAGTTTCTGGGCGCAAGATTGAGAGGGCGGAAGTTGAAGAACTCATACGGAAAAGGATGGTCGGACCGCTCACTGGCTTCATGAGTGCACGGACGAAAAAGCCGTTTTCCGCATCACTCAAACTAAATGACGAGTGGAAGGTGGAACTGCTGTTCGACAACGCCCCCGTGGATGAACATGGGCAGAAGCTCGACTTGGAGACACTGGTGCCCATAGGAGTTTGTCCAGTGGATGGCGGGAGAGTTTTTGAGACGCACTTAGGTTACATCTGCGAACACACCACTCACGAGAAACCTACTTGCCGATTCAAGGTGAGTAAAAAAATACTGGGTCGCAATATCTCGCTTGAGCAGGTAAAAAAACTTCTGGCCGAAGGCAAAACAGACCTTCTGGATCAGTTCTGGTCTATGCGCACGAGACGCCCTTTTTCGGCCTTCCTGAAGCTGGACGAAACTAAGAAGGTTATCTTCGATTTCCCGCCCCGCCCGCCGCGTCCCCCCAAAGAACCGGGCAGCCCAGCCAGAGTTGTGCGGGGCAAACGAAGCCATGGAACCGCGACCAAAAGAAAATCCACTTCCGCCTCTTGACGAGTTGGCCGAAGGTTTCTTGGCGCACCTTGATGGTGCTCGCGGGCGTGCCATTCTCACGCTCCGTGCATACCGCGACATACTGCTGGATGCCCGGGAGTTCCTGCGCCCTAGCGGGCGTGCATGGGTTGAATTTGGACAGGCGGATTTCAGACGCTACCTTTACGCCCTCACGAAAAAAGGCCACGCCAAGACCCACATAAGACAGCATTTTTCCGCGCTGCGCTCGTTTTACCGCTGGCTACAAAAGGAAAATAAAATCGCAAAAAATCCGCTGGCCGACATGGATTTGCCCAAGCTCGAAAAAAAACTTCCAGTTTTCATGACTGAAGCGCAGGTGGCCGCGCTGCTTGAGGCACCTCTAAAAATGGAGCGCAAAAAACAGTGTCCGCACTGGGTGCCGAGCCGAGATGCCGCCCTGCTTGAAACTGCGTACAGCGCGGGGTTGCGCGTGAGCGAATTGGTCGGGCTGAATATGGAGCATATCAATATAGAAACAGGCGTGGCTAGGGTGACTGGCAAAGGCTCGAAAATGCGGCTTTGTCCGATCGGTAAACTGGCCTTGGACGCGCTAGAAAAATACTGGCACGAGAGCATGCATCCCATGCGCGGTGCCGTTTTTTTGAACAAGACGCGCAAGGGGCGTTTGACCACGGTGGCGGTCGAGCAACTGCTGAAAAAATATCTCGCACACTGCGGTATTGATCAAAAAATAACCCCGCACAAACTGAGGCACAGCTTCGCCACGCACCTGCTGGACAGGGGGGCTGACTTGAGGAGTGTGCAAGAGATGCTCGGTCACGCCTCGCTCTCCACCACGCAAATTTATACGCATGTCTCGTTGGAACGGCTACAGAAAAGCTACCGCAAAGCCCATCCTAGAGCTGGGATGAAAGAAGGATGAGCCACCATGTTCTGGCTAACACCACAAAAGATGAAAATGTGGTGCTGGCATCCTTGCCTGCTTCTTTCGGCGGCAAGATGCCGCCGCTCCCTTCTATTTTCAAAGGGGGTGGCGCGGGTTTCTTGTCAGGAAATATTTCCAAATATATCTCTGAACTCATCCAAGTTGGTGGGCTTGCTTATGTAGCGGTCAAAACCAGCTTCCAGATATGTTTCCTTGCTTTCTGCCATCACTAGGGCTGTAGATGTCACATAAAGTGCTTTTGATTTATGCACGAGCTTGATCTGCCTCATACATTCGACGCCGTCCATTTCGGGCATTAGGATGTCCACCAGAAAATGCGTGTAAACCGATTGTTCCGCCATAGTCACAGCCTCTACTCCGCTGGATGCCGTATCCACATGCGGGGTGATGTTGTTCAATATAGTCTTGAAAAGCCGCTGGTTGGATGGCATGTCGTCCACGACTAGAACACGCACTTTTTCATTGCGCGGTATTACCTCTCTTACGGTAGCGATCACTTTTGGTTGCTTGTTATCAGGAAGTGCCTCGAACGAAAATGTTGCGCGAGTGCCTTGGCCGAGCACGCTTTCAAGGACGACATCGCCACCCATTTTTCTGGCAATATTTTGGCATATTACTAGCCCCAGCCCTGTTCCACCATGCTTGCGTCGTCCAGACTCTGACTGCGAAAATGGTGCAAACAGCTTCTCCAACTCTTCAGGCAGAATACCAGCGCCTGTATCTTTAATTTCCAGCTTGAAAAAAAGCTTCCCATCAGGGCGTTTTTCTTTTTTGACGCAGATTAGCACCCCGCCTTTTTCTGTGAATTTAATAGCATTGGAAAGAAGGTTGAAAAGAATCTGCCTGATTCTCCCGCTATCAGCAAGCAAACGCGAACTTTTTTCCATGCCCTCTGTTTTCAAAAAAAGAGACTTGTTATGCACCTGATGATCAAGGGTGCGGCACACATCTTCCAGAAGGGTTTTCAGGTCAAACGGCTCGTTGACCAAATCCAATTTGCCTGCCTCGATTTTTGAAATATCGAGAATATCGTTTATGAGTGAAAGCAGGCTATTGCCGCAATACGATATAGTTCCAATCTGCTCTTTCTGTGCGTCCGTCAGATTTTTTTCTTCAGAAAGAATATCAGAGTACCCAATGATCGCGTTTAGCGGAGTCCTCAAGTCGTGGCTCATCATGGCCAGAAAATCGCTCTTGGCGCGGTTTGCTTTTTCCGCCGCCTCTTTAGCTTCAAGCAGATCGTCTTCCATCTTTTTTCGCTCAGTGATATCGCGTGAGACCACCAGCAGCATGCACACATTCCCAGACGGATCAAAAATGGGAGATACTTGGACATCCCACCATTTGGGAACTTGATCGCAAGTGGGACAAAAGCCGGTGAAACCGCTAGGTTTGCCTTTTAACGCCTGCTCCAAAGTTGCCTTGACAGCATTCATTTCGCTCCCTGTCCAAAACTCAATATACGGCATCCCCAGAAACTGTGTGATGTCTTCAATTTTGAGTTTTCTTTGCCCCGACTGGCTCATGAATTGCAGACGCCCTTGCATGTCCAGAACCTTTATGCAATTTGGGCTGCTTTCGATTATCTGCTTGCTGAACGCATCGCTGCTCTTGAGTTCTTCCTCTAGTGCCTTTCGGTCTGTGACATCTTTTTTAACGCTGACATAATGCGTGGTCTCTCCGTTTTCATTTTTTAGCGGGGAGACCAAAATATGCTCCCAGTAGAGACTCCCACTTTTTTTCTTGTTGCAAACTTCACCTTTCCAGACATTCCCGGCAGTAATCGTCCGCCACAACTCCACATAGACATCTGGCGAAGTTACCCCAGAACGCAAAATACGCGGGTTTTTCCCCATCACTTCTTCTCTTGGAAACTCTGTCATCAGCTCGAATTCGCCGTTCACATATTCGATGTTTCCGTGGCAGTCGGTGATCATTAGAGCAACAGGGCTCCGTTCCACGACTAGAGAAAGTTTATGGTTTAGCTCATTGGCCAAAATGTTTGTTCCTATCAGATGCGCTGTCTGGTTGCGGTAGAAAAAATAGACCAAAAAAACTACTGCAGCAAACATGAGATAGCCCAGAACTGTAAGCCGTGCATTGGCGCGGACCGTTTCCAGCTTATCTGGATGTATGTCTAAACCTAAAATGCCGCGCACCGCACCGCTCTTATCACATATGGGGCTCGCTACAGTTAAGTGAGGGAGTCCGAGTCGGCCATTATAAATGTGCGACACACTGCCTTTACTACTGGAAAAAATGCTTTTAAAAAAATCTTCTTCGAATAAAATTTTTTGGCCGTATGAGCACAAACTCATTTTATCAGCATTTTTCGAGGCAAGTAAATCCATGAGAAAAACGATAT
>JAIFLJ010000226.1 GCA_020049135.1 bacterium | reverse complement strand
TTCAACCCCTTCAGGGTTGTTCCGTTTTTACATTGTACCTGGGGTAGCCCGCGGACGGGCAACCCCAGGCTGACTTAGAAAACCCCTTCGGGGTATAAAAAAATCCTGCGGCATAAGCCCGAAAACACGCTGTCACAACTTATTCCAAAACAGACTGTTGCATCCAGTTATACAGGAGGTTCAAGGGCTACACGGGATTTAAAGGTGGCATCATGTCTTCTGAGTTTGGCTTTCATTAGTGTCTCTTTCTTGTTTGTGTTTTATACACCCCAACACCACCATTTCTATCGCTTATCCACTGGCTCGAATTTCGGAGTCCACCTCAGTCGTCCGTTGGCACTGGCTTTGCCAGCTCAGGCTGTCCCCGCCTATTTGAAATCGTCCATGATGCCGAGCTGGTCAATCCTTTTGCGCAGCGTCGCACGCGCCATGCCGAGGCGTTTGGATGCCTTGAGCTGGTTGCCGTGTGTCTCGCGCAGTATGCGCAGGAGGAGCTCCTGCTCGACGAAATCCAAGAGTGGCAGGACAGGGGTTTTTTGCGCATGCCGTATGAGTGTGTCGAAAGCCTGCGATACGAGTTCCGACTCATTCTCCTGCCCGCGCTTGGACGGCGATGTCCCAAAGAGGCTCTGCGGTAGGTGGTGTGGCAGGATGGTGTCGCCAGTGGCAAGCACAGCCGCTCTGTGAATGCAATTTTCCAACTCGCGCACATTGCCTGGCCACGAGTAGTTTTCGAGTATCTGCATCGTTTCGTTTGAGAACGATGTCACGGTTATGTTCTCTTTGACTGCAAGCTTTTTGAGTATGGCTAGGCAGAGTGCCGGGATGTCGGCTTTGCGCTCCCTCAGCGTGGGGACTTCTATGCGCACGACATTGAGGCGGTAGAACAGGTCTTCTCGGAACTGTTTGTCGGCGATTTCTTTTTCAAGGTCTTTGTTGGTGGCGGCGATCACCCTGACATTTACGCGGATCGGTATATTGCTGCCGAGCCGCGTGAATTCGCCGTCCTGCAATACACGCAAAAGTTTGGCCTGAGTGCCCAGCGGCAGGTCGCCGACCTCATCCATGAAAATAGTCCCTTCATCACAGTACTCGAACTTGCCCTTCCGCATCTGTGTTGCACCAGTGAAAGCTCCTTTTTCGTGTCCGAACAACTCGCTTTCCAAGAGCGTTTCTGGGATGGCCGCGCAGTTGACGGCCATGTATGGACGCCCTTGGCGCAGGCTGTGCCTGTAGAGCGCACGGGCGATCAGCTCTTTGCCCACGCCGCTCTCGCCTTGGATTAGGACGGTGGCGTTGCTAGGGGCTACTTGCCCGATGAGCTTGAAGATGGCCTGCATGGGCGATGTGTTGCCGATGATTTCTTCTGGGGCGAAATCGGCCACGGGGTTGATGCCTGCCCGCAGAGACTTGATGCTGCGCACGGTGGCAAGGGCATCGTGGATCAGGAAATGCGCTTGGTTGGTGTCTATCGGCATGTGCATTATGTCGTAGGCACCGTGCTTCATCACCTCCATCGTTATTTCGGGGCTTGTGTTGGCCGATATGGCGATGAGCGGGGTCTGCGGTTTCAGCTTGCGTATGCTTTGCAGTGTTGCGATGTCTTCGACTGGCTCCTCGCCAATCTCCATGACCACAATGTCGGGCTTTTCCGTTGCGATCACTTCCATGGGCTCCATGGATTTGTTTTCGATGAGTGCTGCGAAATCGGTTTTGGCTAGGAGCTGCCGAAATATGCGGTTACTGGCGTGGGATGTGTTTAGGAGGAGGATGCGTTCCATAAAAAAATCAGACTTTACCGACGGCTAGGCATATTGGGCGAATGGCTTCCACCAGACGGCGGAAACCGTCTATGTCGAGCTGCTGCTGTCCGTCGCTCCATGCCTCGGCGGGGTTGGGGTGGACTTCGACCAGCAGCCCATCTGCACCTATGGCCACAGCGGCTTTGCAGAGATCAATGACAAGGTCAGCTCGCCCACACCCTTGGCTTGGATCCACGATCACTGGCAGGTGCGACTCCCGTTTCGCAGCCGCCACAGCACCTATGTCTAGTGTGTTGCGTGTGTAAGTCTCAAAAGTGCGGATGCCGCGTTCGCACAAAAAGACATTCGGGTTGCCAGCGGCCAAAATGTATTCTGCGGCCAGCAGCCACTCTTCTATCCTTTCGGACATGCCCCGTTTGAGCAAGATCGGTTTCCCAGTTTTGGCTGCTTTAATGAGGAGTTGAAAATTCTGCGAGTTCCGCGCCCCTATCTGGATTATGTCGGCGTGCTCGGCTACGAGGTCGGTGTCCGTTTCGGAAAGGAGTTCCGTGATGATGGCCAGACCCGTCTCCCGTTTCGCTTTCGAGAGTATTTTCAGGCCAGCCTCTCCGAGACCTTGGAATTCGTATGGTGAGGTTCGCGGTTTGAAAGCACCGCCTCTGAGGATGATCGCTCCGGCTTTACGAACAGCTTCGGCTGATCGCATGACTTGATCCTCGCTTTCTACCGAGCACGGCCCAGCCATGAGTGCCAGAGGCTGACCCGCGCCTATGAGGTGCTCACCGACCTTGATGACGGTTTCTTTTTTACCACCTTCACGGGTGACAAGCTTGTACCTTTTTTGGACGCGCATAACGGATTCCACCTCTGGCCATGCAGTCAGGGTTTCGAGCGTGTGGTGTGTAGTTTCATCGCCGATTGCTGCGATGATCGTCTGGAAATCTCCGCGCACGGGATGCGGTTTATACCCCAACTTTTCCACTTCGGCAATCACACGGTCAATAGCCTGCGTGCCGACATTTGGCCTGAGCACCACGATCATAAAAAGTTCCTTTTTTTATCCCTGCCCAAAACCATTTTGGACTTTTTGGCAGGGGAGTTGACCACACTATGTTAAACTTGTTTCAGTTCAAGTTTAATTCCAACTCAAGCCATTCCGTCTGGTTGCGCAGTATTTTGATGGGGATTTTCATCCCCCGAACGAGCGTCCGGCAGTAAACATTGAAGTAGTGTTCGCCGAGAATTTTTTTACCGCCCATCTCCAGTATCTGGTCGCCAGTAAAAAGCCCTGCGCGGTCTGCCGGAGAGCGGTCGTCAACCCAAACAACCTCATTTTTACCGTTCTGACAATGGAGCGAAAAACCGGGATCGCATTTCAAGCGCTCCGAACCGCGTGGACCATCCGTGCGGACTAGGACGCAGCGGAAACCGACCAAGTCTTTTTGGCTGGGTGGCATCCTGGCTCCTTCAGCTCCTTTCACTCCGAGCAGCAGTAGGTCGGAGCCATTTGGCGTGTGCAGAGTCGAAGCCCATTCCCCGTCCATGTCTTCATCATAGCCAAGCACTTTTCTTTCCAGCAGCACTTCGTTCCAGCCGCCGCCATCTTGCGGCATACTGACGGCTGCTTTTTCCATCTCGGACAGTGTAAAAAGTGCCCATTCCCGCTCGGTAGGGACAGCGTAGGCGAACTGAAACGGGAGCCTCCCAGCCGTGCGTTCCCGCGCAGTGAGGCTGTCGCAAAACATCTGCGCGTCAGAAATGCTGACCCAGCGGACGGCATGGTCGAACTGTAGTTGCGTGGCTCGTTCGTGTGGTTGTATTTGGATGAATTCTTTGGAGAGAACTGGCTTTTTAGAAATCCACCCGTTGGCCACCACATTCCACACCATCTCCATGCCGATGCTGTTCTGGAAAGGCTTGCCTATCCAGCCAGATACCTGCGTGAACGGCAGTGGAGAAACTATAGTCGCTGTGGCGTGGGCTGGGATGACTACAGTTTGGCGGACAGATTCAGCAGGGACGGGTTCCGAGGCGAAGAATTCCACCGTAATCTCTTTGGCGGGCAGACCTGAGACCAAGCGCGGAGCCCTGCCTTCGGCGAGCAATTTCTCTCCATCGAACACTTTATACATCGCGCCTCCCTCGCTATCGAAAATGTCTAGGCTTCCTGTTTCAAGTCGTATGGTGTCCGCCTGTTTCGTCTCTGCTGCCGAGGAGGCTGTTTCTTGCCCAGAAAAAGCCTGCGGCAAACCAGCCGAAAAAGAGCTCGAAAAAATAAAGTATAGCCCCGCTATAAAACCGACGACGAGACATGCCACGATGAAAGCTTGCAGGCATGCGGAAAGCAACGCTACGCTGGAGAACGCGATCAAATCTTTGCGCATGACCCATAGTTGGGCGATAGCCGTTTCGACAAGCTCCGATGCTTCGCTGTCGAATTCACTAGATGGCGTTTCTGGGAGCGACTCTTTAAAGAGCAGTATTTCTTGGCGAAAAGCTCTTAATTTTTCCAATGTCTCTTTCCTAGCGGCGGCGACCGCAAAGGGATTGGCAAAAAACCGTTTGCCACGCCACCCTATAACCTCATCGCCAAGCTGACACAGGATGCTGTTGACCGTATCAATCCATGAGCGACACCTTTCAACGGCCTCGCGGACGCCCGCGTAATTGAGGTCTGAAAATCTCGGATTCAGCTTTTTGATGGTTTCATCCGCCACCAAAAAATCACCTTTTTCGGCAGCCTCTGATGCGGATTGCAATGCCCTTGCATGGGCTTGGTATTCTTGTAAAAGGAGTGTAGTAAAGCGTTTGGCCTCGCCTAGGGAGTGCGACATTTCCGCAGAAAAACGCCCTTTCGCGCACACCATTTGCGCCAGCTCCAGCGCAGGGAAACGGTGCAGTGGCGTATCGGTTGACGGGGATGCCAGCAAGAAGTTTTTGTAGGCGTCTGGGAGGCTGAACGCTGCGGAGTTCCAGTCCACACTACCGAACCTTGCACGCATCTCCATGAGGCGTCGCGGCAGGTTTTGTTCTGCCCTCTGCACCATTTCCGACATGTCCTGCAACTGTTTGCCAGTGAGTGCCGCAGACGCTTCGGTAGCGAGTTGCTGTTCGATGGTCATGATTTCGCGGTAGAGAGCGAGAGCTTCGTTCAAGACTGAGACAAAGATTCCGACTTCCGCAGGCAGAAGAGCCACGGTTTCAGTCGGCAGAGGAGCAGGGGCGGCGTGCAGGAGCTTCATGTTCTCCAGTCCGTCTCGGACACCTCTATTGTTTTCTTCATTTGGCGAGCCATTTTACAACAACACTATTCAAAAGGCAATTTCTTAGGCAGGTCAGCCCGCATCACCCCAGGGCTGCTTCATCTGATTTTGGGCGAGCCGCTTTGAAGCAAGATCAAACATTGACCGTTTTTCAAGCGTGCACCAGCCTCTAGCAGAGGCACTTTTTAGTGCGGTCAAATTCTACGCCAACCAAGATCATGCATGGATGACTCCTTAGTCGCGCCACTTTTTTTCAACATCTATTCTCTCCGCACATCGTTCATTTTTTAAGCAATTCTCGCGCTTGACTGAAAGTCAAACGGCGTCTCCATGAAGCACATGTTTGATCTGAGGCGATCTGCCCCCAGTGCTTCAAGCCAATCATCCGACAAACGCTTTAAAGCGAACCCCAACACCCGCGATGCCAGATTCGGCACTCGCTCGCGTTCCAGCAATATCAGATACCGGCTACTGTTGACTACAAGCCCAAGCCGCTGGGCTCGTTGGCGGTTGCTCCACCCAATCCATTTTTCGCGCAATTTGAGGTGCAACGAAGCCTCACTGCAACAAAGTAGCGCGACACACTGCCCATCAAGCTCGGTTACATAAATAACCTGTCACTCCCCCGTTTAAACAAATCTTACGGCTGCATATTTGCTGGGAACGCCGGCATCACGCCGGCATCCTCTGATTTTTCGCCGACAAGATGCCAGCGGGACGCTGGCGTTCCCAGCACTCCGTGTTCAGCATGATGCCGTATTTCCAGAATGGTAATGCTAGTTCCAATATCTCGGAGCAAAAAGCCTTGTCAGGCGTTGCCGACAAGCATCTTGTTTATGCTGGCTGCCGCTTTGCGCCCCTCGCCCATTGCTAGGATGACCGTAGCTGCGCCCAGCACGATGTCGCCGCCCGCAAAAACGCGTTGCATGGATGTCTGCCCAGTTTCATCAACCACAATGTTACCCCTCGGATTCGTCTCTAGCCCGTCCGTTGTTTGGCGGATGAGCGGGTTGGACTCATTGCCGATCGCGATGATTACGGTATCCACTTCCAGTAAAAACTCGCTCCCTTTGACCGCCACTGGCTTGCGGCGACCAGAAGCATCTGGCTCGCCCAGTTCGTAGCGAAGGCACTCCATGCCCGTGACTAGACCTTGTTCGTTGCCGAGTATCCGCACAGGGTTGGTGAGCATCTTGAACTGGATGCCTTCCTCCTTGGCGTGGTGAACTTCCTCGACGCGGGCTGGCATCTCTTGCTCGCTGCGCCTGTAAACCAGATAAACATCGGACGCGCCCAAGCGCATGGCCGTGCGTGCCGAATCCATGGCTACATTGCCGCCGCCTACTATGGCCACTTTGCGGCTTTCGCATATCGGTGTGTCGGCCATTTTGTGGTAGGCTTTCATGAGGTTGGAACGGGTCAGATATTCGTTGGCCGAAAAAACGCCGACCAAGTTCTCTCCTGGTATGCCCATGAACTTGGGCAGACCTGCCCCAGTGCCAACAAATACAGCGTCGAAGCCGTCATCATCAATTAGTTGTTTGAGTGTCCTCGTGCGTCCGACGACGAAATTCGTCTCAATATGAACACCCATGGCCTGTAGCCCGAGCACCTCTTCATCAACGATTTTTTTGGGGAGGCGGAACTCCGGTATGCCATAAAGCAGCACGCCGCCGAGCTTGTGAAACGCCTCAAAAATGGTGACATCGTGCCCCTCACGGCGGACATCGGCGGCGACGGTTATGCTTGCCGGGCCGCTTCCTATGACGGCCACTTTTTTGCCTGTGGGAGGTTTGATGGCTAGAGATGGCGTACCGGAATGTTCGCGATCCCAGTCGGCCACGAACCTTTCTACCCTCCCGATGGCCACTGATTTGTTGACATCTTTTGCGGCTTTGCCAACGGTGCAAAGAGACTGGCACTGCTCCTCCTGTGGGCAGACACGCCCGCAGACGGCTGGGAGAAGGCTGTTCTGTTTTATGATGGCGATGGCATCGGTGAGCCTGTTTTCCGAGACGGCCTTCAGGAAGCCAGGGATATCAATTTCGACTGGGCATCCTTTCACACACGGCTGGGTTGGGCATTGCAAGCAGCGCATGGCTTCCACACGAGCCTGTTCATCGAAGTAGCCGATAGCCACTTCTGACATGTTTTTCACACGCTCGGCTGGAGACTGGCAGGGCATGGGCTGCAAACTTATTTGCATCCGCTCTTTGGGTTTCAAAGCGGGCCGTTTGCCGAGGTCTTCCAGCGCAATACGCGCGTTTTCTTGCAATGTTTCGGGAGAGATAAATTCGTCCATATTTTTTGTGCGGAGTTCGTTTTCAGACCTTGGCAGCGTCGAAAGCTTTATCCAAGTTGCAGACATGCTGTTTTTCAGCCTCCTGCCGTTTGTATGATTTCAGGCGGCTCATCATGTTGTCGAAATCAACTAAGTGCCCGTCAAACTCTGGCCCGTCCACACAGACAAATTTAACATCTTTGCCTACGCTAACGCGGCAACCGCCGCACATGCCCGTGCCGTCAACCATGATAGTATTTAGTGAGACGACCGTGTGAACGCCGAAAGGCCGCGTGGTCTCCGCGCAGAATTTCATCATTATAGGCGGGCCAATTGCAACAGCCAAGTTTGGTGCCGGGATGCGCTGGCAACATTCCTTGAGAGGCTCCGTAACCAGAGATTTGCGCCCAGCGGAACCGTCATCGGTGCAGATGATAAGCTCGTCTGAAATGGCACGCATCTCATTCTCCAAAATAAGCAGCTCTTTGTTTCTTGCACCCATGATGACCACGACCTTGTTCCCCGCCGCTTTCATACCCTGCGCTATCGGATATAGAGGAGCCACGCCTATGCCGCCGCCCACGCAGACGACAGTGCCGAAGTTTTCGATGTGCGTTGGCAGCCCGAGCGGGCCAACCAAATTTTGGATGGTCTCGTTTTCGCTCATCTGCGCCAGCCGTTTGGTCGTTTTGCCGACGGCCTGAAAAATGAGAGTGATAAGTCCTGCTGAAGAGTTTGCGTCGGCAATGGTAAGCGGTATGCGTTCCGCAAAATCATCGTCGAGCTGGACGATTACAAACTGGCCAGGTTTCCTTGCCTCTGCGATCAGCGGCGCTTCCACCTGCATGAGAAAAACATCGCTTGAAAGAGCTTTTTTCTGAACAATCTTGAAATTTTTCATATTTTTAATCCCATCGGCAGACAGTAAAACCAGCACCTTCGCATAGTCTATGCCGCCGAGCCTCACGAAATGTAGAAAGTGAAAGAGAAGAAATCAAACTAAATCCCATTCGCAGAGTGCTCTGGGGTGTGATTAAAAGTGGGTGAGGTTAAAATGTTTTTCTCAATATGGGCGTTTAAAAACTATGATGCGGAGAGTTTATTTTGCTGTTGGATGGAGTTTGAACATCTTCTGACATGAATCCTGA
>JAIFLJ010000071.1 GCA_020049135.1 bacterium | reverse complement strand
AGATGTCCATGTAAAGTTTTCGGGCATTGTAAGTGAGGGTGCCCGGCAAGGTGACGGTGGCCGTCTCGGAATTGGCGGAACCTCCCGCGTTGGAGATGCGGCACCAGTAGGAGGTCGTCGCGGATAAGGTCGGGGTAATAAAAGTGGATTCATTTTTCCCGGCGACTGGGGTGCTGGTGTCGCCAGAGAACCCTTCGAACCATTGGAAAGCGAGCCCGTAGCCCGTGGCTGCGACGGAGAGCTGGACGCTGCCAGATTCCAGGAGGACGAAGCTTTCTGGCTCGACCGTGATGGCGGGGGCGGCGACGGCGAGGTTGACTGCGATGACCGCGCTGTTGAAGTGATTGGATTGTGTCTCTCCATAAATTTGGCACCAGAAGTGGGTCGAGGAAGAGATCGTCTGGGTGGAGTAGATGTTTTTGGTTGCGGAGGCTATCGGCCTGCTCGTATCCCCTGAGAGCCCTTCGAACCACTGGTAGGATGTGATGTAGCTGTCTGGGTGCGGGACGACATAGAGGGTGATGGCGGAGGGTTGCGTCAACGCGATAGGCGACGCGCTCTGCTCGGTGATGGTGGGATGAGGGATGTTTACAGTGACCGTGGCGTTGTTGCTGGTGACGGTGCCCGCCATGTTGCGCACGGTGCAGGTGTAGGTCGTTGAAGAGAGGAGAACAGGCGAGGTGAAGGACGGAGAATCTGTGCCGACGGAAATTCCATTGCTGTCGCGCCACTGGTAATGATTGCCGTAGCCCGTGGCGGCGATTGTCAAGGTGACTGCGCCTGGCTTGTTGATCGTCAGTGAACTTGGCTGGGCGGTGATCGTGGGGGCTTTGATTTCAACGGTGATCGGGGTGAAATCGGCTGATTGGTAAGAGCCGTCGCCGACTTGCGCGGTCGCCCGCACAAAGAACTCTTGGGTCGGATCGGAAAAATAAGCATCCAACAACTGGAGCGAAGTCATCACATTCTTGTAGGTGCCACCGCCTGAAGGGACAGGATTGCCAGAGCTTGTCGGTGTGACGATCGGTATCTCGCCCGAGATGGGTGTCGGTCTGCGGAACCATTGAAAATTGATCGCATAATCGCCTTGGACAAAAGCCGTGTAAAAGATCGAGGGGAGCGCGGCTTCCGAAAGATAGGTTGTCGCGTTGGACATGACATTTCGTTGAGGCGGTGAGGTCGGGAGCAGGATAGAGGCCGTGTTTGACCATGTGCTTTCGCCCGTCTGATAATTGAGGGCGCGGCACCTGACATAAGTGAAAGCCGTGACATCAACGGTCACCACGCTCAATTTCCCAATCGTGTAGGCACCGTTGAGCTGTTCGGTCGGGTTAGCACCGTCGGTTTTATACCAGTAAAACTGGAGGCTGTCCGCCCCTGCGTCTGCGCGGCAGGAGAGCGTCACCTTGCCGGGTCGAGCGAGCGAGTTGAGAGACAAGGGCTGTTCTGTGATTGTGGGGGCGGCCATTGATAGAACGGCTCATGTCAACTGTCCTTGCAGCAGGAGCAGAGCCGTTTGGAGGTGAAGGTGAGCGACGGGCCGGTGACGCCGAACCCGAAAGTGCCCCGGCTAGATTCGACGGAGGCGAACGGGCCCCAGTGGATACCGCCGTTGGTGGATCCGACATAATCGAACCTGAACTCGTTGTCGTCTTTGCAGTCCGGGACGGTGATCGGCCACGGGCCAACTTCCGTTTGCCCGCCTTCTGTGTTCATGTTGGCGTAGCCGAGAAACTGCCCGTTGAAATAGACATTCCACTCGGCAAAGTTGCACCCGTGCTGAAAATAGAGCGACAGCGTCGCGGAGCATCCGGCTTTGAGTTTGTGCGCCATTTCACGCTCCGGGTTTTTGGGCGACTTTGAGGGTGGCATCGCAGGTCTCGATCTCGGCTTCGCCGAAGGCGGCGACGATGTCTTTGAGGAGAGCCGCAAAATCTACGCTGACTTTTTTCCCTTCGATTTTGATGTAGGCACCTGCGGTGAATCCTGATGTGTTAATGTCAGGATAGTCGGTGGAGGAGCCGATATTTTCCAGCGCGTCCAAATACTTTTTGGAAATCGAAATGACAACACCCTCGGCACCACCACCACGAGTGACCTCGATTCCGTCTCCTG
Source organism: bacterium (assembly GCA_020049135.1). GTDB lineage: Bacteria > Verrucomicrobiota > Verrucomicrobiia > JADLBR01 > JAIBCM01 > JAIFLJ01. The sequence goes on along the minus strand of JAIFLJ010000071.1, from coordinate 6,366 downwards.
CCACAGCCTTGTTTTGGTTAACCTCGGTGATCAGGTTATTTAACCACGATGCGCTTATTCTGAACGGTGGCGAAACTGGTGACATAATCAGTTTCCTGCTACAATTGAATAAGTATCGGTCACATCCCAAATATCGCCCACCTTCGCGGACTGCCTTCCTGACATGACCCACTCAGGTTTCAAATCCACTTTCACACTCACTTCAAATCCTGCGACTACTCCGAAAAGGTTAGTTTTCAAAACGGTTGCTCCGCCGTGACCGCGGGAATGTCCAACACCAGATGGCGCAGACTCCGACAGGTAACGATAAGAGCAAGTCGGGCTCGAATAGATAATTTCAGCTTCGCCAACAGCCCCCAAAGCACCGTCTGTGACCAGATACGCACCGGAGCCCATATTCGTGCCGTAGACAAACTCTCGCCGGACGGACGCGATGGATGATGAGACGGAAACCAGTTGAGGTTTAAACGCCGATTCAATTTTTTTGTAGAGGCCGCGGAAGACGAGGTTGACCTCGCCGAATGGGGAAGTCTCCACCACATCGGCGCAATAAAGTTTTAGCTGAGGGAACCGCTTGTCGGGAGCATCCGGTAGCGGGATGTTTTTCACAGCCGATGCCGTGAGACATTTGTATTTTCTCGTGAGCGTGCCGAGCCCGCGCTCGTCCACGGCGAGCCTGCTCCCCGATTGGAGTTTCAACCCTTCGTAGTCTCCGTGGAGGATGTGCATTTATTGATAGTCCGATGTCAATTCGCCACCGCCGCAGGGATTTTGGCGGCGAGGTCGGCGATGGCTTTTTGGAGCTGGTCGAGGCGGGCTCCGAGTTGCTCGGCGGGGTTGTTTTGTTGGGCGGTTTGTCCTGTTTTCTGAGCGTCATCGAGATTGGCCCGCATCCCACGGAAAGCGTCGTATTCGTTTGTCCCGAAGTTTTTTGTGCGGTCGAGTTCGGCGTTGATTTGTTCGCGTAGCTGGGCGGAGGCGGTGAGGTAGCTGTCGGTGTCGCCTTCACGGAGGATACGGCTGCTTTGGAGCGCGAGCGTGCGTTTGGCTTGGGCGGCATTGGATATGGCTTGGCGCTGGGCGGCGTTGGCATCGGCGGTGGAGCCGCCTTGTTCCAGAATGTTGCGTTTGGCGGTGGAGCCTGCTTTGCCGAGGTCGGTCTCTAGGTCTGGGGCGGAGTTGATTTCGCGCTGGATGGCGGCGGCGGCACTAAGGATGCCCGTGTTGTCTCCTTCATCTTTGGCACGCCAGAATGATTTGAACAGATCCTCTATTCGGTAGGCTTTATTGCCTTGTTCGCGCTCGGCGGCAGTGCCGCGCAGGGATGCCGTGCTGTAGTCGAGGGCGGCTTGGTTGGCTTCGTCGAGTTTGGATTTGGCCTCTGCGGCTTGGGATTTGAGGAGGGCGTTTTTGGCCTGGCGATACTCAGCATCGGCGATGGCTTCGGCGAGGCCTCGGGCTTGTTCAAGGTCGGTGATGCCCGCCTTGGTGAGGGTTTGGATTTCTCGCTGGATTTTGAGTTGCCGCTCTAGGCTGAGAACTTTTTCTTGGTCGCCTGCGGCTTGGGCTTGGGCGATTTCGGTTTCGAGTTTGAGGGTGTCGAGGATCTCGGTTTTTCGGTCGAGCGCTTCTTGTTCTTGTTTGGCTTTTTTTTCGGATTCTTCGGTTGATTTTTTTTCTAGCTCGGCAATCTGGCCTTGGATTTTGAGCGTCTCTTCGGCGGCTTTGAGGACTTCGTTGGCTCCCTTCTCGTTGCCATAACGGAATAAATCAGTGGCAACGCTGGGGGCGACCTCGAGCGATTTTCCGATGTCGCGCTTGCCCGTGTAGTGGGAAAGAATACCTGCTGATCCAGCGAGGTCTTCTTGGAGCATGGCTTGTTTGGTGTCGTCGTCTGCCTGTTGGTATTGAAGTTTGCGGAGGGATTGCTTCGCTTTTTGGAGTTGCTCCATGTCGCTGTCGCTCATGGTGTCTTTCGTCCCGTCGGGGGAGACGGCGGTATTGGCGGCGGCGTTGGCGATCTGCTCGTAGAGGTTGAGCATTTTGGAAAGGTGGGCGTATTCTTCGCCTCGGGCGGTTTGTTTTTGTTTTTCGATGGAGGCTTGTTTTGCTGAGATGGTTTCAAGAAGGGTAGCGCGTTCTTTTTCGGTTTTGAGTGCTTGGGCTGCTTTGAGGGTAGATCCCGCTTCGTCAATTTCTTGCCCGCGCCGTGTGCCAGCCGCCGCGCCTTGGTCAAAGAATGGGAGGACGAGCGTTTTGCCGATGGAGAGTGCGCCTTCCGCCATCTTCGATTTTAGATTCACCCACGCGTCGCCCATCGCGTCGAGGGCGTCCACATTTTCTTGCAGGTCTTTTCCGAATTGCCCAACGGCTTCGCGGGCTCCGTCAATGGCTCCTGTGTCGCGGAAGAGGGCGAGCATTTCTCCGCCGCTTTTGCCGAAGATAGCCATGGCGGCTGCGGCTCTTTCGGAGGGATCGGGGATGGCGGCTATCGCTTTGCCGACGGCCTGCATCTGGTCGGCGGCTCCGAGGGATTTGAGGGAGTTGGCCGAGATCCCGAGTTTGGCAAAAATGTCGGCGGTGGATTCTCCGTCTTCGTTGACCCCCGCGAGTGCTTTTTGAAGGCGGTTGATGGACGGCCCGACTTTTTCGGCTGAAATCCCTGCGTTCTCAAAGGCGTTAGAGAGGACGACGAGTTCGGAGACGGATTCGCCCGTCTGCGCCGAGAGGTCTTTGAACCTGCCTCCCATTTCGACGACTTTTGCGATCTGGCTCGCGATGGTGCCGAGGGCGGCTCCTGCACCGAGTGCCCCCATCGCCGAGGAGAGTCCTGCAAATGAGGATCGGACGCCTTGGAGGTCGCGCTTGATGTTGCCGAGGGCAGAGGTGTCCGCGCCTACCTTGATGTGGATGTGGTCAGCCATAAGTTTAGGTTTTTAGGAAGGGCTGAATCGCCCGCTCGACTTCCTGTTCGGTGTAGGTGAGCCCGCAGGGAACCATCCCCGAGCGAAACGCTGTGGTGGCCTGCATGATGAAAACCTGATTGAGCGGCGTTTGCAAAACCTCGTTGATCGGGCGCGAATAGGATTCCGCTACCGAGCAGACAAGACTGGCTATCCAGCCGAACCCACCGTTTTTTTTTGAGCGGAGCCTTCGCTGTATTCTTCTCCCGATCCTTGAGGCTTCATGGGCAGGGCGGTGGTGAAGCTGGCACTGATGAGGTCGTGGACTGTCTGGAAGGCTTGGGAGATTCCTAGAAGCGAGAGGGTCGCCATGGTGTCCATGATGGCGGCTTGGAGGTCGGCGCTAGAGTTGGCGATCATGGCGAGCCGTTGCGGCGGGGTGGAGAGGATGACTACGGCCTGGGCGATGTGGAGGAAGGTCTCTTCGTTGGTCATGGTTTTCCAATCGCATTTACCGGTGACGAACGGGGATTCCAATTTTTCGAGCACGAGAAAATGGAGGGCTGACGGAATAGAAAGTTCCCTTGCGCCCACTCGCTGGCTCTTGGCGAGGAACGCGTTCAAGACGGCGGAGGGAGTGCGGGACTGCGCTGACTGGATGGCCTCGGCAATCATGGCGTCATGGCGGGGTAATGGGTGAAGCCCATGCTGACGGAAACCGCTTCCTTGTTTGCATATTTGATTTCGACCCCCTCGTCCACAATACAAAGCCCTTGGTCAAAATTGATGCCGTCCACGGTGCCGATGCCTGTGAGCTGTTGTCCAGGGGCAGGGAGCGTTCCAGTGCCCGTAGGGCGCAGCGTCATGCCGCACTCGTTGGTCTCATCGGTAAAAACGATGGAGACGGTTTCGTTTTGTTCGTCTTGGAGGGTGTCTTTTTGGCGGTTTCGTTTGATCGAAAAATCGGTGACGATCCCTTCGCCGAGGAGGGTTTCGACCGAGGATTTGATCCCTGAGGGGATTCCGAAGCGAACTTGTTTGCCGAGGATGGTTGCCATGATTATTCTCCTACGATGATCATCGCGTAGCTGATCGGGTTGGTTGCGCTATTGTTTGTGATGTTTAAAACTTTATTGTCTGCCGCTACCGAAAGCCCCGCTTCCGTAGGCGCGTAGATGAACAAGACCCCCGGCTGCCCCGCCGCCCCTGGCTCGATGACAAATTCTCCATCGCCAAACGAGACCCACGGGTTCGTGAGCGCCCCACCGACGGTGAGGGTGTCGCCGGCGACCGTGGCCGTGTTCGCGATCAGGAGAGCTTTGATTTTTGAAAAAGAGATCGAATCACCGAACGGGTCAACTCCGATTGTTTTAAGATCAAGTTCCTCACTCGTGCCAGGGGGAAGCGTGCGAATATCGGCGTAGCGTTTAGACGCTTTACCGGCTCCGATCCCATCGGAGAGGAGCATGGCGTAGCGTTTGTCTAAAATGTCTTCAGTGGTAGAAAGGTCGAGCGTCCGGGTTTGCGTCGCCTTTACGGTCAGGTTCAGGATAGTGTTCAAACTCATACCGTTGGGATCGTTGTCAACTGTCCATGCTGGCGAGCACCTTGAGTTCCCACTGGTAAACGGTCTCGTTCTGCCCGCCGTCGCGAAGTTTGCCGCAACTTTCAACGAGGAAGGCCGAGAGCCTGACACCGGACTCTGAGAGGTAGTCCCGCACAATCATCTCGTTGGAGAGAAAACGAGAGACATCCCCGACACCGGCAGAAAACGCTTCACCCCTGTCCAGTTCGCAGACCAGAAGTGCCTGCATCTCAAACTCGCCGATGCCGCTCCCGGGCCACGGGTCGGTTCCTTTACTGCAAGCGAAGACGAGGCACGGGAGTTTTTTCTCGCCCGTATGGAGGCCCGGATAAAAGTTAACTCCAGAAAGCCAGCCGGGGTGATCGAGTTTGTAAAGCTCCGCGGTCTGCGCCAGCGCGGTTTCAATTGTGTCGAGTGAGGGAATGTTCATTTGAAAAGTGTCGTCCCTTTCTGCACGATCATTTGCAGGTGCTTCTGCATATCCCGCGCTCTGGAATTGAGCGCGGATTGCAGCCTGTCGAACGGGAACGAGCCGATGGAGGGAGCTGCGTTGGTGATGGTGACGGACGGGTGTTCTCTGTCCAAACGGTTGTCGTCAAACCCGCTCATGCCGCCGAGGTTGTGCCTGCTCACCCATGCGGGAACTTTCGCCCCGAGCCCTTGCGCGGCACGCAAGAACCCCGCCCGCGCCATGCCGACATTCTTTTTTCTTTGGGCGATGTAGCTTTCGAGTTTCCCGTAGGGCACCCAAAGTTTGTCTCCTTTGCGTTTGACCCTCCGCCTACTTCCTGTCCTTTGCCTCGCGTGGTGGTCGCGCATGGTTGCTCCTGACGGGTCGAGCGTGACATTCTGGAGGAGGTAATCTTCGCCCTTTTTGTTCTTCAACACTTGGCTCTGGATGCGTGGCCCGAATTTTGCGTAGAGGAACCGAAGGTGGCCGTCTTCTTTCCCCGCGATAATTTTGCGGATGTCTTTCTCAACCCGCGTTTGGCCTTGGGCGAGCGAGCGGGGCGGGGTCATGGCGATCATCCGTTCGACCAGTTTTCGCGCTTGAAACGAGATGACCTGCGCCGCTTTCTCAGGGCCCGTCTTGCGGATGTAGTTGTCCAGTGCTCGGTCGAATTTAGAGGTATCTATTTTTGCGAAAATCATAGCCTTGTGAAAAGGGTATATGTAATGGGCATACCCTTGGTGGTCATAGCGAAACCCCCGAGCGTTCGAGCCACAGGAAGAGGATCGGGCTTGTCGGGCTTTCCCCGACTTTGGCGACTCGGTAGAGTTTGCCGTCCGCCACGACCTTGGCTCCGATTTGAGGGGTGCCGTTGGGGCATTCCGAGCGTAGGAGTTTGGCAACCAGCTCGCAGTCGGGCGTGTAGCCACCCTCGCCCCATTCTTGGGCAAATTCAGGGCGGCTTAAAGTGGCGGAGAGAGGAAACCCATCCAGCGAAATAATCCCGCCGAGTTCAGCGGTGATCTCCGAAAAGTCCGACCCGATTTGATCCAGCAAGCCCATGCATGGGCGGGTGGTGTCAACGGGTCGGGATTTTGGAGAGCCTTCGGTTAGTTAAAAAACCTCCCAAAAGCTCAGAAGTTCAATGACGGCTTATACGCTAGGGTCGCCAGATCTGAGGAAAACTGCGACGGCGTTAGCCTTTTTCTCTGGTGAGAAGTCAGGAGAGACGGTGGCGAGTCCCGCAAAGATCCTTTGGATGGAGTCCGGGTCGAAAAACCTGCCCAGCACCCTGTCGTTATACCCGTCCAGCTCGCACACTTGGAAAGAGATGGTTAAGGGGATGTCCCAAACCTTGTTAAAATTGCAGTAATCTCCGGTGGTTTATTTCTCTTTGGTTAGTTTGTTTTTTTCCTCACTTCAAGTCA